>DATLDR010000174.1:0-22343 GCA_035525775.1 Flavitalea sp.
CTCCTGCATTGTCGTTACCTGTTAATCCCCTGTCTGCCGATGAATTAATGTAGTTGGTGCTGATATTGATTTTTACATCATCATTTATATTGTGGTCGAGGTTTAAACGCAGGCTCTTGTTGCCATAGCCTGTGTTTTTAATGATGCCATCTTCATCTCTGTTTGCGGCAGAAAAATAAAAATTTGTTTTGTCTGTACCACCTGTCAAACGGATGATACTGTTTCTGGTAAAACCTGTTTCACCGTATAATTCTTTTTCGTAGTCATATATTTTTCCTGCTGCTTTTGCATCCAGAAATTGTTGGGCAAGAGCGGCTCCTGCAGCAGAATCGCGTGAGAGGCTCGCAGCAGATTCGGCTGTAAATTGCCGGACGCCTAATAATTTCCTTGCTTTTACAAACCCTATGTCCTGCGAAAAATTAATGCTTGTCTTTCCCTGATGGCCGCGCTTAGTGGTGATGATGATTACACCTGCTGCAGCTTTAGATCCATAGATGGCTGAAGCCGAAGCGCCCTTAAGTATTTCAATGTTTTCAATATCCTCGGGCCTCAGGTCAGCAATACGATTCGATGCATTATCCTGGTTTGATGTGTATCCGCTCACAGCTAACGTTACAGTGTTCAAACCTCCGGATACAGCAGCATTATTAACTATCACTCCATCGAGCACATATAATGGTTGCGTATTTCCATATATAGAAGTTACCCCTCTCAGCTTTATTGACGACCCACCACCAGGCGCTCCATTATTGCTGTTAATGTACGCGCCAGCTATTTTACCTTCAAGCGCTGCATCAAAAGTTTGTGCAGGTGCAATGGCTGAAAGCTGACTGGCAGAAATAGTTACAATGGCATTCGGTAAATTTCTTCTCTTTACTGATGTTGCCAGACCTGTAACGATCACCTCATCCAAACGTGCGACATCTTCAGATAACTGGATTTGAAAATTATCCTGGTTCACGGCAATAGTTTGTGTTTTGTATCCGGTTGCGCTTACCTGGAGACTAGTGTTGAGCGGAGCACTGATCCTGAAGTTGCCCCCTTCATCTGCCACAGCGTTCCCGGCGTTGGCAACACTGATCGTTGCATTAGGAATTGGCTCGCCATCCTTGCCGGTGATCTTTCCAGTCACTGTTCTGCTTTGTGCAACCAATGTAAGCGGAGTGATTGCAGCAAGTAGCCAAATGGCGAATAAAATATGTTTTAATTTCATCTTTTTTGTTTAGGAGTTTACTTAAAAAAATATTTAACCGCCATTTACCTTTGGAGGCTGCTTTGATAAGAATACATGGTTGCCATATCCATTTTGAACGATCTGCTGGGCGCGCCGGTCGTACGTGGAAAGGTCATCAGGCGTAGTGGCGGATAGCCCATCCACATAACGGTTGAACATACAGAACATCGCTGCTATCAGTACGGTATCATGAATGTCTTTATCACTTGCTCCTTTAGCTCTTGCATCACTGACCTGCTCACGGTTTACGTGCTTTCCACCTCTTTGTACACTAGCAGCAATTGTTATCAGCGCTTTTAGTTTTTCGCTGATAGGCGCAGATTGATAATCGTGCTTAACTTCTTCAACCAGCTGAGTATTTCCATTAAGGTAACACGCAGCAATTGCCCCGTGCGACTGGTGGCAATAAAAACAATCATTCAAATAAGAAACATGTGCAGCAATAAGCTCTCTTTCAGCCATGCTTAATCCATCGTTCGAACGCAATAACGTATTAGCCAGTTCACCCATCGGTGTTGCAGTAGACGGGCTGAATGCAAGCAATGCGCGAATTCCCGGAAGAGCAGGATCTGTTTTGATAAAAGGCATGTTAAGGTTAGTTTAGTTTAAATTCTGAATATGATTTCTAATGTGCGGGGCTACAGTAACTGTAGATAACTTTGAATCTGTCTCGTCATCATTATACCTGTCTCTCTTGCTTTTTGATAGCAGTGTTATAATAAAACCTGCAAGAAATACAAATGAAAAGATGAAGATGGCATTACCATATCCCCCAAGTAATCCTGCAAGTGCGCCAATAAAAAAAACAGCTGATGCAGTGAAAAGCCTTCCGATGTTAAAACAAAATCCTGTAGCCGACGCACGGATCACTACAGGAAACAGTAATGGTATATAAACAGATAATGCACCCTGGCTGATGCCAAAGAAAAAAGCCATCACTGCCATTTCGATAAATGTGGCAGACGTGACAACACTGTTCATTTTAAAAACCACAAACACCATTACAAAGCAGGCGATGAAGCACATCATCATAGTTTTAGGCAAACCGAGTGCATTAGCGATCCATCCCGACACTACGCTACCCAAAAGCCCTGATAATGCAAGAACCATCATGGTTGTGCCTCTTAGTTGACGCGCGGCAGCGCTGTCGCTTGTTATGCTTTGTACCCATGTTGGCGTCCAGGAAAACACTGCCCATAATCCAATAAGCATGGTGCCGAAAACCAACGAACCATGCAAAAGATTTTGCCTGTATCGCGAATGAAAAAGCTTTTTGCTGAATTCATTCTGAAAAACGGTATTGATTGAATTTCTTTTCCAATTTTCCGAATCAGATAAAATAAAAATCGAAACTATGGATACCGCCAACGGTATTATGCCTGTAAGAAATGCGCTGTGCCAGTCTGCAACAATATTGTTCATCATTCCTGCTGCAATAAAGCCAACCGGCATTGCTGCAGACACCACTCCAAGTGTTACCGCTTTTTTCTTTCCGGACCATGATTCCGCGACGAGAATATTGGTGGTAACAATTATTCCACCTACTCCGAATCCGGTTAAAAAACGGTAGATGCCAACCACCAGCCACGATGCAGAAAAAGTGGTGAGAACAGTAAACAATCCATAAAAGGCGGTACACAATATGACTGATCTTGAACGTCCTATTTTATCGCAGATAAATCCCCAGGCAAAACCTCCGAACATACTGCCAAACAGAAAAAAAGAATTGATGTATGCCCCTACCTTATTCATTTTATCCTCGTCTACATTTCCCAGCAGATCTTTCACCACCACAGGAAGGTATACAGACATTAACATCGACGATACGCCACTGAACATGATGCTCACGTAACATACGATGAAGATGATCGTGCGATTTATTTTTTGATTACCGAACGCCATAATGATTCTATTTGTGGAGATTGAATTCACGATATCCTTCTTCCGCGCGTACCGGAGCGCGGTTGATATAAAACTCCCTGTCTTCCGGGGCCCACGTGCCCAACCCATCCACATAACGGTTGAACATACAAAAGGCAGCCGCTATTAATACGGTATCATGAATCTCCATGTCTGTCGCTCCCTCCTTCCGTGCAAGCTGTATCTGATCTTCAGTTACATTTTTACCACTTACCTGTACGCTCCTGGCTATTGACAACAACGATTTCATTTTACCGGATAACGAAGAAGCATTGAAATCATGTTTGATGGCATCGATTGTATGGATATTACAGTGCAGGTAGTGACCAGCCATTGCACCATGAACATTCTGACAAAAGAAGCAATCGTTGAGATAAGATACATACGCTCCTATCAGCTCACGCTCTCCCCTTGAAAGGGAATTATTATCATTCCGCAGTAAAATTTCTGCTAGCTCATTCAGAGGCTTTGCAGTTTCGGGCCTGAATGCCATCAGACCCCTGATGCCTGGCAGTTTGTTCTTTAAATCTATATGTGCCATTTAATTTTATTTAAAAGATGTATCCGCTTTCAGCCATTCGTTTTCCCATTGCCAGGTAATCTTCACGGTTTTTTGGAGTGAAGGCCGCTAGCCCGTCTACATACCTGTTAAACATTGAAAAAGCTGCGGCAATCAGCACGGTGTCGTGAATGTCCATATCACCTGCACCTGCTTTTCGCGCAGCATCAATATCTGATGGTGTCACACTTTTTCCTGATACCTGTACCAGCGCCGCAATGTTCAAAAGAGCTTTCATCTTTTCGCTGACTCCTGATTGTTGAATATCTGTAAGTACATCATCAACCAACGCTTCTTCATTTCCATATAGACATCGCGCCGCAGAAGCATGACTGTTCATACAAAAACTGCATTCGTTAAGATGCGACACATATGCAGCGATCAACTCTCTTTCTGCGGTAGATAATGGCGAACTGCCGCGAAGCAGCACCTGGGCAAGATCGGTAAGCGGCTTACCCGTTTCCGGTCTGAACATGAACAGCGACCGGATGCCTGCAATTGTTTTATCCACTTCAATATGTGCCATTATGTTGATTGCTTTTTAAGATGATCATATCCCTGTGGTAATCTGTTGTAGCCATGTGTAACGAGCCGCCCGGCAAGTGAGGTGTAATAAGATTCATCTTGAGGTAGTGCAGTGGCTAAGCCATCTACATAACGGTTATAGAGGCAGAACAATGCAGCAATTAGAACAGTGTCATGAATTTCAATGTCAGATGCGCCTGCAGATTTCGCTTCTTCAATGCTTTCCGCAGTAACGCTTTTTCCACTGATACGAACGAGATAAGCGATGTTCAGGAGTGCTTTCATTTTATTACTGACCGCTGCTTTTGAGAAGTTTTTTCTTACCTGTTGCTCGAGTGTACTATCACCAGTCAGCAAATTGACGGCTGCTGCATGTGCGGTTGTACAAAATGTACAATCGTTACCATCTGATACTATAGTAGCAATCAATTCCCTTTCAGCTTCTGTAAGCGTGGAGGGCCCACGCAATAGGAATTGAGTGAGTTCACGTATCGGTTGAGCAGTATCCTTGCGGTATTCTAATAAGCCGGTGATACCAGGAAGGTGCTCTTCAACTGGAATGTAAGGCATCCCCAAAAAGATTTAGGCGTAAATTGAAAATGATAATTGTACATGTGGTTTATGCCTGTTCCGGTGGCTGCTCAGGCAACTGGCAGACTGCTGTCAGCAGCTGCGGGCTGTTGGCATCAAAAGTATAACTGTTGAGGGAAGAAAAGTGAGAGCAGGTAATTGAAGAGAGTTGTTGATCAAACTCTGACAATACCTGTTTTGCAAAGAAAGATTTAGGAGAAGCTCCTTTAGTATTTTTATCCTGAGCCACTGCGTTTGAGATTTTAAAAAATGTTTCTCGTGCAGACTCAAGCTTGTTACTCACCGGATCAGCAAGGCATTGGAGTACAAGTTGACCATTTGAAACCTTACGTTTTACGTATTTATATATTTTCCCTTCAACTTCGATCTGACCGTCAACACGTTCAAAAGAAGTTTCCTGCATCTGGTACGGCATATCGAGGTCTACCTTTAGTGTAATAAGATGTGCCTCGTTGTAATTTTTGTTGTCGAGATTAATCTGGAAAGCGGCGTCTGATCGCTGCTGGGCATAAAAGAAAAGTGCGCGATAACCAATAAGGTTGAACAGGCAAAGGCCCATTAAAAATATCGCAGTTAGTTGTTTCACGCCAACACAATATACCTTTTTTCAACAAATTAATTAAAACTTGCAGTTATGATATTCCCCCAGAATACTACACGCAGTCTTCAGCGGTATATTTAATTTTTGCCGTACAGGATATTACCATCGGCATGTCCTGTCATTTTATTATTATTCTGCGTGAATCCAATTCCTTTTTGCGCAACATAAATTGCAGCCTTTTGCAGATTACTTTGAGTGTTCCGGATGGTATTATTCTTAAGAACGAGGTCGGGCGCTTCTGCGGCAATATAAATACCATATCCTTTATTATCTTCTATCTTATTGTCTGTAAAAGTATTCCTGCAGGGTGAATTTTTGATGTTCTCATCCCTGATGTATACTCCATGTTCTCCGTTGCCATTAATCGTATTTCCTTCAAAAAGCACATCTGAATCTTTATGACCGGTACTGATGCCGTTTGTGGAATTATCAGAAAATACATTATTCCTTACAATGCTGTTCTGTACACGCCAGCATATATATAAACCTACCTTGTTGTTATGGCTAAAATTGTTTTCAATAACAGTATTTGGTGATCCGGTGCCCGGATGCAATCCCATATTGGTGCAGCCGTTAATCTCACTATTGCGAATGGTTACATGATTAGTTATCTGCCACGTAATTCCCTCACCGTTAAAATCTTTTACCACTACATGGTCTACAGTAACATTATTTGATTTTATGATCGCCACACCTCCGCCATTACAACCATCCAGCAAATCATTCTTTGTTTTATTTCCATCAACCTGAAAATCTGATAACAAAACATTCTGAACTCCATACACTGAAACACATGAACCGGCATTGGTTACCATACCATTTAATCCGGCTTCGTAGTCTCTAATCAGGTGTGTATCGAAAAACAGAGTATCCTTTACGATATCTGTGATAACAGCTGTGCTTACATCCCAGCAATCCGAATAAGGCTTATTTGTTACCTGGATACTCATACCGGGCTTAAACTTAGATGCATCCTCTACCGTTATTTTAAGTTCACCATAATCAGCATCAATGATAAATCTGGAATGAAAACCGTCAATTCTTCTGAGTACTGTCCGCGGACCGGATCCAATCAATTGCACATTCGATTTCAGACGCACAGGCGCCATCATGGTATATACGCCGGTATCCATTTTCACTATTCCACCCTCAGGAGGCAAAGCCTCAACAGCAATCTGAATACTATGATTGGTAAAACCCTGGATGTCTGCACCGGGTCCGCCAACGTGAATGATTTTCTTTGGTCTTTTTGGTGTTACAAGTGCATCACCAAGATTTTCCTGTGCAAAGCAAACAGGAGAAATAAACAGAAGAGCGTAGAATATTTTTTTCATGATAACTGAAGATACTGAAAGATGCTTCAACAGAAAATTATACTATTTTAACCTTACTTTTAAGTATCTTGATTCCCATTTTCCCCGACAATTTATGAAGCCGCAATTACATAAACTTCCCGTTTCTTCTGATGCTTCCTTTCTATACAAAAATCTCGATTGTAAATACTTCCCCAATCCATGGCATTTTCATAAAGAATATGAGCTTGTGCTGATCAATAAGAGTACAGGCACGCGGTTTATTGGTGATAATGTACGCCATTTTCAGAGCGGCGATCTTTGCCTGATAGGTTCTAATATTCCACACTTATTCCGGAATAATGAACAATATTATAGTCCGGACAGCGACCTTCAGGCCAGTTCAACTTTTATTCACTTCACCAGGCATTTTCTCGGAGAAGTTTTTTTTCAGATCCCTGAAATGGAATTTGTGAACCGGTTATTGAATAAATCTTCACTGGCACTGGATATATATGGCAAAACGAAAAAAAATGTTACTGCTATACTCAAAAACATGAAAAGCCAAAATGCTGAAGAACGGCTGTTAGGACTTTTAGAAATATTAATGATCCTGTCTCATTGCCGTGATTTAAAGCCTATCCTTTCATCAACCTATACAACAAATATTTCGGGCGATGTAGACAAAATAAACACTGTATTTGAATTCATCATTAAAAATTTCAATGAAAAGATCTACGTAGAACAGATCGCGTCAAAGCTTCATATGAGCGTTGCATCCTTTTCACGTTATTTCAAACACCATACGCGTAAAACATTCACCGACTATGTAACTGAAATAAGGATAGGTCATGCCTGCCGCCTATTAATGGAAAATAATAAAAGCATATCAGAAATCAGCTACGACAGCGGCTTCGACAACCTTTCAAACTTCTATCGTCATTTCAAAAGAATAATGGGAATCATTCCAAAAGAATACCGTAACCGCTTTATCAAATCCAATGTATGACCCTCAATCGGTGTATCCATTGTTCTGCGACCTGAGATAATATTTTGCTATCCGCAATGCAGATCCGCTCGCCGCATCGTCTATTGTGAAATTCACATTTTCTCCTTCTGAAAACTCTTTTAATAAAGTAAATGGTGCCCAACCCCATTCTTTCCAGTCAACAACAAACTCCTGTTGAACATCCTTGTAACTTATCCTGATTTTCCGGGGCTTTGCAGACTTATTCATCACCATCACACAAAACTGTATCCCGCCTGCTTTCATTTTCACGGTAAATGTTATTGTACCTTTTTTAAGATCATGGGATAAATCGTGAGTATCCAGGCTGTCGGGATTCACTTTATCGGGCAGGGGTGGTACATGAAAGACAAGCGATTGAGAATACTGAAGGAAATTATTAACAAACAGTTCCTTGCCACTGATACTACCTTCAATTTCAAAAAGGTTCTTTCCGCCTTCTATTCTTTTACAAAATGCAGCAACAACATCGCCGGTGTTCCGGAAATATGCTAAAGGAGCTTTCATGCTTTTTGAACAGGCTTCAATGGAAATCATTTGAAGGTTCCTGACCCGGTCAAAAACAAAAGCAGGTCTGTTTTCCATTTGTCCTGTTCCGGACACTTTGATGTTTTGCAGGTAAAGTCCTTCTGCATCCCTGCAGTATAATGCAAAGGCCGGAAGATTGGTAAAAATATTTGCGGCCGGATATTCGAATTCAAGCATAGGAACCTTGTTGTATGGAACACCCGTTTGCGATCCGGTATAATTTACTGTGTAATTAGTGATAGAAATATTTGCCGGCTTTTTGTTTCCAACTCCAATGATACTAGAAGGTAACCGCGCATTTTTTACTGTAATATTATTTAAAGTAATACCATTCACATTTCCAATCTGCTGAACATATTGCTTTGATTTGTATGGCCTAGCCCGCAAACCTATGCGGATAAAGAAAGGGGTGGCTACATTTTCCATACTCATATTCTGGAGGGCAATATTTTCCATCATTCCCCCATCTACAGTCATCAGCTCAATCCCCGCATGATCAGGAATATCTTTAATTACACAGTTGCTGACCACTATGTTCTTAAATCCTCCATTCGATTCAGTTCCTGTTTTGAGGGCCGAACCTTTTGAACTTAACAGGCAATTAGTGATCGCGATGTCACGGCAAACTTCATCTGAAGTCGATTTCATTACAATAGCATCATCGGTAGTGGTTACATGACAATCCGATATGCTTACTCCCTGGCAGGCATCGATATCTATGCCATCCCTGTTTCCTTCAGCAGAAGTTTTTATGGTGAGAGCGTTGATACGCACATCAGTACATGCAAGAAGGTGTAAGGTCCAGTTGGCAGATTCAAGCAACTGTACGTCTTTTAACGATATTCGATTACACTTTACAAAGCGGATCATGTAGGGTCTGTCATTCTGCGGACGTATCTGCTGGAAGTTCTTCAGACCATTTCCATCAATTGTACCCGCACCTGTTATTGAAATATTGTTTTGATTTTCGGCATAGATCAAAAAATATTTCGCATAAAGGTCTCTCGATCTCGACTCATATTGCTGATGCACTATGGTATAGTCGTTAATATCTTCACTTCCTATGATTGTTGCACCTGGCATCAGGTGTAGTTCAATATTGCTTTTTAATATTAAAGTGCCGGTTTTATATTTGCCAGCAGAAAAGTTCACCACACCTCCGTTATTAACAGCTGCACTATCAATGGCTTTCTGAATAGCTTTGGTGTCTATCGTTATTCCATTTCCTGATGCACCGTATTGCCTCACATCATATTGAGAGCGCGAAATAAAACAAGCACACATGCATGTTATGAAAAACAGAAATCTGGTTATCATAAAACATCAGTAGATTAAATTCAATAAGTGGCACGCCCTCCCGTTAAATCGAAAGTAAACCCTGTTGTAAAACTATTTTGCCTTGATATAATATATATGGCCATGTTTACAACCTCTTCCAGGGTGCCGCATCTCTTCATTGGTATTTTGTCAGTCATGTATTTTACCTGTTCTTTAGGAAGATTGTCTACAAGAGGAGTTTGAATGACGGCAGGAGCCAACGCGTTCACGGTAATACCTGTTTCGGCATATTCCTTGCCCTGTACTTTGGTCATCCCTATCACTGCAGCTTTGGAAGAAGAATAAGCAAGCATGCCTGCATTTCCTTCTTTTCCTGCGATTGATGCAATGTGTAATATGCGGCCATAATTCTTCTTCAGCATGTTCGGTAACACTGCTTTTGCAACATAAAAGCTGCTCATAAAATTTACTTCAAACACTCGATGCAGGTCTTCACTTGACACTTCATGGCTCAATATGTTTGATTTGCCAGTAATTCCTGCACAATTGATTAATATATCAATCCTTCCAAAGCAGTCAGTTATTTCATTAACTGTTTCATTGATTAAGGATTGATCAGTTATATCAATAACATAAATACGGGCACTCTCTTTATATTTTGCAAATTCAGTTCTTAACGCTGTTTCGTTAATGTCTAATAATGCAACATATGCACCTAATTCCAGCAATTTCCTAGCTACCGACAAACCGATGCCTGAGGCAGCACCAGTTACAATAGCTACCTGTCCTTGAAATTCACTTTTGCTTTCACTGCTATCAATAAGCGGTTGATGAATCATCGTTTGTACATCATGGTTTTCGTCTTTCATTTTAATTATTATTAGTGTACATACTAGTTATACCATACATTTTGAATCTATTTACCGGTATCAGCCTGTTGTCTGAATCTCATTTACCAGTTTAAACACCCTGCTGTTTAGTTCCTTTACATATTTTTTTGTAGGCGCATCCGGTTTATAACCTGCACTGCGCACGACGCTATTCTTTAAAACGCCTCTTTCAATTAAAAGTTCCTTTTCCATGTAATGAAACAATTCCATATTCTGCAGCGAGAAAAATATTTGCGGCATCACCTTTTCAAAAAAGTCGAATGCTTTTTCGTTATTGCCATTTTTTCTTAATTGGAAAATTTTTTGTAAAATATCGGACACAGCCAGGCCTGGCATCACACCTGTAATACCCACCGGAATCAGTTCCATCATGTACAATCCTCCCCATCCTTCCATCAAACCGATCTGTCCCTTTGTTGATTCTATGATAGCCTTGAATTTAGGCGCGCACAACGGCTCTTCTAATTTCAGGTATTTGAAATTCGGGTTTTCATTCATGAGCGCATTGATCAGGTCCACACTTATTGAAGCTCCACCCGGGTTGAAATCCTGCACCAGCACAGGAGTATTTGGAATCGACTTAAAAAATCCGGATAAATATTCTGCAATTGATTGATCGGGTAAACTGAAAATGCGCGGCACTGCTACGGAAATAACATCAGCTCCTGCATCTACGTTTGCCTGCGCAAGCCTTATTGCATTTTTCAATGACGGGTGATTGGATTGCGCTACAATTTTCAGGCGACCCTTTGCATGATCAACTGCTATCCTCACCACTTTAAGCCGTTCTTCATCGGTTAATTTATAAAATTCACTTGCATATGCCGGAAGACATGCCGCACCAATATTACCATCTATGGCAAAGTCAACCAACCTGGTCAGGGCATCTTCATCTATTTCTTCATTCTCATGAAAAGGAGTAGGAATGATAGGTACCACGCCGGATAACACTTTATCTGTTTTCATTTTTTTATTTGTTGAGTAATCAGCGTCAGCTTTTTCTCATTTACTTTATAATCAATTATTGTTATGATGAGCGTTGAGATCAACACCAGTATTCCTCCTGCAACTGATTGAACATTCAATTGTTCGTTCAGCCAAAATGCGGCAATGGGCAATCCGATGAAAGTGATTAGATAATTGGACAGAGCAACCTGCATGGCATCGAGCACTTTCAGGGCCTTGAAAAATAAGATCATCGACAGGAAGTTGTGAAAAACCGTAAGCAGTGACATACCTACCCACGTCTGTTTTGTAAATGCAGGTATGCGAGAAAAAATATCCGGTTCATAATACATTACCAGTGGAGTTAATAACGCGACTACAACAACGTAAGTATAAAACACCATTTCAATTTCCGTATACCCTGCAGCGATTTTTTTAACTCCAACATTGTAATATGCATTGCCCACGATCGCCAGGAATATTAAGATATTGCCGATAGCATAGGTAGAGCCAAAATTCATTTTCCTGATGTCGCCTGTGGAGCAAAGGATCACACCGATAATCGCTATAATAAAACTTATCCACCTGATCCTGTTCATTTTTTCCTTTAAGATCAAAAATGCAAAAAGTGCCGTGATTACAGGTAAACTGAGCGTAATTATGGCTGCATTGCTTGCGAGTGAATATTGCGTTCCCCAGGTCATTAACACCTGGGCAGGAAATGCGCCGAGCAGACCTAGCTGCACAAAAACGAGAATATCCCTAATGCTCTTTTTACCTTTTCTGAAATCATTCAGTGCGAATGGCGCTAGAAAAAGAGTGGCCATCAACATCGGCCCCCACACGGTAAAATAAGGACCTACCTGGTCCTGTGTAAGCTTAATGCAGGTGAATTGGAGCGCCCACATGGTATTACACAAAAACAACAATGTCCACGATATAATTGCTTTTCTCATAAATTTCTAAAGGTCTTTAACCTTACGACTATATTGTTCCGATAGCTTACGGATATCATAGGTGAAATCAACGAATAACTTTTCCCATTTCTCTGCCGATTGTTCTGTATAAGGATAAAATCCATGTGCATTGCTGGTGCCCGTTGCGCCGGATGCTACCAGCTCTCCCATAAAATCAGGGGGTTCAGGTGAGTTATCCAATTCAGGAAATAAATCCTGCATAACGGTTAGATATGCCGGAATACCGGTTAGATCCATGTAGCGGAATGGACCTGCAAAAGTTATCCATGAACCCAGATCGTTTCTGCAGGCCCTGTCAATATCTGCATAATCAGCATAACCATTTTTTACCAGGTGAAAACCTTCGCGCAACAGCGCATACATAAGTCGGTTAGTAATAAATCCTCTTATATCTTTTTTAACCAGCGATGGTTCTTTTCCCCAAGTCTCTGCCAATTTCATAATTTTTTCGCCATACTTCAGCAGGGTTTGATTGCCACAAATCACTTCCATAAATTTTGTTACATGAGCAGGTTCTCCCCAATGGATACCAAGTACTCGTTCCGGGTTTTTTAATCCATTCTGCAATATGGTAACCGGTATAGCAGACGTGTTGCTGCCTATTATTGCAGTTGATGAAAGCACTTGTTCAAGCTGGTGAAACAGCCGGCGTTTATCATCAATATTTTCATGAATGGATTCGATCACTATTTCATGCCCGCCAAGTAATCCTAAATTATCGGTTACCACCATTCTTTCTATCACTTTCAAGGGATCGTCATCCATCATTTTTTCCTCTTTCAATTGCTCCAGGAATTTAATAATTTTAGCCTTTGCCTGTTTTCCCTTTTCCAGGTCCCTGACCAGCGTCAAAACTTCATGTCCGGCCGCAAGCAGGCAGGTAGCTATGCTGCTACCCATTAAACCCAATCCAATTGTAGCTATCGGTATTTTATTGTTCATCATTTATTCCCAAGATTATGTACCTGATAAAAACTCTTCATGATTTCGACATGTGACCTGAGCGCACTTGCCGGAAGGGGATTATTTCGAAACACCAGCAGGTCGTCGTGATTTTGAATAGTAATGCTGCTTTCATCAATTTCTCCGTTTTTTCCTGTAATCGCTTTTATATTCAATCCCAGTTTTTCTGCTAAAAATTTATAAACAGGTCTACGTTTATGTATGCCATAGTCATGCTGATCATCAGGCAGGTAAACACTTTCCACATTTGCTTCACTGTTATAAAATGCATATATTTTTTTTAAATAAGGATAATCTGTTCCAGGAACCGATTTTGTCCAGTCCGATCCATCCGCCACCACGAGCATTGGCTTAGGAGCAAATGTCGCCGCGATTTCAGCATTATTCGTATTGTTACCGTTGCACACCCCATGAATTGGTAAACCGCTTTCACATTCGCAACCTCCATAAAAACTTGAAGAAACCATTACTACAGGAACGCTTACCGCTATCCTGTCGTCCAATGCTGCAGCAAGAAAAGTTTGTGTTCCTCCTCCTGAAGCTCCTGTAACAGCAACTCTTTTTTTATCAGCTCCTGGTAAAGAGAGAAGAAAATCCATTGTTCTTAACGTGTTCCATGTTTGGATAGATAATGCAAAACCTGTATGATGGTATTTTGGATCTCCTGTCATCAATACAGATTCACCCCATGAATACATATCGTAATTGAAAGCAATGGCACCCATCTTTGCAAGCGCTGCGCAGCGTATCTGCATGTCGGGTCTGTACCTGCTGCTATCTTTTGCAATTGAAGGATCCTGTTCATTGTAAAAATGTCCATGAGGATTCAACACTACCGGAAATGGCCCTTTTCCTTTAAGAGGACGGTACAGGGTGCCGGTAACAAAATAACCAGGGATACTTTCAAATGCTACATTCTCCACGCTGTATCCATCCATTATCTTTTTACCCCGCATCACAGGGTTCAGAGGAGTTTTCTCCGCATTCAGATTAATCTGCAAGGCTTGTGCGATGCATTCCCTTAACTGGCTTTTTCTTTCGTTAAATGAGGCGGCATTGGGATATGCTTTTAACAACCTGTCCAGATGTTTTTTACCTTCTTCTTCTGTACGCTGGTAATACACAAAAGGAGATATCGTGTAGGTTTTATTATCTTTTTGCCCGTACACGAGATCCAGGGGTAGCAGAATACTATTGAGTGTACTTACTATATCCGAAGTATACCTCCATGTTGCATATTGTACATTCCTGCCTTCTGCAAGCTTCTCATCGTACACGAAATTAACATTGTACATTTTACCCACTTCGGATAAAACTTCTTTTAAAGGTTTGGTATAAATCGATTCCTGCTGTTGGCCGTGGGAAACTAATCCCATCAGCATTCCGATCATTAACAAACATGTGGCCTGTAATTTTATCATTTGTTTTTTTTTATTTCTGTTTCTAAATTTTCCAGGGACCCGTAATTGCCAGCGTAAGCCCTGGTGACTGGATGTTTACAAAAAGTGTTTTTCCGGAAGGAGAAAATACAGGACCGGCAAATTCCGATTCTCTGAATTCAATATTCTGTGCCACTACATATGATTCGCCCTTTGGAGTGATGCCAATTATTCTTGCATCCACTTTGTCTTCACAAATGATCAAATCACCCCAGGGAGCCACAGTGATATTATCGCAAAACCGGAATGTATCTTTACTTTTTGATTCGATAAAAAGTTCAAGTTTGCCCGGCGCATCTTTCTCGCGTGGCTGTCCTTCATAAATGCCCGGAATGTATCTGAACACCTGGCCGTTTCCCGACTTACCACCGGAACTGGCAGTAAAGAATACTTCATTGTTGCCATAGATCATTCCTTCCCCTGAAGAAAATATCGCTGCACCTTTCTGATGTCCTCTTATTCTTAAATCATTGTCGGGTGAATCTATGTCGTCAAGGTCTACCCATATTGTATCAAATAATTTTTTCTCAGGGAACGATTGGGTTTTGCTTGTTGCATAATTCCTCGTATCAGCTGCATTCCAATCTCTCAGGACCAGACATTGTAAACGCCCTCCCTTTTGTAGTGAACCCGCAGAAAGATCTCCGGTTGCATCGGGTATGTAACGGTATAATAAACCATTTCCCTCGTCTTCAGTCTGGTAAACGATTCCGGTTGCCGGGTGAACGGCGATCGATTCATGAACAAAACGTCCCATAGCCTTTATAGGAACAGGATCGGTGAGCGAGATCTTATCAGTTGCGGGCACTTCAAAATTATATCCATGATTTTTTTCGAGCTGTCCTGTTTCATCTCCTTTTTTAAAAGCAGTTTCTTCGCAGGATATCCAGGTGTTCCACGGTGTTCGTCCACCCGAACAATTTCTTACCGTGCCAACAAGGCTAAGGTATTCCGATTCAACTTTTCTGCTTTCTTCATTATACACCAGGGTTGTGGTGCCACCTACGCACATTTTATCACTTTGCTTTGCAAAATCATAGATCTTATCTTTAGATATTTTGCCGATCAGTTCATTTCTTTTTCCAAAAGGTCCCTGATCAAATGATCCAGGAGTGAGTTCATGGTTCCTGATCAATATCATTCTTTGATTATTGAGTCCATAAATGCCCATACCATCATGGCTTCCAGGAGAAATCAAACCATCCGTCATTACTTCTCCTGTTCTGGAAATAACGGAAGCACTGAATTTCTCCGGAAGGCTCAGCATATTCCCTTTAGTGTATATTAATTTACCATAGCCCACTCTATTTCCCGGAACTGACCGTAACCCGGTTAGCATACATTGGTTAAGTCCTACAAACCCCAAACTTGCCAATGCTGCATTTCTTATAAAATTTCTTCTGGAATCATTCATGGGCATCTTTATTATTTCGTGCTTGCATCTTCAACTGATATTCCCCTTTCAAAACTATCTCATTACTTATGGGAAAACATCAGATAATACGAATAATGTGCATACTATTTTAACATGATCTTTTTAATCGTTGATACGTGATAAAATAAATGTTTTGGTTTGATGAGATAACAAATCTGCTGACAACTTTTGAAAGGGTTGTGCCGTGGCCACTGGCTGTGAGATATCTCTCCTGCTGTATTTTGCAGAATTTTCAATTTCCAGGTCTTTTAAGGAAACAGACAATGTTGCGTTTTTATCATTCCTGTTGAATAAAGCAATTGCGAATTGGCCGCCACTCAATGGTTTTTTCCATGCTTCCAGTCCATTATGGCTGTATACACGGAACCCTTGCTTTCCTAGCGGGTCCTGGTCAATTGCAATGATATTTTTATCAAGAAGAATCTTTTTTGTATCATCACTCATATTCCGGACATCACAGCCAATCATCAATGGAGCAGAAAACATACACCACATGCTCATTTGTGTAGCATATTCAATTGCGTTGCAACCACCACCCTTTATAAATCCGGAATTGTTGAGTCCTACCACCAGCATATCCGGATCATTCCAGCCGCCGGGACCGGCGAACCTTCCCAGATTTGCAATCACGTCTATAGACGTTACAATGCCGATAGGACTGGTTTCATTACGGGGACTATCCCAGATATCAGCAACATCGTAAGAGGTGCGCCACATATGTCCGCCTGCTTCTTTACCCCATAACCAGGGAGAACGCGGTCCCCATTCACAAATACTGAAAACAATAGGACGGCCTGTATTTCTCAGTGCATCACCCATTGCTTTGTACCTCTTGAAGGCCATTTTATAATCATTGTTAGCCGAAACATAATCTGGGCAATAACAATAATCATATTTAAGAAAGTCAACACCCCATGAAGCAAAGAGCTTCGCATCTTTTTCTTCAAAGCCATAGCTGCCAGGCATGTCTCCACATGTTTTTGTACCCGCATCGGAATAAATGCCAAACTTTAATCCTTTCGAATGCACATAATCTGCTAAACTTTTGATTCCTGAAGGAAATTTTTTCTTATCAGCATACAACGTTCCGGTAGATGAATCACGACCTCCCTGCCACAAGTCATCTATCACTATATATTCGAAGCCTGCATCTTTTAATCCGGAAGTAACAAATGCATCCGCTGTTTGCCTTATCACTTCTTCACTTACATTCTTTCCGAACGCATTCCAGCTGTTCCATCCCATAGGTGGTGTTTTTGCCAAATCATCAGGCTGCATGGAAGTAACAACATCCACATAAGACTTGTTTTTTTCATTTGCCGATGAATTACATCCGGTACATATTATAATTGCCAAACTAATTGACGGAATGATATTAAGCATCACTTGTCCTTTTTATATTTTTAAGAACGTTTTATTTCTGTACATATAAAACAGTACCAGCCATATTACCAGTAATGCGGAAAACGAAAGCACTACATTGTACCATGAGCCAAGCCATTGAGAAAAGCCGCCAACAAATACAGCCGATATAAGTTTGAAATCAAATAAATGAGTGGCTACATACACAGCAATCGCATTCACTCCGATAACTTTAAAAGGGAACGACCATTTAGTGTGACCCTTTACATCAATTACATAATAAAAAAGTGCAAGCAGTATATAACTCCATCCACCAGCAAACAATACGAGGGAACTGGTCCATATATGATGTATGATTGGAAACCAGTTTGCCCAAATCAGGCCTGCAGCAATACAACCCACACCTGCCGACAGAATCCGCAATACTTTATTTCTTTCACTCCATTCAGAAAGCAGCATGTATCCTGCAAATACACCAAGCATCACAGAGCAGATAAAGGTCATGTTCGTCAATATGTACGTCCATCCCTCTCCTTCCTGGAAATGACCCAGCACAAGATCATCAATGTACAATGCAAGATTATTTTTCTTTTGAAATAAGCCTGCCGGATATCCAGGAACAGGAATATTAGTCATGATGATCCAGTATGCTGCCAGTAAAATGACAACAATTACCAACTGCCATTTCAATTTTACCTCAAGTATCAATATTGACGATATCAAATAACCAACAGCGATGGCATGCAGTGTATCAGTCCACAGATGCAGTGTTGCAACATTCAGCTCCAAAAGGTGCCCGGAAGCAATCAATCCGAGAATATAAAGTTTTGATACTCTCAATAAAACATGGCGGTAAATAGACGATTTATTTTCACCTGTGGCGAGGCGGTTTTTAAATGCTACCGGCATTACCACGCCAACAATAAAAAGAAACAATGGCATGATGATGTCATAAAAATGAAATACGCCCCACTCATGATCAAAATTGCCGGCGAGCCATGTAAATGATTTATTGGGATATGCTTTTGACAAGGCAATCATTACGTCAGCGCCTCCTATGATCCACAGCATGTCAAAGCCTCGCAGCGCATCGATGCTCATCAGTCTGATTGGAGCGTGGTCCGAACGGGCTTTGATCATGATAATGTTAATTGAGGGGTTTTATCAGTGCATCATGTTCAAAAGTTGCCCACGGTTGTTTTTCCAGAAAAGGTGACTTAAAATAATATTTCATCTTTCCGCCGTCACGGCTGGCCCCCCAGTACATGATGCCGTTCCATCCCTTTGATGAAACATCATCGATCATAGCGCTGATGGAATCAATGTGCTTGCCTGTTGCTTCCCTGTCGTAGTGCGTTGTTCCTTCAACCCAATAAAGTGGATTGTATGAATTGTTCTGTGAATATGCTCCTGTAACAGAGAACAGGAAAATGGCGAACCCACAGAAAGCACGTTGTTTCATAATGCTTTTGTTTTGTTTATCCATCTATCAGTTTTGCGGTATGAATGGCATCTTTTTTTTCACCTTACTGACTGCTGCAAGAAGAATAGCATTATTTTTCATTGGCGCAGACACAACTTTACCATAATCCTGCTGCTGTGCCTGGTAATTATGAACGCCGTATAAATTCACTTCCTTAATTACTTTGCCAAAACGTTTGTTGGTCCATTCATAAGCAAAAAATACCGGAGCATTCTTACCAGTATCAGCGGAGCAATTTACCGGATCAGCTTCATAGGCATAAGCATTTTGAGGAGCGCCTGTGTCTCCTTCAAGGGTATCAATGCTTTTTTCGCCACCGGGATTCCACTCCATAATGTTAACGCCATATTGAACAGGAATAATTTCTTTATAGCCATCCTCATAAACCACTTCATACCAACCCAGCATATCAGGCGTATCAAAAGTGTTGGGAATATTAAAATAACCTTTCTGATTGGCACCGGGCAATGCACTGGCATGTAAGAAAATCAGGCTGCTCACATCTTCATTGATAAGAATATTTTCTGCTTTATTTGATAGGGTGCTTTTCTGATCTCCTTCAGCTGAAACAACCACTACTTTTGCGCCCGCTGATGTTGATGGGAACAAATTGAATTTCTGTGATCCATGCAATACTTCTCCCGTTTTCAGATTCGATAGATCCACATGCTGCATAACCGGGTCACCTGATGCATTATAGTGTGCCGAGATATCAACAGGTTCAACAACACCATCATCATTACTGGGTATTCTTTCAGATCTCAGCGATGCCCGTACTGTAGGAATTATATTCCAAACAATATTCAGCATATCCATTTGGCTTACTGTGTGCTTAGACCAAAGTAAATTTGCACATCCGAGATAGTCAAGCATTATATCTTTGCCAAAGTTAAATTCGTTGGTAGACGCCCATGATGAAGGCGCTCCTCCGGCAAGTTTTACTTTCTTTATTCTATTGTCCCAGTCACTAATGTTAGGCGTAAAATTTCCGTAGATCTGAGTGAAGCCCATGTCGTTCAATTCTTTTTCTTTTGACTGGTCTTTCCAGAACCAATTAAAAAGGAGAATATCCTTAGGGATCATTTCTTTTACGATTGAAGATGGAAGGCCACCAGGCGTTTCATATTTTACTCCAGTCGAAGAAGTCCTTTTCTGTGTTCCCTGCTGCCTTACACTTTCAAGCAGGTAATCGCCCCACATCGCTATTTTAATGCCTTTTTTTGCAAAATAACTGTGCAGCTTTTGTACATCCTGTGCAAAGAGTTTTGAATAATTTTTTCCTCTGCAAAGCGGACACGATCCAATTGGCGCTCCCCACCATTCATCATGCCCGATGTGTACCATTTTAGGTTTGATCACTTCCATATACTCATCATATACATCGAACATCAGCTCATAACTTTTCGGATTAGAAGGACAGTAAGTATCCGGCCATGTATCGCCGGGATACTCAGCCAGCTCAGGATGTTTTGTCAACAGGTAATATGCATGCGTAAGCGATGGTATTTCAGGAATCACTTCCAGAAAATTTTCATTTGCTTCTTTTACAAGATCGCGCACTACATTTTTTTCTATAATGAATCCATCACCAGCATCATAATGGCTCGAGTTCTTTTCTTCTCCGCGTAACCCGGTGGATGAATTTGAACGAGTATACTGCATATACTTTACAAATTCCTGCCACCCTGTATTTACTTCAGGGTGCCTGTCCAAACGCATGCAGTTGAATTCGATCACCACTTTATTGTATTTGTACAGTGCCATAAAATCATACATGAATCTTTTGAAATAAGCCATGTTATCCGGACCAGGCACATACATGCGAATGGCACGGAACGGTAAAGCGGGCCAGTCTTTTATTTTCAGGCCCTGCACACTTTTGCCTTTTGTATGAGATAATAATTGCCGCAGTGATTGAAGTCCATAAAAAGCACCCTGGTCATCGGAGCCCGCAATCACGATTGCATTTTTAGTTACCTGCATCATATAACCTTCCGGTCCAGGATTAGTTTTGGTTACTTCAAGTTTATGGTCAGTGCAGTATTTTTTGATTAAGGGGTTAGAGAATGTACCCATCAATACAACATTTCTTCCGGTAGGAATTGACTGATTAACCTGTAGTTTCAATGCAAGTCCGTACCTGTCACTCAGCTCACGGATAAGCAGCCTGGCAAGGTTGAGATCTTTTACACTTGCGTTAACCGGCAATGCTATCATTACTTTTTCATCGAGCATAAATAGGTCGCCTGTTGTTTCCATCACCTGGGGAATCGGAAAGATCAATGGTTGATCTTTAGCATTTGCCTGGGTTATATAAAATGAAAAAGAAAGAAGAATGACAAAGCGGATTAAAATATTTTTGATCATTGTATAACTATTTATTTATCTATACTTTTTAACATGAATTAATTCAGGAACCTGTATAAGGTGATTTTTCTAAAAAATATTTCAGCACCTTCCGATTGAATCTGAATACGACCCTTTGATGGATGTACATTTGTTGCTTCATTAACAAGTTTGCCGTTTAAAAACGTAGTAATTTTATCTTTATCGGCGATGCATTCAAGTGTATTCCATTCGCCGGTATTTTTTTCAATGTCGTTTTTTCCACGAAAACCTTTAATGTCCTTCCACTCCGGATCGCGAGCAAACCAGTTGATTCTGCCTTTATTTATTGTTAATGGTTTTCCGTGCGGAGAATAAATAAAAGTCTCATTCCCGCTTCCTTCTTTTATTGTACTGCTTATGGAAAATTGATCAGATCCATCCCCTACCACAATGAAATCCCCGGTTCCGCCTTCGATTACCTGGCATTCTATCGAATGCATCCACGTGCTGTCGAAGCCACCATCCTTCCCAACTGAATGAAGTAGGATACCATTATCCCTTGCATTTGTTTCACGCGGATAATAAGTTTTATCGCCCCATTTGTATTGTACTTCCAGTTTATAATTACTGTATTCCTCATTGCTTGTGATACACCCATATTCCTCTCCAGTAATATGGATCATGCTGTCATGAACGGTAAATACTTTTTTAGGATCATTATCTCGTCCACTGTATTTAAGGTAAGTATACCAGCCATCAAGATTTTTTTTATTGAACAGCTCAATACTGTCTCCCAGCGTCACAGACTTAGTATTAGTATTCCTGCTGGAAGTGTTACAACCATGCTGGATTACTAATAATAAGCAAAAACAAATTGCCCGGATAATTTTATCGTTAACATTGCAGGTTGTCATTCTTTTTTATTCAAATATTTAATAATTAATTACTTTTTTGCGCCCGGTAACC
>DATLDR010000149.1:0-11915 GCA_035525775.1 Flavitalea sp.
AATGTTGCCATGGTGTTTTTCGATCACCCTCAGGATAGTGCTTTTTTCTACTGTGCTTAGTTTCAATTCCGTTATGTCATCAACGGGTTCGGTGGCAGATTCTATGGGAGAGAAAATAAGATCAGCTGCGCGCAAAACATCACCATCCGACATGATAACAGCACGCTCTATTATATACTGAAGCTCGCGGATATTACCTGGGTAATGATAATCGAGCAGTTTTTGTTCTGCGCTTTCATCAAAATCGATCGATGATTTCATATACTTATTGCTGTAAAGCCTGGAGAAATGTTTTGCCAGCATCATAATATCTGACTTTCTTTTTCGCAGCGGCGGCAAGATTATTTCCACTGTGTTGATCCTGTAGATGAGATCTTTGCGGAAACACGTTTCATCAGACAGATCGCTCAATGGAACGTTGGTGGCACAAATCAGTCTTATATCAACTGTTCTGGGTTCATTTGTTCCAAGCCTGATGATTTGCCTGTTCTGCAATACACTCAGCAATTTGGCTTGTTGCTGAAGTGAGATGTTGCCAATTTCATCGAGGAATAAAGTTCCTCCTTCAGCGGCTTCAAATCGCCCAATCCTGTCCTCACGGGCATCTGTAAACGCACCTTTCTTATGTCCGAACAGCTCACTCTCAAAAAGTGTTTCTGTTAAAGCTCCGAGGTCAACTTTTACAAAGGGCTTTGATGCGCGGTTGGAATGCTGGTGAATAGCCCGTGCTACAAGATCCTTGCCTGTACCATTTTCTCCTAATATCAGAATGTTGGCATCAGTAGGAGCGATCTTTTCAATCTTGAAGAAAACATCCTCCATCGATTTCGATTCACCTAATAATTCCGATCCGATGATAGAACTGTTGCTGGCTATCAGCTGCGCAGAATTTCTGTTGCCTTTTCTCTTCAGTGCATCCTTAAGCGTTTCAATCAGTTTTTCATTGTGCCAGGGTTTTACTACAAAATCTGCTGCTCCTTCCTTAAGAGAACGCACGGCAAGATCAATATCGCCATAGGCAGTGATCATGATCACGATGGCTTCAGATTTATAATCTTTAATTTTTTTGAGCCAGAAAAAACCTTCATTGCCGGTGTTCATCGAGCTGTTAAAGTTCATGTCGAGCAATATGAGGTCGAATGGTTGTTGCGACAACAGGTGCTTCAGATTTTCCGGGCTTTTTTCAGTTACCACCTGTTTAACCTCTGTTTTCAGCAGCAGGCGAACTGCTGTAAGCACATCCGGATCATCATCCACGATTAATATGGAGGCTTCTTTCATCAGCATATCTGCAAGTAAAAATTTTGAAACGTCGTGATATTCACCGACTGCAATTATACTTAAATTAGCGATCATTTTTTTTTAATTAAATCGTCAAAGTACAGTGTACCAAAAGCGTACAGTTCATGTTGCGATAGCGAACATTAATAGTTGCTTAAGTATTATAAACATATAGCTATCAACCGTGTACAAACTGGCATGTTGTTCCTTTATTAATGCGGTAACCGGTAAATTTTCAACGGTGATACAGGTGAACCTGTAAATTCAATAATTGATGGACAGAGTAATACAAAAAAAGAAATGGTCTGCTAAAAGGATACTGATGATCACAGGTGTCACCCTGATTGTTGGGCTGATTGGTTTGAGTTTTTATTTCACTTCAGGAAAAAGCCGGCTGAACGTAAACACAGAACGCATAACGGTCAGCGAGATCAGAAAAGGTCCTTTTAAAGATAATATCCCTGTAAACGGTATCGTATTGCCGTTAACTTCCATCTACCTGGATGCAATTGAAGGAGGCCGCGTAGAAGAAAAATTTGTGGAAGATGGCGCCGTAATGAAAAAGGGGCAACCTATTCTGAGGTTATCCAACACTGATCTTGAACTGAGCCTTGTACAACAGGAAACATCAGTATTCAACCTGCTTACTCAGATGCAGATCTCCAGAAATGCAGCACAACAGAATACTGTTTCAAAGCTTAACCAGCTTACTGATGCCGATAACCTGCTTAAAGAAGCAGAACGCGTGTATAAGTTGAATAAAACACTGTACGACCAGAAAGCGATCGGATTGCAGGAATTCAGGCAATCAGAAAATAATTACGAATACCAGCGGCAAAAAAAGAAACTTACTTCACAGATCCTGCAGCAGGATAGCCTCAATACACAAATGGAGGTTGAACAGGCTAAACAATCTTACGCACGTACGCAGAATGCACTGGGTGTAATGCGCAAAAAAGTTGGCGACCTTATTGTCCGCTCGCCTATAGATGGCCAGCTCACCTCACTGGATGCAGAAATAGGACAGAATAAAAACAAGGGTGAACATCTTGGTCAGATAGACGTTGTTGATGGATTCAAAGTACGTGTGGATGTGGATGAACATTATATTTCAAGGATATATCCGAACCAGACAGGTACTTTTACTTTCGCAGGAAAAGAATACAAGCTGAAGATCAAAAAAATATTTACACAGGTAACTGCGGGCCGCTTCCAGGTAGACATGGAATTTGATGGTCAGGAACCAACCGGCATTCGACGCGGACAAACATTGCAGATCGTGTTATCGCTGAGTGATGAAACGCAGGCATTAGTAGTACCACGAGGTGCATTCTTTCAGCAGACTGGTGGCAACTGGATTTTCAAAGTGAGTGAAAATGGTAAAACAGCTTACAGAATTCCTATTCAGCTCGGACGACAAAGCATAGACCAGTACGAAGTGCTCGAAGGATTGAACCCTGGCGATAAAGTTATAACCTCCAGCTATGAAAACTTTGGAAATATTCAGGAGCTGGTATTAAAAAATGATTAAACCGAAATAACATTTGTCATGATAAGCATTAGTGGTCTCGAAAAAATTTACCGTACTGAAGAAGTGGAAACGGTAGCCCTGAATAAACTTTCGTTTGAAGTGAAGTCGGGTGAATTCGTTGCAGTAATGGGTCCTTCTGGTTGTGGAAAATCAACATTGCTGAATATTCTCGGCTTGCTTGATGATCCGGATGCAGGAAGCTTTCTGTTCAACGGCATTGAAGTGTCTAAATTCAACGAAAGAAAAAGAGCTGAGCTGCGTAAACGCAATATCGGTTTCGTTTTCCAGAGCTTTAACCTGATAGATGAGCTTACTGTTTTTGAAAATGTTGAGCTTCCGCTGATTTATCTCGGTTTGAAGAGTGCAGAAAGAAAGGAGCGTGTTGAAAAGATCCTGGATAAAGTACAGATCATGCACAGGCGCAACCACTATCCGCAGCAGTTATCAGGAGGTCAGCAGCAAAGGGTTGCCGTTGCACGTGCCGTGGTGAATAATCCAAAGCTGATTCTCGCAGATGAACCTACAGGAAACCTTGATTCCAGCAATGGTAACGAAGTAATGCAGATGCTTTCAGACCTTAATGAGTTGGGAACAACCATCATTATGGTAACGCACTCAGAACATGATGCTCGTTACAGTCACAGGATCATCCGCATGCTCGATGGACAAACTGTAACAGAAAACATACTTGTTTAGTTTTTCATTATGATCACACTGAACCATATTTCTAAATGGATCTCTAATGCATCAGCACGGACATTCATACTCAAGGACATTAATCTTACAGTTGAAGAAGGAGAATTTATTTCTATCATGGGTCCGTCGGGGTCAGGTAAATCAACTCTCCTGAATGTGATCGGCATGCTTGGTCAGCCCGATGAAGGTGAGTATATTTTTAATGGCGGAAATGTACTGAAGATGAAAGAAAAAGAGCGCTCATCATTATATAAGAAGCATATAGGCTTTGTGTTCCAGGCATATCACCTGATTGATGAACTGACAGTCTATGAGAATATTGAAACGCCACTGATTTACCAGGACATTAAAGGGGGTGAAAGAAAGGCGATGGTGGCCGACATGCTCGATAGGTTCAATGTTGTAGGAAAAAAAGATCTTTTTCCATCGCAGTTGTCAGGTGGCCAGCAACAATTGGTAGGCATTGCACGGGCGTTGATTGCAAAACCAAAAATCCTGCTTGCTGATGAGCCTACCGGGAACTTAAATTCCAAACAAGGCGAAGAAATTATGGAACTGTTCAGCCAGCTGAATAAAGATGGTGTAACCATCATACAGGTAACACACTCCGAAAAAAATGCAGCATACGGTTCACGGATCATAAATCTTCTGGATGGTAGAATAGTATAAGACCGGCGGATCTGCAAAACATCATTAAAATCAGAATAAACAGTGTTCAAATTTCTATTCATATTATTTTTGCTAATTGCTAACGTTTACGGCTATTCGCAACGTGTGTTTACCCTTAAGCAGGTAGTAGATACGGCATTGAACAATAACCTTCAGCTAAAGCAATCCGAAATACAGATGGAATCCTCCGGTATTGACTGGCGGCAGTCGAAGGCAAATCTTTTGCCCAATCTGAATGGTTTCGCTAATCATGGTATTAACCAGGGAAGAAGCATCGATCCTTTTACTAATGGATACATAGACCAGAAGGTGAACTACGCCGGCTATGGGCTGTCGACCGGTATAACGTTGTTTGGCGGCCTGAGCCTTCAGCAAAGTATAAAACAAAACTCACTGGCGTATGAGGCATCCAAGATGGATGTTCAGCAACAGAAAGACAATCTTACACTTAATACGATACTTGCATATCTGCAGGTATTAAGTAATGAAGACTTGCTGGCACAGTCAAATAGCCAGGTAAATGTGAGCCATCAGCAGGTAGAGAGACTTCAAAAAATGAATAGAGAAGGTGCCATTGCTCCATCGCTGTTAAGTAATCTGCAGGGAGAGCTTGCAGGTAATGAACTCGCAGTGGTGAACAGCCAGAATCAACTGGAAACATCCAGGCTGAACCTGTTTCAGCTGATGAATGTGCCTTATGATGCGGAGGTGAAATTCGAGCGCATCGCTGTTGATGCTTTCAGTGTAGAGTACGATGCCACTGCCCATCAGATTTATGAAACTGCTCTGGAGAACCTTGCTCTGGT
Organism: Flavitalea sp.; assembly: GCA_035525775.1. Lineage (GTDB taxonomy): Bacteria > Bacteroidota > Bacteroidia > Chitinophagales > Chitinophagaceae > Flavitalea. The sequence continues at coordinate 4,984 of DATLDR010000149.1, forward strand.
TAAAGCTGCTAATTTAAGAAAGCTAAGTGCTCAGAAAGGTGTTCAGGTTGAGAAGGGTTTGCTGTACCCTAATTTATCGCTTAACGGCAATCTGAATACTAATTATTCGAGCGTCGCCACGCAGAATGTATTTCTGAATAATTCTGAATTTCAGTCAGATGATTATGTGCTGATAGATGGAGTAAAAACTCCGGTGATCAGTCAGAAGGCTAATTTCAAGTCAAATAAAATTGATTACAATAACCAGCTGAGCAATAACCTGTATTCAACAATTTCTCTTGATCTCAGGATACCGCTGTTTAATAATTTTTTGCAGCGTAACAGGATAAAAAAAGCATCACTGATACTGAAGAATTATGATTATGTAGCTGAATCCACAAAAATTCAGTTAAGGCAATCTATTGAGCAGGCATATGCGAATATGACTGCAGCACGAAACAGATACAACGCATTAAGCAGGCAGGTTGAAGCGTTCGCACTATCTTTCCGCATTGCGGAAGTACGTTTTAATTCCGGTGTGGAAACAGCAATTGATTATGTAATTGCAAAGAATAATTACGACAAGGCTAACAGTAATCTGATCATCGCCCGTTACGATTATCTGCTGAGAACAAAGGTGCTGGATTATTACAGGAGCAAGCCGTTGTGGTGAGGAAGGCAAAGCGAAAAGGACAAACAGCAATAGTCAATCGTAAAGAGACTGCCAGAAGATGTTTTTTGCCGCCAATCCGGTAAGGAAGTTAAGTGCTGAGTAATTTATTGGAATTTCCCATCTTTGCGGCATGCGGAGCGGTATCATCATTTTATTTTTGTTTATATCCTGTAAAACTTTAGTTGTAACACAAAATCCATTTGCTTATACTTCCAAAAAACTAATACACACAGCAAACGGTGCGGTAGCGTGCGCGCATCCTTTAGGAAGCAGGGCAGGCATTGTGGCTATGAAAAAAGGTGGAAATGCTTTTGATGCAGCAATTGCCACGCAATTAACACTAGCCGTTGTTTATCCTGGTGCAGGCAATATTGGCGGTGGTGGCTTTATGGTAGCGCGACTCCAATGTGGCGAAGTGGTTTCTCTTGACTTCAGAGAAACTGCCCCGGCATTGGCAGATAAAAATATGTATCTGGATGCTGCAGGGAATATTATTGAAGGTAAAAGTACAACAAGCCCGACTTCTTCAGGCGTTCCCGGAACTATTGCCGGAATTTTTGAAACACTTAAATACGCGAAGCTTCCCCTGAAAGAATTGATTGATCCGGCTATCAGTCTGGCTGAATATGGTTTCGCGATTACGGCGGCTGAAGCATCATCTTTGAATAATCTGCAGAATGAATTCACTAAATATAATAATGGGCTTACAGCATTTCACAGAAACATTCCATGGAAAGAAGGTGATACACTGGTTCAAAAAGATCTTGCCCGCACATTAATGCGCATACGCGATGAAGGTGCAAAAGGCTTTTATGAAGGTGCGACAGCAAAACTTATCGCTGAAGAAGCTAAACGCGGAGGTGGATATATAAGTGAACAGGATCTCAAAAATTATAAAGCAAAATGGCGGGCACCACACAAATTTGATTACAAAGGTTTCTCAATCGTTACCATGGATCTTCCCAGCAGCGGTGGTGTGGTATTGCACCAGATGCTTAAAATGATAGAAAGCAAACCGCTTACTTCAAATCCATATCTTTCACCAGAGGCCGTTCAGCTGATGGTAGAAGTTGAAAGAAGAGCTTATGCCGACAGGGCACAATACCTTGGTGATGCAGATTTTATTAAAGTGCCGGTTTCTACACTCACCAGTAACGAGTATCTGAAGGAAAGAATGAAAGATTATTCGGCGCATATTGCTGGAAAAAGCAGTGAAGTAAAACCTGGTAATATAAAAAAGGAGAGTGAAGAAACTACGCATATATCAGTAATTGACAAAGAAGGCAACGCAGTTGCTGTTACCACTACCCTCAATGATTCTTATGGAAGTAAAACTGTTGTGCACGGCGCAGGATTTTTGTTGAACAATGAAATGGACGACTTCAGTGTAAAACCCGGTGCTCCTAATTTATATGGAGCTATTGGCGGTGAAGCAAATTCCATTGAACCCGGCAAGCGAATGTTAAGCTCAATGTCACCTACTATCGTCATGAAGAATAACAAGCCGGTATTGGTTTTAGGTACACCTGGTGGTACAACCATTCCAACCTCAGTATTTCAATCGCTTGTTTACATTCTGGATTACAATATAAAAACCAGCGATGCGGTCAATATGCCAAAGTTCCATCATCAGTGGCTGCCGGACAGGATTGATGTTGAAAATAATTTTCCTGATTCAACTATCGCTGTACTTGAAAAAATGGGATATACTATTTTTAACAGGCATTCTATCGGTAGAACTGAAGTAATAAAAGTACTGGACAACGGAACTTTTGAAACGGTGGCCGACAGCAGGGGAGATGACAGCGCCGATGGTTATTGATGGCAATTGCGTTATCTGTCCATTTTTGCAACATCTTCTGTTATTTTTTTCATTTTACCGAACCCGTTTTTTATTACTTCAGCAGCTTTCTGGCGGTAATAATTTTTATTAAACACTTCAAGGGATAAAACCAGTGGTCTGGCAGGGCTTTTCAGTGTATGCAATACTTCCCTGATGGCGCTAACGCCATCACCCGGATATGTTCTGTCTGCATCTGTGATCACCTCACGTGATAAATTTCCAGGATAATCATTCACGTGTAGTACTTCGGTGGATGATGGGTTGATAAGCTTAAGGCTTTCCAGGGATGTACCACCTTTGTAAAGATGATAATTGTCCAGCAGTACCTTTGCTTTCGGGTGGCCGCTTTCGATTGCTACGAACATTACATCACTTAATTTATTAAGATTGGCTGAAAATCCCCACAATTCAAGGTGTGGAATTACGCCGGTTTTATCACCGAGTTCAAGAATCGTCCGATAGCGTTCAGCTGCTTTCCTTAAATCAAGACCCGGTTTATCTGTAGCGCCTGCAGGCGGGGCGGCAGTTCTTTTGCATCCGATTTCTGCAAGCTGGTCCATTTCTTTTTTCAATTGTTCAACAGCCTTGTTTCTTTCTGTTTCATCATCTGCTATCCACGCAGCAAAACCAATGGCATTTTCAACTTTCAGATTCAGGTCATTCAATCGTTTACGAATGTCCGCAAGCTTACCGCCTTTGTCAATAAAAGTTTGTAATGTATCCATCCATATTTCAACAGCATCGAATCCGCCGGCGGATGCAGCTTCAAGTTCACCGGTAAGGCCAAGATGATGTTCTCTGATTGTTGCTGTATTGAGGCAGTAAATAAAATTTTTGTCTTTATGGACGGCAGGCATTGACTTAACAAAAGTTGGAAGCGCTGCAAGACCTGCAGATGCGGTAAAGTATTTGAGTAAATCGCGACGATTAACCATTAGTTAAGTTTAAAGTGAAAAGTGAAAAGTGAAAAGTGAAAATTAAAAAGTGAAAATTAAAAAGACACATGAAGTTACTTCTACTTTTATACTATTAAATGAATAACTTACCGTACAGGTATAACTTTACATTTATATCTTTCATTTTAAACTTTAAACTTTCACTTTTCACTTTTAACTTTTCACTTTTAACTTAGAAATTCGTTATGTCAAATATCACGATGAGTATCCCGCATTCAATAGGAAAAGAGGAAGCGTTGTCCAGGATAAAGAATTTATTGGGTAATGTGCAAACAAAATTTGCCGGGCAGCTTAAAGATGTTAAGCAGGAATGGACCAACAACGAAGGGACTTTTTCTTTTTCGGTAATGAATATGCCTGTTTCAGGAAAACTTAGTGTAAGTAATGAAGAAGTGGCACTCGATGGAAAGTTGCCTTTAGCGGCAACGCTGTTTCAGGGTAAGATAAAAGAAGTGATCATGGAAGAAGCGAAAAAGATACTTTCTTAAAATTTGCAATTACGGCAAAGTTGCTTTTAACAGGTGCTGACAGCTTCACCCAGGCCTGCACATATGGTGTAATTGTGTAATATTGTCCCATTTTCAGAACCTGCTTGATAGGGATGGGGGTTTGAATTTTGATGTTTTCATGTGTTTGCCTGAACTGTCTTATATATTTTGGAGCACTGTTCATCACGTATGCAAGTAACAGTAAAACAACAAGATATGAAAAATCTGTGCTTGAATGTTGTGTATTGTATGACATGGTTATTGTTTATTGCCATACAAATATAAAAAGTCTTTAGTACTATGCATCACAAAGTACCTAATAATCTAAGGAAATATGTTATTATTTGATCTATGTCAAGCTTATCATCATATTTTCGGTGTATGAAAATGTTATTTACTCATACTTCACCTGGCAGTTCTCGCAATAAAATGTTCTTCTTTGTGAAATACCACAATACTTTTTAATAAAAGGGAGATCGCATCTCTTACAAGTCTTTTTCGTATGTGCCAACCAGTGCTTTTTCAAGACATACGCTCTTTTCCATTTCAAAAAATCAAAAGAATAATTTCTTGCTTCATTGATGACCAGTGTAAGTTTTCTCGGCGGAATATTTCCAATGAGGGTTTCAGGATGTAGAAAGATCCTGTACAGCACTTCATTTTTAATGATATTTCCAACGCCTGAGAATACCTGCTGATCGAGCAGTGCATCACACACCATCGTGCCTGGAATTTTTTTAAGCTTTTTTCGTGCCCGTGTAGGGTTCCATTTTTCACTCAATACATCAGCTTCCCAATCATACAATTCATCCAGATCACCTTCGAGCTCCCTTACTGCACAGGTATAAAAAAATATTTCACCTTTTTTAAATACAATATGCAGCCTTACACTTTTTTCAGGCTTTGTTTGTTCATTCACACTATACGATCCGAACATCAGAAAGTGAATACGCAGTGTAACATCTTTTACAATAATGAAAAGTTGTTTTCCCCATAATCGTATGTCATGTATCTTTTTGCCCTGCAGTTTGCTGAAATCAATTTTAGCATTGCCATTGGCGGAAATTATTTTTTTACCAATAAATGGAGCTATATTCTCTTTTACAATAAATAGTGACGGTCCTTCAGGCATAAAGCAATGCCTTTAAATCCTGTGCCAGCGGTAGAAGGCATACAAGATTTATTAATCAACACCTTCAACTATGATCATTTTGGTGTCAGCAGAAGCATGTCTAATCTTTTTTGCTTTTTCATATTCTTCTGAATGCCACCATTGCTCGGCGCGGGTAACGGAAGGAAATTCGGCAACAACTATCCTTTGAGGTTTCCAGTCGCCTTCCATGCTCACAGTTCGGCCACCCCTTACAACGAATTTACCATCGTACTCTGCAATAGAAGCCGGGGTAAGTTTTTTATATTCTTCGTATAGTTCTTTGTCGTGAATGCTGATCTCAACAATAACGAACGCTCGCATTTTTCTTGTTTTTATGATCGGTTGTTAGTAATTTATATTTCTTCATAAAAGTAAATTTAGTTTCTTACGGAAAAACCTCAGGATTTTGGAAGTATTTGAAGCTTACAAGGGCATGTATGAGTATGAATTTTTACCTGCATATGCCCGGTTCCTGTTAGATAAACACATACATGATTATGCTGCAGAACAAATAAGATTAAGCAGCCTACTGCAGTTGCCTATATTAAAAAACCTTATGAAAAGGTTTACAGAACAGCAAATGTTTGAAATAGCAGTCGAAACCTCCAAGGAATATCTTCAGTTTATTGAAGCCAACAAGGGAAAGGAACAAATAATGATGTCTATGAACCGCTGGATGAAAGATCAGCTGGATATAGTAGGTCAATCTGATATCAGCGCAAGAGACATTACCCTTCTTAGCTATATCCGTGGCCAGGCACTGAAAAAGTTTTTACCTGAATACACCCGGGATCTGCAATTGATCATCAGCATTAACGCGGAAACCGATCTTCTACTGCTTGGCTCTAGCACCACCTCTACAGATTTTTTTATCGACGTACTCCGCACTAAAATAGCTGAACAGAGCAATCTTGCCAGTAAAGTGATAGAAGCATCACCCGCCATCACTTTTTTATTCGATACTATAAACAATAAGCAAACATTCGTTAGTGGAAAAGTGCTCGAAGTGCTTGGGTATACACCTGAAGAAATCATTGAAATGGGCAGCACTTTTTTATTGCAGCTTATTCATCCACGAGACATGGAAAATCTGATTATGCACATGCAGAATATTCTGAAAGAAAATAAGAATGAAATGTCGCAGGCAGAATTCAGGTTCAGGCATAAAGATGGCAGCTACCGGTGGTTGCGTACTTACGAAGTGATCTTCAGCAGAAATGCTGAAGGTGAACCCGTTTTAATTCTGGGTAAGACTTTTGAGATAACAAAAGAAAAGGAAACAGCAATAGCCCTCGAGAAGCGCGAGAGGGAACTGCTCGAAGCACAGCGTCTTGCACATATTGGCAACTATGAATGGAATATCAAAGAGAACACTTCTGCGAATTCAGAAGAGGTACTGCGCATTTTTGATATGCATGAAGAACAGCGTTACAGTCAGTTTATGTCTCATGTACACCCCGACGATATAGAAAAAGTAAAAGATGCGATTGCACAATCATTCGTTAACGGAAAATATGAATGTGAATACCGGTACATTAAAAATGGAACGGAAAAAGTAATATGGTCGCTTGGAAGGGTAGAATTCCGCAATGAAGAGCCATACAGGATGGTGGGCACCGTCCAGGATGTTACAGAAATAAAAAGAATTGAAAAACAGCTGGTGCAAAAAAGTGCTCAGCTCGCACAATCGAATGAAAGCCTGAAACAATTCGCCTTTGTGGCAAGTCACGACATGAAAGAGCCGTTGAGAAAGATAATGATGTTTGCTGACCTTGTGCTTACAAATGAGAACAGTAAATTATCTCCTAAATCTGTTGGTTACCTGCAGAAGATGCAAGCT
>DATLDR010000150.1:0-3413 GCA_035525775.1 Flavitalea sp.
AATGTTGATGTTACCTTAACAGGAACTTCAAGCATTGATATTCAGGATGCAACTTCACAAATAAAACAGGCAAACCCCAAAATAATATTCTTTTTGGAGCAACAATTATTTATGATGGCGGACCCAATTACGTCGGTTCACTGACTCCCTGACTGATAACTGGCGCTGCAAATGCTGCAACAGCTCGTACAGACCCACAATTCAAGTCCGGCACTTTACCCATTAAGTTAGCCGAATTTAAAGTAGCCGGCAAAGGATCAGGTGTAGCGCTTTCGTGTAAAACGTATGCGGATGGTTCCTATTTTCTTGAAGTTACCAACAGCTCAGAACTCCGTCAGATCAATAAAGTGAGGATCGTTCGTAATTAATTTTTATAAATCGTCATAAGTCAAAAGCCTGCTACACAACACGCTTTTGTGATTTTTAATAACTACCATTACATGTTTAATTGACTAGCGCTTGCATCTTTAAAAATGTCATTATATCTTGCATGCGTTTACTCCACTTCATCCTTTAGAATCCTTTTCGTTTATTTATTTCCAGTCTCCTGAAAAACGCCTGTTTTTCTACTGATTCTATTTTTCTTACAATAATCGAAAAGAATGAAACATTTAGTACTCTTTACCCTGATGATCGTTTCTGCAAATTTTTTACGTGCACAGGTTACCTACACCACTGCTACATCCGGCGACTTTGACCAAACAACTACCTGGGTAGGCGGACTATCCGGAACACCAGCCACTTCAGGAAATTGTAATTGCAAAATTGTGATTAAAGCCGGCCATACGCTGAAAATGAATCAGAATGTAACGATTTCGAATATCAATTTCGTTCTTGATGGAGTGAATAGTGTATTAACATTCAATAATAACATCGACATAGTTCTGGCTGGCACAAATTCAAGTATCGATGTTCAGAATACCCAGGCAAGAATTGTTAAAGGCAATAATAACAATAACATTACCCTCGGTGGCCAGATAATTTACGACGGGCAAGCGACAATGATCAATTCATTGGTTGCCGGCACCGTTAATGGTCTTACCAGTGCCTCAGCCCTTCGTGCAAGTCCTCAGTTTCAAAATGGAAGTCTGCCTGTTAAACTTTCTGACTTTAAACTTATCAGTAAAGTATCCGGTGTAACACTTTCATGGACAACTTCATTGGAAGTTAACTCATCTCATTTTGAAATTGAAAGAAGCAGTGATGGAAAATCATGGAACACTAAAGGCTCTATCAATGCATCCGGAAATGTAAGTGTTGATAAAAATTATTCTTTTACAGACGCGTCTCCTGAAATTGGTACAAACTATTACAGGCTGAAAATAGTAGACATTGATGCGAGGTATGAATACAGTCCTGTAAAGGCTATAACCTTTTCTGCTGCTTCACTGAATGTTGCCGTGGGTCCTAACCCTGCTACTTCATTCCTGAATATTAATATCAATGCACCAGGTAATGATCCATACAGGTTGAGGCTTATCAATAGATCCGGACAGGTGGTATTTGACCAGAAATATTCCGCATCTCATAGGATGCAGGTGAGTGTATCAAATTATGCTGAGGGATCTTATTTTCTTGAAGTTACCAGCAGCGCCGGTATACGGCAGATCAATAAGGTGATGATTGTGCGGAATTAGATTAAGTGAAAAGTTAAAAGTGAAAAGGTAAAAGTGAAAAGTGAGATGGAGCAGGTGGGGTAATCATTAATTAAAAAAGGCCTGCTGGAAAGCAGGCTTTATGAATAAAGTTCAGGCGTCAGTGTAATTATTTTATAGTTGAAACTACTCTGAATTCTAAATATATTTTCACGTCATTTTTAATATAATAAGCTTTGAATGAAACGCCCGCGTTTGCTTTTACCAGAATGAAAGATGTTTCCTGGTAATCGCAATCAACCCATGTAAGTCTTACTCCTTCATCATCAACATATGCTGACCACTGCTGTGCGATACTGTTAAAAGGTTTATCAGGGCATGCAGCACCCGGCGATTCAATAATACCATCACCCATATCGTTAAAAGTGTGAATATCATCTTTTACCCAAGAGGGTGTTTTTTGCCACAGATCGTAATTTTCAGTATAAATTTTTGCGAGCTTGTAATGATTCTGTGAATTAAAAACAAGGGGCAGATTTCTGAGATATACGGTTTGCGAAATTTCTCCTGGAGGGGGATCAGGAATCGGATCCGGTTCAGCTTCAGGATTAGGTTCTTGTTCAGGTTGCGGTTCAGGAATAACCACTTCATGAGGTTGTTCTTTAACCTGGTTTGGAAGGATAACCTCTTTCTGGCAACTGATTAAAATCACTGCACATGTATATAGAAGTATGGTTTTCATAGTCTTTCGAATATTGGATATAACACTAATGAGCCGGGATTATAACGGAGTAGTGCGCTCCAATATTGTAAGAATGGCATCTACTAAGGGTTTTCTTTAGGAGAGCTGCGGAAAACGTTACAATTTCCAGTCTATGATCTGGTTGAAAAGGTCTTCTCTGTAGGGTGTAATCACCTTTATGTAGTTGTCGGAATAACCTTCCATCAAACCATTGTCGCGACCCGATTCAAATAAAACCTTCCTTGTCTGGCCATTATGCTCAGAAGCGAAATCCCGGCTCTTCATGTAAGACAGGTTGCGAAGCTTTTTATTTCTTTCGTTGCGTATATGTACAGGCACAACTGGTTTAAGCGAAAGTGCATGGGTATTGTCGCGTTCAGAATAAGTGAACACGTGCAGATATGAAATCTCCAGTGAACTAAGAAAGTCAAATGTTTCTAAAAAATACTCTTCTGTTTCACCTGGAAAGCCCACAATTACATCTACACCAATGCTGCAGTGAGCCATAAATGTTTTGATGCGCGAAACTTTTTCAGCGTACAATTCTCTGCGGTACCTGCGCCTCATCATTCCGAGTACTTTATTGCTTCCGCTTTGTAAGGGTATATGAAAATGCGGCATGAACTTGCGGCTGTTGCTCACGAATTCAATTATTTCATTTGTAAGTAAATTAGGTTCAATGGATGAAATACGATAACGTTCAATTCCTTCCACTTTATCGAGGGCTGCGATCAGCATGTAAAAATTTTCATCACCAGTGCCAAAGTCGCCAAGATTTACTCCGGTAAGAACAACTTCTTTAATGCCATTTGCTGCAAGCTGGTTAACATTTTCAAGAACATGCTCTATAGTGTCACTGCGGCTCTTTCCGCGTGCCAGTGGTATTGTACAGAACGAACAATTGTAATCACATCCATCCTGCACTTTCAGGAAAGAACGTGTACGTCCCCTGCCGGAAAATGATGAATGAAATTGAGTGACTTCATCTATATCGCACGAACATATTCTTGCAGAGTTTCCTTTGGAAAGTTCCTTAAGATGAGAAACCATATTAAATTTTTCTGCAGCGCCAAGCA
>DATLDR010000153.1:0-3805 GCA_035525775.1 Flavitalea sp.
TTCCATGACTGGCTGTATAAGAATTTTCCTGACCGGGCCGATAAAGTATGGCATATGATAGAGCAAAGCCATGGCGGCCAGGTCAACGATTCGCGGTGGGGTGTGCGTATGCGGGGTGAAGGCGATATTGCTGAAATTATATCGCAGCAATATCGCAAATACGGTAAACTTTATGGAATGAACGCTGAAGAACTTGATTTGGATACGACCATTTTTAGAAGGCCGGGTGCACAGGGAAGGTTATTTGACTGATGGAAATACAGATGACGACCCGCCTTTTTTTATAATTATATTATGTAATACCTCTTTAGTACGTACGATCTCTTTACAAAGGCTTGCAATTTCCCGCGAATGTTCCAGAATATTAAGTTTTGCAAGTGCTTGTTCCAGCTCCTGAATTTTGCCCCTGTAGTAATATTCCATTACTTCAACCGAGTCGGCCATGATCATTTGAAAAGATCCCGGCACCAGGTCCTTTGGTGTAACCGGATTTAAATTGTTTGGGGAAGAGTGTTGCTGTCTCATGGAATTAAAGTTAAAAGTTATAAATGTTCATTGGGCCGAAGGTTTCCTATGTGACTTGGGTACGCTCTGTTCGTTGCCTCAAAGGTCAGTCATATCACGCTGAACAACAAGAGATAAAGTACCAAAAGTTTAAGGTAGTAGTTGTAGATAAAATAAGTAGTTCTACGGGTTTTCGGGCAGGCCTTAACGAATACCTTTAGCGCCCCGTTTAACCAAAATTTTATTTATGGCAGCTATCTCGAAGAAGTCTTTGTTGACTTACCCTCAATTGATTTTTGTTTTACTTGGAGCCCTGTTGACCGGCTCCTGTAACAATCAACCACCTGTTAAAGACCAGGTATGCATCAGTGTACCTGTCGATACTTCTGAACTTGGAAGAAAGAACCATTTTATTCCGGTGATGAGCATTGACATTTTTGAAAAAGATTTCCGTGCAACACGTGACAGTATTAAAAGAGTTTATCCTGACGTGTTCATTCCCAATAGTGAGACTTTTAACAAAGCCTCTATTGTTGAATTTTTTAAGCTTCCCCAGGTAGTAGGCCTTAAATTCTACTACGGAATTAAGCCTGGTGCCGATAAAAGAAAAGCATTACGATTGATGATCGTAGGTGTTGATTCTGCTGGCAACAATGTGTACATAAAAGGTAAGGGATCGCCACTTGCAGCCCAGGGTGGCACCGATGACGGAGGTTTGGAATATGGCCAGTGTAATCCTCCTTGTGATTTAACAAATGATAATTAAGATAGTGTGAGTGATTTGTAATTCAATGACTGAGATCTTCTCAAACAATGGATTCTACCGTACGATTTATTTTAAGTTTAAGTATCGGCATTGCTGTAATGATCGGGATAGTAAGATTTCGAAGGATGGACCCGTCTTACTATCCCTTCATTTATAATGCAATTGCCGCTTTAAGCGTAGAGATACTGAACAGGATCCTGAATGTGACCGGCCATCCTGATGCGTTCACGTTTGTGCTGAACGTGTACTCGTATATTGATTTCTTTTTATTCCTTTGGCTGTTTCACAACTGGGGATTGTTTAACAGAAAGAAATTAACGTTTATCACAATTGCAAGCATATTTTTTATAATATGGGTAGTAAGCAATGTGATATTCACCGGTTTCATAAAAAATAATTCCTACTTCTTCATATTGTATGCTTTTGCCCTGATCTTTTTCAGTGTAAATACATTCAATAAGATGGTAGTTCATGAACGCAGCAGTATTAACAGGAACCCGAAATTCTGGATTTGTTTGGGAGTCATCATTTTTTATTCGTTCTTTATAGTAGTGTTTACCACCGGTTTATCCATTTTGGAGCATGGCATGAGTCGAACATTCAGACGTGAGTTATGGGCGATAAGTGTGTATTCAAATCTATTGGTTAATTTGTTGTATGCAGTAGCTGTAATATGTATCCCCAGGAAAAAGAACTATACCAGTCTGTTTTGATAGTAGTAGGGGTAGTGGGTATAATTTTGCTATATTTCATTATCACCATTATTCGCTATCAGCGCCGCAGCCTGAAACTGCATAAGGAAAAAATACAGGCTGAAATTGATACATTGGAGAAAGAACGCCGGCGCATCGCTTCAGACCTTCACGATGAACTGGGCCCCCTTTTATCTGCCGTAAAACTTCAGATCAACAGCCTCAATACCACTGATCCCGACGATGAGCAGGTGATCAGTAAATCAAGCACCCATCTCGATAGCATCATCAGAAAGTTGCGGGAAATTTCGAATAACCTCATGCCCAATACCCTTGTGCGAAAAGGCCTTCAAAAAGCAATTAATGAGTTCATTGAGAACAACCGCGAGGCTTATGGATTAGAAATTAGATTTATATGTGAGCAGGATGTACACCTGAATCAATACAAGGAAGTCAATATCTACCGCATCATACAGGAAATTCTTCACAACACCGTAAAGCATGCCCAGGCCTCCCTGCTTATTATCAAAATGATAACGGAAGGCGACCGTCTTTTGCTAATGACCGCAGATAATGGAAAAGGTTTTGATTATTTTGCGAAAGTAAAGGACAATCCCGGCCTTGGACTTCGTAACTTGCAAAGCAGGACCGAGGTGATGGGCGGTGAACTTACCTGCCAGTCTGAGCCAGGTAAAGGCACCACATATACAATTGAAATTCCTATTTGACCAGAACCAGGTGTTTATATGAAAACATATGGCAATATAAAAGTTGCTATTGCGGACGATCATGAAATTTTTCGCGACGGATTGCGGGCAATGCTGCAAAAGCAGCCGGATATTTTAATGGTAGCCGAAGCTGCCAACGGAAAAGACCTCATTGAGCAGGTGAAAGCACAAGAGCCAGACATTGTGATAAGTGATGTAAAAATGCCTGTAATGGATGGGGCTGCAGCCACCCGGCACCTTAGCGAACATTATCCGCATATAGGTATCATCGCATTGACCATGTTTGATGAGGAGGACCTTATTATCGATATGTTAGAGGCTGGCGCCCGCGGGTACCTCTTAAAAAATGCCGATAAGAACGAGATCATTGAAGCCATCAAATCGGTCTACCAGCAACAACCCTACTATTGCCGTCATACCTCTAACAAGCTGGCGCAAATGGTTGCCAAAAGCAAGTTCAATCCATACAAGCAGAAAGTAAAACCCGAGTTCAACGAACGGGAGATCGACATCATTGCCGATATATGTAATGGCCTTACCAGCAAACAAATTGCCGAGAAGATCTTTTTAAGCGTGCGTACGGTTGAGGGGTTACGTTTGAAGATCATGGAAAAAATGGAAGTGAAGAACACGGCCGGAATTATTATTTATGCCATCAAGAACAACCTGTACAAGCCCGGCAACGTCTAACGCTGTTGTATAAGTTTCCTGTTGGCTATCAACATTTTTCCCGTCAATTAATCCTGATGCATAACCGAAGATATCCTCATCGGTAAATGGCAGTGAAAAAATATTTTTAAAAAACTTGTCAAATTATTTGGTGTAATTGAAAAATTATTAACACCTTTGCATAAACAAATCAACGAAACATGAATCGCAAACAAATAAACATAGAGGCACAATACGGTTGGAGTCCGATTGGTGACTTTACTGTTTGCGGGGCGTGTTACGCTGAAGAATAGGTTGAACAAACTAATTCACTATAACACAGGCCCCGCAAGGAATTGCGGGGTTTTTTATTTGTTGGCTGGTTAATAAAATAACAGCAAAATGGGAGTGGCATGACCGTTACTTCACCTTGTAAACGTTTAAAAAACATTCAATTGATGCCGATA
>DATLDR010000157.1:0-2460 GCA_035525775.1 Flavitalea sp.
TTCTTCGATCGATGTATCGTCGATACATCGATCGAAGAAAAAAATATACTGAAAGGCATTGTCAAATTCAGCAACATCACCGTAAAGCAGATCATGAAGTTCAGGCTTGATGTGAATGGAATTGATTACAATACCTCCCTCCCCGACCTGATAAAAAAAGTGGAAGACCTTCATTATTCAAGGCTTCCTGTTTTTAAAACAAGTCTCGATGAGATAACTGGTGTGCTCAATACAAAAGACCTGCTGGTTGGCCTGGATAAACCTGACCTTGACTGGAGGAAACTGATCCGTCCTACTTTATTTGTACCCGAATCGAAACTGATCAAAGATCTTTTAAAAGAGTTCCAGACGAAACGGATTCACTTCGCCGTAGTGGTAGATGAATTCGGAGGTACAAGCGGGATCGTTACCATGGAAGATATTCTTGAAGAAATTATTGGCGATATCAGGGATGAATTTGACGAGGAAGAAAACTCTGTGCGCAAGCTTGATGAAAATTCCTACGTCGCGGACGCGAAGATCATGTTATATGATCTCTGCCGCGCCATGCGGATGCCCATAGATACATTCGATTCGGTGAAGGGGGAAAGTGATTCGCTGGCAGGCCTGGTACTCGAACTTGCCGGTGAGTTTCCTTCCATGAACGAAACTGTTTCCAGTGGTGATTTTAATTTCACCGTAATGGAAATAGAAAAGAACCGTATCAAAACTGTAAAGATCTCCACCATTGAATCCCAGGATGCGTAAAGAATTTTTGATAGCCATACTTGTTCTTTCCATTGCCGCCTGTAACAGCGATTACGTGGCCAAACCACGGGGCTACTTCAAAATCGAATTGCCCCCCAAGCAATACCAGAAGTTTGATCTTCCCTCTTATCCTTATCGTTTTGAATATCCTGTTTATGGAACTGTTGTAAAGGATTCGCTGTTTTTCGAAGAAGTAAATCAGAATCCATACTGGATCAACATCGATTTCCCACGATTTAATGCAAGGATCCACATCAGCTATAAGGAAATCGGCAGAAAAAATAATTTTGATTCCCTGGTGAATGACGCATTTACCATGTCTTACAAACAGCATACATACAAAGCAACCGGCATTACACCGGAACAGTTTATTACCCCGAATGGGATTTCAGGTGTTTATTTTACACTAAAAGGAAATACTGCAACTGGCAACCAGTTTTTTGCAACCGATACAACACGTCATTTTTTAAGAGGGGCGCTGTATTTTTCAGTAACTCCCAATGCAGATTCGCTGATGCCTGTAAATAATTTTTTGAGGGCGGATGTTGAACACCTGATCAACACCCTGCAATGGAAATAAGTGAAGGACTTCCGCAAAAACTATCCTTTTCAACAACACAATTCCTTCTTCCGGCTTAACAGGCATCCGTTATGGCTATTTCTTTATACTTTGCTACTACCAAATCGCTGTTTATGAAGTGTATGATGTTATTGTGTTGCGTTTTTCTTTCCGTGGTACTGCAAGCGCAGAATCCTGCAGCGGATACGCTTAAGGCAAAATTAAGCAGGGCACATACCCCCGCAGAAAAAGTGGATCTCCTTGGAAAACTGGCAAGAAGCTCTATGGGTTCAAATCCCGCCGAGTCAGATAAGTACGCGGAACAAATGAACAGGGAAGCGGAGATTTCGCGGGAACGGCCACTGATGGTCAAGGCCCTTTTGATTAACGGTGACCGCTTCAGTTACCTGAGTTTTAAAAAAGAAAATGTAACAAAGTCCATTGAATATTATAACCAGGCACTGGAGCTCGCGCGTAAAAATGAAATGGACAAGGAGACTGCACAGGCCTATCTCGGGTTATCTGCTATTTACACAAAGGTGCCTGATTTCGACAAGGCGCTGAACTATAACACCCAGGCACTGTCTTACATATCAAACCTGAAATCGGACACCCTGAAGGTAACGGTGTACAATACTTTTGGCGGCATTTACCAGTTGAAGACGGAACGCATTCTTGCATTGCGCAATTACCTGACAGCATTGCGCATAGCTGAAGAGGCAAAAAACAGTTACCTGCTGCGAACCTGTTACAGCAATCTTTCCAGTTTTTATGCTGATTTAAAAGAGTTTGATAAGGCCATTGATTATGCTATGCGTTCAATGAACCAACTGGCAGTGTACCACCCTGAAAATGAAAAATACATGCGTACGATTGATAATTACTCAATTGGTACGCTGTATATGCATAAGAAGGATTATGATATGTCGGTTTACTATTATGAGAAATCCATACGTCTCGCAGATTCATTAAAATTTGCACAGCTGAAAATGCCGGCATATGAGGGCCTGCTACAGCAATATATATCCCAGGAAATGCCCAGGAAAGCACTTGACCTGCTCAATACAAGACCTGAGTATAAGAAACATGCGGAAAATTTTGGAATAGGTTATATGATCGATGGAGCATATGGTGCCATTTATAATAAATTAGGC
>DATLDR010000162.1:0-9306 GCA_035525775.1 Flavitalea sp.
TCCTAACTTGTCAACTATAATCTTTTTTACCCTGGTTGCTATGTCTGACATTTTTGTAAAGTTTAGTTACGGCTGCAAAAATATAGTTTTTGAGATAATCTGAACAAAACGCTCACTTTTAATTATAAATCCGGTAAAAGGTAAATTCTTATATTGCAATTACCAAACCATTACACACTTTTCAACAGAATGCATGGCGCTTAAGCTAATAGATTATGGTACTCCTGAATATCAGCAAATGGTTCAGTTGCGGAATGATATACTGCGCAAACCTTTAGGGCTTGCTTTTCAAAAGGAGGAGCTTGATAAAGAGAATGATGATATACTGATAGGCGCATTTGAAGATGATAAAATGCTTGGCTGCTGCATGCTCATCGAAACTGAACCTGGAACAGTGCGTTTAAGGCAGATGGCAGTTCTCAACAACCTGCAGGGTAAAGGTATCGGCCGCGCACTTATGCAGTTTGCGGAAAATATAGCCAGGGACCGGGGGTACAGGAAAATAACCATGCATGCACGAAAATCAGCCACCGGGTTTTACGAAAAACTCGGTTATAACATAAGCGGGGGAGAATTTGTTGAAGTAACCCTTCCCCATGTAGTTATGGAGAAAAGACTTATTACTTAATGAACCTGATCGAAAAAGGATATCTGTACAACTTATTCTCACTGGCCCTGATCGTTGCAATGATGATCAGTACAAGATTTGCAATACCTAACAACCACAGCAGCAAAAAACCGATCAGAATGATCATAAGTATTGCTGAAACGATGATCCCGATCAGCATTGTTAGCTGAAAATTCAACGACTCTTTTGCATGCGCAGTTACATACGGTGATTCTTTTTTCACCAGGTAAATAATAAGTGGAGGAATAAAACCGCCTATAATGCATAAAATGTGAGACAGAATAGCCATAGTTTTCTCATCGGTTGTTGGCGCAACAAGTGGTTGTTCTTCTGTGCCAAGAATAGTGTTAGACTGGGTCATGTTAAGGGAGTTTGATACAATTTAAATATTTCTGTCCACATAAAACTTCATATCCCTTAAGAACCTGAGAATGCTGCTCATTGTAGCAACATTGTCTACTACCAGCATAAAAAGTTTACCGGTCTGTTTAAGTTTTGCCTTGTTTGTACCCTTTTGAAGAAAGTTGAGAATGGAATGAAACACACCGGATTCAAAATAAGGAGAAACAGGATTATTGATGAAATAACATTTAAGCGTTTCATCTTTAAGAAACAATCTTTCAAAACCAAGTTCAACCGCTAACCTTCTGCATCGCACGGTTTCAAACAGGTCGGCTACCTGCGGTGGAACCGGACCAAACCTGTCCTGCAGTTCATCTTGAAAATCGCTAAGCTCCTGTTCATTTTCTGAATTGTCGAGGCGTGTATAAAGTGATAAACGTTCAGTAATGCTTTCCACATAATTATCAGGAATCAGTATTTCCAGATCTGTATCTATTGTACAATCCTGAACGAAATCTTCCTGTCTGGATATTTCCTCCTTGAATAAATTTTTGAATGCAGTTCTTTTAAGTTCTTTTATTGCTTCATCAAGAATTTTCTGGTACATCTCAAAGCCAATCTCTGCCATAAATCCGCTCTGCTCACCACCAAGCATATTTCCCGCACCCCTGATATCAAGATCCCGCATGGCTATCTGGAATCCACTACCCAGCTCACTATGCTGTTCAAGCGTCTGCAACCTCTTCTTTGAATCATTAGGCAGCGTGCTCAAAGGTGGCGCGAGCAGATAGCAGAATGCTTTCTTGTTGCTTCGTCCTACCCGTCCCCTCAACTGGTGAAGGTCGCTCAAGCCGAACTGATGCGCATTGTTAACGATTATTGTATTCACGTTAGGTATATCCACGCCACTCTCAACAATATTTGTGCAAACCAGCACATCATATTTCTTATCAATGAAATCGAGAATCCTTTCTTCGAGCTCATGACCTTCAAGTTGGCCATGTGCAAAGCCAACACTTAAATCAGGACATAACTCCTGAATCATCCCTGCCATCTCTGCTAATCCCAACACCCTGTTATGTATAAAAAACGCCTGGCCAGCTCTTTCTGTTTCATAATAAATGGCATCCCTGATGAAATCAGGATTGAACACCTGCACTTCTGTTTGAATCGGTTGCCTGTTTGGAGGTGGTGTATTGATAATACTTAAATCCCGGGCACCCATGAGGCTGAACTGCAGTGTACGCGGAATGGGTGTAGCGGTAAGCGTAAGGCAGTCGACGTTTGTTCTTAAAGTTTTTATCTTCTCTTTGTGTGCCACACCAAATTTCTGTTCTTCATCGATAACGAGTAATCCGAGGTCTTTGAACTTTACATCTTTTGCAAGGAGTCCATGTGTACCGATAATGATATCAACTTTTCCTTCGGATAACCTGGTAAGCGTATCTTTTTTTTCTTTGGCAGACTTGAACCTGTTGATGTAATCAACTGTAACAGGAAAATCTTTCAGACGCTCCCTGAAGGTTTTGTAATGCTGAAAAGCAAGTATGGTTGTAGGAACAAGTACGGAGGCCTGTTTGCCATCGAGGCAGGTTTTGAATGCAGCACGCACCGCTATCTCCGTTTTTCCAAATCCAACATCGCCGCACACCAACCTGTCCATGGGTGATGGGGACTGCATATCTTTCTTTACATCATCAGTAGCTTTTGCCTGGTCTGGCGTGTCTTCGTAAATGAATGATGCCTCAAGTTCATTCTGCATGTAATTATCAGGTGAATGGGCGAAACCGGTTTGCGCCTTTCTTTGCGCATACAGCTGAATCAGATCAAAAGCAATTTCTTTAACTCTCGTTTTAGTTTTTTCTTTCAGTTTGCTCCAGGTGTCGCTACCTAGCTTATTGATCTTGGGTACAGTACCTTCTTTGCCGGTGTATTTCGATATTTTATGAAGGGAGTTAATGTTAACATATAATATGTCGCTGTCTTTATAAATGATCCTTACAGCTTCCTGTATTTTTCCGTTAGATTCTATTTTCTGCAGTCCGCTGTACACTCCAACACCATGATCAATATGTGTTACATAGTCTCCTGGCTGTAATTCGCGCAGCGTGCGCAGCGTGAGTGCTTTGCTTTTATTGTATGCCTGCTTAACCTTGTATTTATGATAACGTTGAAATATCTGGTGGTCGGTATAACACACCACTTTTACATCGTTTTCAATGAATCCCTCGTGGATAGAAACAGGAATTGGTGTAAAATGTATTTCAACTTTCAGATCTTCAAATATGCTGTGAAGTCTTTCCAGCTGACGCGGGTTATCCGCAAACAGATAAATGCCGTAACCTTTTTTTTCCCACTCTTTTAAATCACGGATAAGAAAATCAAATTTCCGGTTGAAGGCAGGTTGCTCTTTAGTATCGAAAACTATCTCCGTATCGTTTTGCCATGTTGAACGATGGCCGAATTCCACAGTATGTCTTACTTTGAACAATTCTTCAAGCTGAACCGCACTGATAAAGTCATCCTGTGTAAGTTTAACCCGTGCTTCGGCATTTTCTTCAGAGGATGTTGGTGCACCGTGTTCAAGAAAAAGTTGAAATTCTTCTTCCTGCGTAATCAACCTGTCTTTTGTAAGTTCCCATTCCTGCATCCATACTATTGTATTTTCAGGAAGAAATTGGAGCAATGATATTTTATCGTCGCCGCCAAACTGCGTTTCAACATTTGGTATAATGCTTACCTGCACAAGCTTTCTTTCGCTTAGCTGGGTTTCCGGGTCAAAGATCCTGATGCTGTCGATCTCGTTTCCAAACAATTCAATGCGATATGGCTTTTCATTTCCGAAAGAGTAAATATCGAATATGCCTCCGCGTAAAGCAAATTGTCCGGGTTCATAAACAAAGTCTGATCTTTCAAATCCGTAACTGATCAGCCGTTCGATCATCTGATCAACATTGATAACATCAGAATTTCTCAGGTGGATAATATTACCTGAAAGCGTTTCGGGCAATACTACTTTTTCGAACAGTGCTTCAGGATAGGTGACGATTATTTTTTTGTTACCTCCTGTTGTGAGCCTCGTTAACGCTTCTGTACGAAGCATGATGTGGCTGGAATTAAGGAGACTGAAATTTTTTCTGTTCCTGAAAGAAGAAGGAAAGTAAAACAGATCAAGGGCCCTTGTTAAACTTTCAACAGTGTTGTGTATATAGGCTGCAGATTCAGCATCATCACAGATTATAAGATGATTGAGCCCTTCAAATAAATGATGCTGATATACTGATGAAATAAGAAAAGATGCAGCACTACCTCGAAGATTTTTGCAATAAATATGTTGCGGGTAAGACATAGTTAACCTGTCCGCGAGTTGAAAAAGGCGGGGGTTATCGGTCGAGAAAGAAGAAAGCAACGACGGCAAATTCATATCAGCGGGTGCAAAGGTAATAATTAGTATTTTTAAAACATTAAACCTCACTAATGGCTGTACAACCCTGGCGTACCGGTAAAGTAATCCGCATCGAGGATGAAACACCTTCCACAAAACGTTTTTGGATAGAAATACCCGAGCTGCCATCATTCGATTTTAAACCCGGACAGTTTGTAACACTTGATCTTCCCATCCATGAAAAACCAAACAAGCGCTGGCGCAGTTATTCTATTGCTTCATGGCCTGATGGTACCAATATTTTTGAGCTGGTGATTGTTCTGCTGGAAGGAGGTTTAGGAACAAATTACCTTTTCAAGGAAGTATCTGTAGGAAGTGAGCTAATACTGAGAGGACCACAGGGCGTTTTTGTTTTGCCTGAGCCTATAGACCGCGACCTGTTTTTTATCTGTACAGGTACCGGCATTGCGCCTTTCCGTTCGATGACACATTATATTCTCGACCACAATGTACCGCACCAGAATATTTACCTGATATTCGGATGCAGGCAATTATGCGATGGCTTATACAATCAGGAAATGAAAGACCTTCAAAATAAGGTTGAATCATTTAATTACATTCCGACATACTCACGTGAGCAGCCCGACAATAATGGAATCCGGAAAGGTTATGTACATGCTGTTTACGAAGAGATCTGCAAAGAAAAACCAGGAAACCAGGCCTATTTTTATTTATGCGGATGGAAGAACATGATCGATGAGGCAAAGCAACGGATCCAGGCGTTAGGTTTTGACCGGAAGGCAATACACCTTGAACTGTATGGTTAACTTTTTTTAAACGGGTCGTTTAACTTTTTAAGCAGTTCGGCTTTTTCCTTCTCAAGCTCCAGAATACGTGCGTTGTCACGCAGCATCTCTTTTTCAAGGTCAAATATTTTTTCTTTACACTCATTCATCATACTTGTTCTTACGAGGTAACCGAGTACGAAGGCGAAAGCTACGACGCCGGCAAGCATAAAAACATTCAGTTTAATAGCAATGACAAGCAGGTTCCACATATTATGTATTATAATATTTACAATTTCTCAAGTTCTAATGAGTGAAGCTGCAATCCGTAAGGCAGGGCATGATGAATGTATGATTAATAGGTGAGATTTAAATTTCCAAGGACGATACTTTTTATTTCACTGATGGCAACACGTTCCTGTTCCATTGAATCCCTGTACCGGATCGTTACCGTATTATCTTCTTTGGTCTGATGGTCGACAGTTACACAAAATGGTGTTCCAATGGCATCCATCCGCCTGTAACGCTTTCCGATCGTATCTTTTTCCTCATAAAAGCACTTGAAGTGTGCCTTACAGGTGTTCATGATGTCTTTACCGATCTCAGGCAGACCATCTTTTTTAGTAAGTGGTAAAATGGCAAGTTTTATTGGCGCAAGTGCTGCAGGAAATTTGAGAACTGTTCTTGAATCTTTCCGTTCTGCGGTGCTCAGATCTTCTTCGGTATATGCCTCACTCAACAGCATCATCACCGTTCTGTCGAGTCCTATGGAAGTTTCAATAACATAAGGAATATAGCTTTGGTTGAGTTCAGGATCATGGTACGACATTTTCTTTTTGCTGTATTCCTGATGGTTCCTGAGGTCAAAGTCGGTGCGTGAATGAATACCTTCAACTTCTTTGAAGCCTATAGGAAAATTGTATTCAATGTCGCAGGCCGCATCCGCATAATGGGCCAGTTTCACATGATCGTGGTAACGGTATTTTTCTGCAGATATACTAAGGCTAAGGTGCCATTTCATTCTTTCTTCTTTCCAGAATTCATACCATTCTTTTTGTGTGCCAGGCCTGATAAAGAACTGCATCTCCATCTGCTCGAATTCCCTCATTCTGAATATGAACTGCCGGGCAACGATTTCATTACGGAAGGCTTTACCCACCTGCGCTATTCCAAAAGGGATTTTCATTCTACCGGTTTTCTGTACATTCAGAAAGTTCACAAAGATACCCTGGGCCGTTTCAGGCCTTAGATAAATTTCGTTTGCATCTTCAGAAACACTCCCCAATTGCGTGGAAAACATCAGGTTGAACTGCCGTACATCGGTCCAGTTACCGGTTCCGCTTACCTGGCATTTGATATTGAGTAATTCTATAAGTTTTTTCAATCCGTCGTAATCACTTGTGGCAAGCAATTCATCCATTTTTGCGAGGACAGCTTTTGCTCCATTTTCATCACCCTGCTTTTCAAGCTCGTCTGCATGAGCCTCAAGCAAATGGTCGACACGGTAACGTTTTTTACTGTCTTTATTATCGATCATCGGGTCGCTGAAGTTGTCGACATGGCCACTTGCCTTCCATGTAGTTGGATGCATGAAAATTGCGGCGTCGATGCCAACTATGTTTTCGTGCATCTGTGTCATGCTGCGCCACCAGTGGTCACGGACATTTCTTTTAAGCTCCGTACCCCATTGACCGTAATCGTATACTGCACTCAGACCGTCATATATTTCACTCGAAGGAAAAATAAAACCATACTCTTTACAATGTGAAATGATTTCCTGAAACCTGTTACTGTCTGTAGCCATAGGAGGGCGAAAATATAAATAAATTGCCATCCTGAGCCGGCAGGGCTTTCGATGTGCGGATATACAGGATTGTACAGATCATTTGGGGTTTGCGCCACCTTCGGTGAGGGTGAGTTAATTATAATTTGGGATTATTTTTATGTCGTTCATTATCCCTGTGATTTTTCTTTTCCAGATTTTTAATAAATGCCTCAGTAAGATTCACTCCGGTTTGATTCGCAAGGCACACCAGTACCCACAAAACATCGGCCATCTCATCGGCCAGGTCGCGGTTTTTATCCGATTCTTTGAACGACTGGTCTCCATAAGTTCTGGCCATGATTCGTGCCAGCTCGCCTACTTCTTCGGTCAGTACCGCCATATTCGTCAGTTCACTGAAATACCTGACTCCTTTGGTTTTTATCCATCCATCAACCTGTTTTTGGGCATCGCTGATTGTAATTTCCATACTGTAAATTTACAGGCGTGAACGTACCTGTTGACATATCATCCGAAATAACCTTCAAGACAGCAAGAAGCGGTGGTAAGGGCGGGCAGAATGTGAATAAGGTTGAAACAATGGTGGAAGGTTATTTTGATGTTGGCAATACTTTACTGTTAACAGATGTACAAAAAAAGACGATCCTGACCAGGTTAAAAAACAGGATCAATACCGCAGGAATTTTACAGGTTCGCAGCCAGGTGCACCGGTCCCAGCTCAGCAACAAAGCTGATGTGATAAATAAAATGAATGATCTGCTGAAACAGGCCTTGAAAAAAGAAAAGAAGAGAATCGCCACGAAACCCTCTGCAGCATCAAAGTCAAAAAGGCTAGATTCAAAAAAACGTATGTCGGAACATAAAAAGAACAGGCAGAAATTACGTTCCCATGAATAAAAGCGGAATGCTGATCATACTGTATTTTTCAATTAACAGCGCGGTAATTATTTGATTGCGCAGAAAAAATAAAGGCGTTTCGAAAAATGACAGCTTGTTCACCATTTATTGTTCCAGGCGGGATGTCGTCCTTTTTCCTATCAGCGTTTCCTTTTCAGTTTTAAGCCTGTTGATTTCAGCTGTTGTATTTTCCTGGTCTTTTTTGCGTTGCTCCAGTTTATCCTGCAGATCCTGTATTCTTTTTTCCAGGGCTTTTTGATCATCCTGCAGGTCCTTCAGCTTTTTTTCAGACTTTTTTATGTTGTCGTCACTTTTTGTAATGTTTGTTTCAAGTTCGTATGCCTGTGCCAGTGACTGCAGTCGGCTCAGAAATGATTTCGCATCCTGTATCCTGAATGCATCGTCAGCTGTGCGCAGGCCAACATTTTCGTTTGGCCGCCCCATGATCAGGTATACCACAGAAATATTATCTACTTTTTTTTGCTTCTTGTCTATTTTAAAGTACAGATCCGCTACTTCACCATCAGTTGGGGAAAGTCTTGCATTTTTAAAAACCTGCATGCCTTTGAGTCGTTCTTCCTTAACCCCGCTTTTCGCGAGATAATCTTTCAATGTTCCTTCTATTATATCCACAGAGTATGGAACTTCTATGATTGCAGCGCGTTTTTCACCTCTCTGGTATTCTACGGTTCCTTCAATAGGATCTGTTTGCGCGAAAAGATAAAAGTTTGCAAGAAAAACAAAAACTGCAGTAAATATTAATGATTTCATAATCAGTGTAATTTAAGGTGGACTAATTGGTTATACAAAATTGCTATAATCAAACAACTTCAACAATATCCACTAATTTTAACGCCAAAACAGCATCGTTGAGCGGTATCAAAAAATTAGCGGGTCACACATTATGGTACGGGGTGCCCAAAATTTTCAGCCGCTTTCTCAATTACGGATTAACGTTGCTTGGCTTCCGCCTGTTTAATGCTGCCACCACCAGCGATCTTACCCAGGTTTATGCCGTAATACCTTTTCTGAATGTAATATTCACTTACGGACTCGAAACAAGTTTTTTCAGGTTTGCACAAACGAAAGACCGGAAGGTACTGTACAATACACTTAGTATTTCATTAATTATTACAACGATTGTTTTAACAGTCGTGCTATTTATTTTTAAAACTCCGCTCACTCAATTTCTGGAACTGCGAAACCATCCTGAATATGTAACATGGATGATCTGGATAATATTTTTCGATACATTGATCGTGATTCCATTATCGCGGCTGAGGCTCGAGGAACGCCCTGCGCGTTACGCCCTTGTGAACATGGCTTCAATATTCATTAATATAGCAGTTGTTTTTTTCTTCCTGTTCGTTGCGAAAAAAGCATATGAAACCAACCCGCAAACAATATTAGGTGCCATTTATGACCCCCGGATAGGAGTTGGCTATTTTATTCTCGGAAATCTAGTTGCCAGCATATGTTTTTTATT
>DATLDR010000176.1:0-5021 GCA_035525775.1 Flavitalea sp.
AGGCAGGCCAAATAAAGGTGCAGCAAAAGGATTGTTGGCTAAAGCATACCTGACCATGGCAACGGCACCAATGAATGCTACTGAAAATTATGCAAAGGCTGCACAGGCGGCAAAAGATGTTATGGACGATGGTGCTTATACATTGATCCCCGATATTCATGATGTATTTAAATCTGAAAATAAATACGCGTCTGAAAAGTTATGGAGCTTCAATGCAAACTATAATTATTTAGTTGTTGAAGGTGAAACGTGGTCACCTTCTGAAATGGATGGTTGGAATGACCTCGGTGCGGATCCGAGGATGGATACATTATGGCCCGATCAGCCCCGGAAAGACGCATATTTTCTTACTACAATAGATGGAAAGAATTATAGTGAATTGAGCAGTCAGAGACCAACCTGCAGAAAATGGTTGCCACCTAATATTTCTGAATCTGATTATCAGAACTGGACGAATGCCGCTAACTGTCCTATTATCCGTTACGCAGATGTTCTGCTGATATACGCAGAAGCTGAAAATAAAGCGAATAACGGACCTACACAGGCTGCATGCGATGCAGTGAACCAGGTTGTTGACCGCGCAAACGGTAATGTTGTTAACGCAGGACATCCAAAATTCACTACTGCATTGTCAGTAGATGAATTTGATAAAAGAGTGATCATGGAAAGGAACTGGGAGCTTTGTTTTGAATTTGATCGCTGGTTCGACCTTGTAAGAAAAAGGATTCTTCCGGAAAATTCGCCGAAGTATACTCAGAATTTTAGCGAAGATGATTACCTGTTTCCAATTCCTGAAAATGATCTAAGACTTAACCAGCTGCTAACGCAGAATCCGGGATATCCCACTCCGTGATGAATGAGAAAATACGTATGAATAAATTTATTGGTTTAGCATTACTGGTTTTGTCATATCAATTTTCCTTTACGCAAATAAAAGTAAATAATGAAAAATGTATAATGATCTTCGGTGCACATGCTGATGATGCGGATGAAATAGCAGGAGGGACATTTGCAAAATATATAGCAAGCGGATACAAAGGTGTATACGTAGTGGCTATAAATAATCTGGATGGATGCAACCTTGAAAGAACTCCATGGTATGATAAGGGACCTGACTTTTCAATATCTTCTTCACCTCATAAATATCCGGCAGATGCTCTTGAAACCAGCCAGTTAAGGGAAGAAGAAGCCAGGCAGGCCGCTGCTGTGTACCCTGCTGTTCCGTTGTTTATTAACTATAAAGAGCCAACATTTTATCTGGGAAGAAAGATGGTGTATTATGGTACGGAACAATACAATGAATATGATCCTCCCGGCAGACAGTTAGTGCCGATTGCTACTTACATGGATAGTGAAGTTGACTCCATTGTTGAATTACTTATAAAATATAAGCCTGAAATTATTATTACGCACACGCTTGGTGGTGAAAAAATGGATCATGGTAATGTGGCATATATGATTTACCTCGCAGTAAAAAAGGCAATGCAACAGAATCAGTTTAAAGGCAAATTATGGATGTCTGTCAACGGTTGGTTTCTGGACGCTGTTGCGCAGAAAAACGGTAAAGGACATGCGGATATTCACATTGATGTTAAGGATTATGTGAAAATAAAATACACTGCATTAAATAAGCATGTTAGCCAGAATGGAGGTTTTGGCAGAGATTATGTAATGGGTAACCGCACGCAGCCGAAAGAATTTATTGAAGAATTTATAACAGTTGTTGACAATACTAAATAAAATGTTCAGGTTATTAATTGTTTTGACCGTTATTTTAATTTGTAGCGACCGCATATATTCACAAACGGTTGTACTCGCAGGCAAATGGGGAGAATTTGGCGATAAGCCGGGAGAATTTAAATTCCCTGCGATGATTGCTGCAGACAATGCCTCCAACATTTACGTGGTGGATCAACACAATCACCGGATACAAAAATTTGATTCTTCAGGAAAATTTATTCAGATGTGGGGTAGACTAGGAAAAGAAAAAGGACAGTTTAATT
Organism: Flavitalea sp.; assembly: GCA_035525775.1. Classification (GTDB taxonomy): domain Bacteria; phylum Bacteroidota; class Bacteroidia; order Chitinophagales; family Chitinophagaceae; genus Flavitalea. The sequence continues at coordinate 2,004 of DATLDR010000176.1, forward strand.
ATCCTTACGGCATAGCTATCGATAATGTCAATAACATTTATGTATCTGACATGAATAATAACCGCATACAGAAATTTACTTCTGATGGCGGATTTATTTCAGCTACCGGCGCATATGGAACTGGGAACGGACAATTCAAATATCCTTATGGCATTGCAACAGGAAAAGATAATGTTTTATATGTGATCGATGCTTTTAATTACAGAATCCAGAAATTTGATTCAGATCTGAAATTTATTGAACAATGGGGATCTGCTGAAATCTTTGGTATTAAAATATACATGCCTCATGAAATAGCAATAGACCATCAAGAAAATATAATTTTATCTGACAGGCAAAATCACCGTCTGGTGGTTTTTACAAAAGATGGAAAGCTTTTAAACCGATTTGGAGAATATGGGGAAGGGAAAAATGCAAAAAAAGGCACATTCAGCGAACCACATGGCATTGCTGTGAATAACAGCGGTGAAGTTTTTATCTGCGACCGATATAATTTCAGTATTCAGATGCTGGATCCAGATCGTAAACCTCTGATCAATTGGTTAACTACCGGTACTTTCAATGATAGCAGATATTTTCCTCTTGGCATAACGGTAACCAAAAATGGTGCTGTGTATATGACAGACCATTTTGCTCATTGCATTCAGAAGTATAATCTTTACTGACAATTAAAAAAGATATTAAAAATTTAGCGCAAAATGGATAAAAAAGAAATTGTTCATCCGGAAAAGGCAGACAAGAACTTTTCAACAGGTGCTTATTCTGCGGGAGTGATAGCGGGAGACTGGTTATTCGTCAGTGGCCAGGGTCCGGTAAATTTTAAAACAGGAAAATATGAACTAGGTGAAATCGAAGCTGAAACACACCTGACCATGCATAATATTATGAAGATATGCGAACAGGCAGGATGTACTATGGAAAACATCGTTAAGTGTACTGTTCATTTAAAAGATATTAATGATTTCGATCGTTACAACGCAGTATATGCTACATACTTTAAAAATATCAAACCTGCAAGAACTACAGTGCAATCAGGGCTTGGTGAGGGGATAAAAATAGAAATAGATGCAATTGCTCTAATCAAATAAATTAGGGTAAGAATATTCAAACAAGTGCAAAATCAGTTGGCTTAATGAGTACAGAATCAGTTTTTATTATTGACGCGCATCTGGATATCGCCATGAACGCGATTGAATGGAACAGGGATCTCAAAAAGACCGTATCACAAATTCGAAATCGTGAAATAGGTTTAACTGATAAACTAGATCGGGCAAAAGGCACTGTTGCTTTACCCGAACTGAGGAAAGGTAAAGTAGGATTGGTAGTAGCTACGCAGATAGCACGCTATGTAGAAGAAGGAAATCCGTTACCAGGCTATAACTCACCAGAAATAGCATGGGGTATCACTCAGGCGCAACTTGCCTGGTACCGATCGATGGAGGAACAGGGTGAAATGATTCAGATCACCAATCTTGCAGCACTCGACAAGCACATAGCTTTATGGTTAGATGATACGATCATGGACAATAACAAGCCAGTCGGATATATCTTAAGCCTGGAAGGGGCAGATTCACTGGTGAATATTTCTTACCTCGTAAAAGCTTATGAGAACGGACTTCGTGCATGCGGCCCTGCACATTACGGTCCAGGCAGGTATGCATATGGTACCGGTTCCACAGAGGGATTAACATTAGCAGGAAAAGACTTGGTAAAGGAAATGGATCGGCTGAATATGATACTTGATGTAACACATTTAACGGATCTAGGATTCAAACAGGCTACGGATCTTTTCAAAGGGCCAATTTGGGCAAGCCATCATAATTGCCGAGCACTGGTTAATCATCAGCGTCAGCTGACGGATGATCAGATCAAAATTTTATTGGATAGAGATGCGGTGATCGGTGGAGTACTGGATACATGGATGTTAACGGATAATTGGATACGTGGATTTCATGATCCCCGCGAAAGAGGAATAAATCTTGAAAAGTTAGTAGAACATTATGATCATATATGCCAGATCGCAGGGAACAGTCTACACATAGGAATCGGAAGTGACCTGGATGGTGCATACGGTAAAGAGCAGTCGCCATATGACCTGGAAGATATATCAGATCTGCAAAAATTGATTTCTATTCTGAACCGCAGAGGTTATGATGAAGATGACATCAATAATATATTCCATAAAAACTGGTTGCGCTTTTTAAGGCGCGCATGGGCATAACGAAATAAAAAAATAAAAAGAACAGCTGATGGAATGGTATGAAACTGCTGATATAGGGAAAATTGAATCACCTGCTCTTCTGTTGTATAGGACGCGTATTCAACAGAATATTGATACAGCGCTTTCACTGATAGGAGATGCCGGCAATTTACGGCCTCATATAAAGACAAATAAAATCAACGAAGTGTGCCAGATGATGATGTTGTCAGGTATACAAAAATTTAAATGTGCAACTATTGCAGAGGCAGAAGTGCTGGGCCTTGTTAAAGCAAAAGATGTTTTACTGGCGTATCAGCCGGTAGGACCTAAGGTTAATAGGTTTCTGAATGTTATCACGAATTATCCTGCTACTCACTTCAGTTGTTTAATCGATAATTTTGAATCTGCCGAACAAATATCTTCCATATTTAATGAAGCTGGCTTGATAGCTAATGTGTGGATAGACATAAATACAGGAATGAACAGAACAGGAGTTGATGCTGGTTCAGCAAAAGACCTGCTTGATCAGCTATTATTATTGCCGGGCATTTTTGTAAAAGGACTTCATTTATATGATGGCCACATCACCAATACGAATTTCGATATAAGGTCGCAACAAGCGGATAAAGGTTTTAAGAAAATAGAAAAAGTACAAGCTTATTATTCTCAGATCACTGGAAGATCAGCTTCAATAGTTGCCGGCGGCTCTCCAACTTTCCGTGCACATATTAAAAGAAATGTAGAATGCAGTCCCGGTACTTTTGTTTTTTGGGATATGGGATACAAAAAGAATTTTCCTGATGAGCCATTTCAATGTG
>DATLDR010000182.1:0-19702 GCA_035525775.1 Flavitalea sp.
CCGTCAGGATCCTGAAGAGCTTTAACATTGATCTGTATGAGCTTAGAAAAGAAGTAGAACTCGCAGTAAAAGACAAAACCGGTAAGAACATTGCCAATATAAATAGCCTGCCATTGACCAAGCAGGCAGAAAAGGTGATCAGGGTCACCGTACTGGAAGCGAAAGCGTTGAAAAGTCCTACTGTTGAAACGGAGCATCTGATGCTCTCTATCCTGAAGAATAAAGAAAATATAGCTACTCAAATCTTAAATCAATTTGATGTGGATTACGATTTATTCAGAAATGAACTAGGCGTCGTGAAAAGTAACGACGTTCGCAGCGAATACGCTGAAGAAAATGATGACGACTTTGATGAGGAAAAAAAGTACTCTCAACAGAAGTCACGCGCCGCCGGTACCGCTAAAAGCAAAACACCGGTGCTTGACAACTTCGGAAGAGACATTACACGCCTCGCTGAAAGTGGCGCACTCGATCCGATAGTTGGACGCGAAGAAGAAATTGAAAGAGTTTCGCAGATACTTTCACGCCGTAAAAAGAACAACCCAATCCTTATTGGAGAACCGGGTGTTGGTAAAACAGCGATCGTGGAAGGTCTTGCCCTTCGTATAGTTCAGCGTAAAGTGTCCAGAGTACTGTTCGACAAGAGAGTAATTTCACTCGACCTTGCCGCACTTGTTGCAGGAACAAAATACCGCGGACAGTTTGAAGAACGCATGAAAGCGATCATGAATGAGCTCGAAAAGAACCGTGATGTGATCCTGTTCATAGATGAAATTCATACAATCGTCGGGGCAGGCGGAGCCAGCGGCTCACTCGATGCATCAAATATCTTCAAACCCGCTCTTGCACGCGGAGAACTCCAGTGCATTGGCGCTTCAACACTTGACGAGTACAGAATGTACATCGAGAAAGACGGAGCACTCGACCGCCGGTTCCAGAAAGTGATGGTAGAGCCACCAAGTGTTGATGAAACAATACTCATTCTTAATAATATCAAGTCTAAATACGAAGACTATCATAACGTAAACTACAGTGATGATGCTATTGATGCCTGCGTTAAGCTAAGCGACCGCTACATCACCGACCGTTTGCTGCCCGACAAGGCAATTGATGTAATGGACGAAGTAGGCGCAAGGGTTCACCTGAAGAACATCAATGTTCCAAAGGAAATCCTTGAACTCGAAAAGAAGATAGAAGATGTGAAGGTGGAAAAGAACAAAGTGGTGAAAAGCCAGAAGTTCGAAGAAGCCGCATCACTCCGTGATACTGAAAAGCGCCTGCAGGAAGACCTTGAAAAAGCCAAGAATCATTGGGAAGAAGAAAGCAAGCATAAGCGTTACCCTATAGATGAAGAAGCAATTGCCGAAGTAGTAAGCATGATGACCGGCATCCCTGTGAAAAGGATGGTGCAGGCAGAAAGCGAAAAGCTTCGGAAAATGTCGGACGAAATGAGAGGAATGGTGGTTGGACAGGACGACGCCATTCAGAAAGTGGTAAAAGCCATCCAGCGTAACAGGGTAGGGTTGAAGGATCCGAAGAAACCGATCGGTACATTTATATTCCTTGGTCCAACCGGTGTAGGTAAAACTGAACTTGCCCGCGCACTGGCACGTTACATGTTCGACTCTGAAGATGCGCTCATCCGTATTGACATGAGTGAGTACATGGAAAAGTTCACCGTAAGCAGGTTGATTGGTGCACCTCCGGGATATGTTGGATATGAGGAGGGGGGACAGCTTACTGAAAGAGTTCGCAGGAAACCTTACTCAGTGATCCTTCTCGATGAAATTGAAAAAGCACATCCGGATATTTATAACATCCTGCTGCAGGTACTTGATGATGGCCAGCTTACTGATGGTCTTGGAAGAAAAGTTGATTTCAAGAATTCAACCATCATCATGACTTCCAACATCGGCGTTCGCCAGCTGAAAGATTTTGGTGAAGGTGTTGGATTTGCAACTGCATCAAGAGCTCAGAACAGTGATGAAAATAATAAGGCGGTTATTGAAAAGGCACTGAAGAGAACTTTTTCTCCCGAGTTCCTCAACCGTATTGATGATGTGATCATCTTTAATTCTCTTTCAAAAGACAATATCTTTCAGATCATTGACATTCTGATGAAGAGTGTAATGAAAAGATTAAGCAATCTTGGATTTACAATCGAGCTTACAGAAGAAGCGAAAAATTTCATTGCAGAAAAAGGATATGACACTCAGTTTGGAGCACGTCCGCTGCACAGGGCTATTCAGAAATATCTCGAAGATCCGCTTGCAGAAGAGATACTGAGCCTAAACCTGAAACCAGGTGATACGATGGTTGCAGATCTTAATGCAGATAAAACGAAGATCCTGTTTACGCTGAAAGAACCTACAAAGGAAAAATCAGAAGCATGAAAAAATGAAAAGATAAAAGGTAAAAGTTTATCAGACTAATATCAATTGGCCGCGAAATTGTTTCGCGGCTTTTTTGTTTTTTCAATCTAACCCAACTTTTCAGTTTTAACTTTTGACCTTTAACTTTTAAAAGTTATCCTAAGCGAAGCGAAGGATCTGCATTGAAAAAATTACATTCAAGCAACTTTAAACTAGAATGTACAGCGTTGAACCGAAAACAACTTTTCACTTTTTCCTTTTGACCTTTAACTTACCTTTGACTCATGTCGCCCTTGCAAAAAATAATCATCACAATAGACGGATGGTCGTCGTGTGGAAAAAGTACACTCGCAAAACAACTTGCAAAGGAGCTCGGATACATTTATATTGACAGCGGGGCGATGTACCGTGCTATTACATTGTATTTTTTACGTAACCATATTGACTGGTCAAATACGGACGCAGTAAAGGAAGGTTTGAACGAAATCAATATAGAGTTTGAATTCAATCACAAAAGTGAATCAAGCGAAACACATCTTAACGGAGAGAATGTTGAGTACGTGATCCGAGACCTCGTGGTAGCAGAAAAAGTTAGTGAAGTTGCAGCGATCAGGGAAGTAAGAGACTTTGCAGTGAAACAGCAAAAAGCCCTTGGCAGAAATAAAGGGATAGTAATGGATGGAAGAGATATCGGTACAGTAGTGTTTCCACATGCCGAACTGAAAATATTCATGACAGCCGACAATGCCATACGTGTTGAAAGAAGATTCAATGAACTTTATGAGAAGAATCCGAACATCACAGTAGAGGAAATAAAGACCAACCTTGAAATGCGTGATTACATAGATTCGCATCGAGAAGTAAGTCCTCTGCATCAGGCTAAAGATGCACTTATCCTGGATAATTCACACCTCTCCATGAAGCAACAGCTTGACATTGCATTGAAATGGGCAAGGGAGAGGATTAAGGTTTTGGCATGAAAGGGCACAGGGCAAATGGCATAATTTATACCTTCCAGCCAAAATATTCTACATTATTATTATAACAAATATCCTGTATAATTTTTCCGCACAAATCGGTATCATCTGGTATTTCTCCGTTCTCAATATCCTCTGCAAAAAGATTGCATAATATTCTTCTGAAATATTCATGTCGCGGAAAAGAAAGGAAGCTTCTGGAATCCGTAAGCATACCAATAAATTTACTGATCAGCCCGATGTTGCTCAGCGTGTTCATCTGTTGTATCATACCATCTTTCTGATCAAGGAACCACCACGAGGAACCCCATTGTATTTTACCTGCAACCGACCCATCATTGAAATTACCGGTCATCGAAGCCATCATATGATTATCCGCAGGGTTCAGATTGTAAATAATGGTTTTAGTAAGCTTATTTTCTTTGTCCAGGCTATCCAGGAATTTAGATAAAGAAGCTGCCTGTTGAAAATCACCAATGGAATCCCATCCCGTATCCGGACCGAGTTCCTTGAGCCTTCTTGAATTGTTGTTGCGCAAAGCACCAAGGTGATATTGCTGTATCCATCCTTTTTCATGATCCCATAAAGCAAAATAATAGAGCATGGCCGATTTAAAAACCCGTTCTTCTTTATATTCGGGCCGGTTACCCGAAATCACTTTCTCAAATATGGCGGATGCGGATTTTTCTGTGAACTGTTCTGCATACATTTCTTCAAGTCCATGATCTGAAATTTTACATCCCATCGATGAAAAAAAATCATGACGGTTCCTGAGAGCCGAAATGAACCTGTCAAAAGAATGAATGCTAATGCCTGATGACATCTGCAATTTCGCGAGGTAGGTTTTAAATTTATCGGGATTTGAAATGTTCATTGCCTGGTCGGGACGAAATGCAGGCAATACCTGGATCTCAAAATTATCTTCCCTGATTTTTTTATGGAAGGCAAGTGAATCAATCGGATCATCCGTGGTGCACAACAACTTTACATTCATCTGCTTCAGCAGATTCCTGACTGAATATTCCGGAGATCTTAATCTTTCAGAACTTTTGTCGTAGATCTTCCGGGCCGTATTTTCATTAAGTATCTTTTTGATGCCAAAGTATCGTTCCAACTCCATGTGCGTCCAGTGGTAAAGAGGATTTCTCAGTGTTGACGGAACCGTTACGGCCCACTTCATGAACTTCTCTTCGTCCGATCTGTTTCCGGTGATATAACTTTCATCAACACCACACATGCGCATAGCCCTCCATTTATAATGGTCACCACACAGCCATGCCTGCGTAATATTTTCAAAGTTTTTATCTTCTGCGATCTCTTGTGGAGGCAGATGATTATGATAATCTATAACAGGCAGGTCTTTAGCGAAATCATGATAGAGCCGCTGTGCAGTTTTCGACTGGAGTAGAAAATTTTCACTGATGAAGGCCATGAGTAAATTTATGTAATTAGCATAAAGTTTGGTAAATTGTATTACTTCATTGTGAATAAAGGCATCCTGTTTATTCTTGAGTAGCCACTCTCTTCATTGCCTGAGTCACTTTTTTAAACTCACTATAAAAGGCCGATCGTAATGAAAAAAATATTCAACATTGCCTTGCTTGTTTTTTCTGCATCGCTATTTCTGGCACGTTGTCAAAAAGATATTTCAAAAACAGACTCTCTTTCTCAGACTGTTTCAAGTGATGCAACGGCTGCTGAATTAAATCTTTGCAAGATCCGCCGCATATTCCAGTATGGTGAATCAGCATTATTTTCATACAACAGGGCAGGTAACCCTTATAGCCTGCTGTATTCAAATGGCGGAACGGGTGTTCATAACCACTATTTTAAATATGATGCACAAAACAGGTTAACTGAATGGCAACTGACGTATGGATTTTTCATTCAGCAGCAGCATTTTTATAAATACAATGGAAGTAGCCAGATCCTTAAAGATTCCTTGATTCAATATAATGCCGGAGATGGGAAAATTGATATTATTAACGTGTCTACGATTGAATACGATGGAGTGGACAGGGTGATAAAGGAAACAATTGTAAATAAATACAATGTAAGCGGAACATTAAATCCAACGCGTCGCCCAACCTTTACGTACGACAGTCGTGGAAACCTGGCAGTAGCTGGCTGGAAATCCTCAAGCTATGACAATAAAATAAATCCCCTGCGACAGAATAAAATTTTTCAGTTTGTAATGCGCAATTATAGTATGAATAATGCTGCAGTGCAGCCAAAGTATAACTCAATAGGATTGCCGCTGTCAATGAATCCTACCAACGATAATTTTTTCAATGGTGCGGTTACCACGAAGGTGGAATATGATTGTCTCTGATTAACTGACAACGTGAGTGAAGGATGTGCACAACGTTCTATAATGATCTGATTATTCCCAGTTCAAGACCCCTTAATTCGGCCAGTCCTCTTAACCTGCCAATAGCCGAATAACCAGGATTGGTCTTCTTTTTCAGGTCGTCCAGCATCTGGTGACCATGGTCAGGCCGCATAGGAATAGATACGCCGGTTCTTTTCATCAGCTGTACTATTTCTTTCACAACTGCATACATATCTGTGTCACCATCCAGATGGTCGGCTTCATAAAAATTTCCTTCAGCATCAGAAGTAGTGTTACGAAGATGCAGAAAGTGTATATGGTCACCAAGGCGGTTAACCATTCCCGGCAGATCATTGTCTGACCTTACACCATAAGATCCTGTACAAAAACACAAGCCGTTGGCTGCAGAAGGCGAGGCATTGATTATATCTACTGCGTCCTTTTCTGTACTCACTACACGCGGCAAGCCCAGAATAGAATAGGGAGGGTCATCGGGATGAATAGCCATTTTTAATCCAGCTTGTTCAGCTACAGGGACTACTTCTCTTAAAAAATAAAATAAATTCTGTTTAAGTGCGGCCGCATCAATATTCTCATATGTTTTCAGATCTGCACGTATTTCTTCTTCTGAAAATTGATCATCTCTTCCTGGAAGGCCGAGGAGTGTATTATGGTAAAGCGTTTTCTTTTCTTCTTCACTCATTTTATTGAAGTGCGCTTTGGCTTTTGCTATTTCTGATGTGGAATAATCCTTGTGTGCATTTGGCCGTTTGAGAAGAAAAATGTCAAATGCAATGAATGCCGATTTTTCAAATCGCAAAGCCTTGCTGCCATCAGGCATGTTATAACTGATGTCCGTACGCATCCAGTCGAGGATAGGCATAAAGTTATAGGTCACCACTTTTAGTCCGCATTCACCAATATTGCGAAGGCTTTCTTTGTAGTTGCTGATGTATTTATGAAAATCACCGGTGTGCATTTTTATTTCTTCATGCAACGGCAGGCTTTCAATAACTTCCCATACCATGCCTGCATTTTCAACTTCAGCACGGCGCTTCAATAATTCTTCTCTGGTCCATACTTGTCCCGTTTTTATGTGATGCAAAGCTGTAACGACGCCGCTGCATCCTGCCTGCCTTATATCGGAAAGCGAAACCGGATCATCTGGTCCGTACCATCTCATAGTTTGTTTCATCATTGTCATACCGTAATTCGTCTTATATGAAAGCTAAATTATTCTAATTATTTTGCACAAACAGGCAAATTAAAATACACTTTTAGTGGTGATGCATGTGTGAATGATACACTATAAATAATGACAAATAGGTTATTCTGTTATCTTTTAAATCGTCTCATCTTGTTTCTTCATGGCGCAAATCAGAGACGATAAATTATTACTCAGCATTGCCCTGGTATTAAAGGAGCTTCGTGAAGATCGCGGAGTAAGCCAACAGGAAGTATACCTTGAGACCAATATACATATAGGGCGAATAGAAACCTGCAAATTGAATCCTTCGGTGTGCACTATGTTTGTTTTATTGAAATATTTCAGAATAAAGATGTCTGAATTCTACCTGAAAGTAGAAAAGCGCAAGCTGATCACATTTTACGATGATGAAAATGAATAGTGATTGTCAGACGCTTTTTTATTTAAAACTAAGAACCCCGGAAATTATCCGGGGTTCTGTTAAATATATAGTTAGCCTATTCATTATCTCAGGAAAAGCATTTCCCTGTACTTCGGCAGAGCCCAGTACTGATCGCCAATAAGCAGTTCGAGCTTGTCAACGCTGTAACGGATCTTATCAAAGTATGCTTCCTTCACCTGTTCGCAGTAAGCAATTGCTTTTTCGCGCGTGTCAGTGATGGTATTTACTTTCTTTCTTGCCTCGATCATCTTTTCTACCAGGTCGCTCACTTTGCTGATATGCTCAGAGATTTTAACGAGAATTTGTTTCTGGTTAGCATAAGTTTCATCTGCAAGTCCAACTTCCTTAAGCCCTTTGATGTTTTCAAGAAGAACGTTCTGGTAACGGATAGCTGCAGGAAGGATGTGGCTTGTAGCAAGTTCACCCATAATGCGTGCTTCGATCTGTACTTTCTTGATGTATTTTTCAAGTTCTATCTCATGGCGTGCTTCAAGTTCAGCATGTGTATAAACGTTGTTGCTTTCGAAGATGTGCTTGGCTCTTTCAGTCACCATTGCATCCAGTGCGTAAGGGGTTGTGCGTACATTAGGCAAACCTCTTTTTTCGGCTTCAGCGTGCCATTCATCGCTGTAACCATCGCCTTCGAAAAGAACTTTTTCGCTGCTTACAATGTATTCGCGGATAACATGCATGATAGCGATCTCTTTCTTTTCACCTTTGTCTATCAGCGCATCAACATCTTTTATGAACTGTTTCAGTGTTTCAGCCATAATGGTGTTAAGAACGGTCATTGCATTGGCGCAGTTTGCAGCTGAACCAACAGCTCTGAATTCAAATTTATTGCCGGTGAAAGCGAAAGGAGAAGTACGGTTTCTGTCGGTATTGTCCATCAGCAATTCGGGAATGCTCCTGTGCAGGTCGAGCTTCAGGATGGCTTCATCCTGCTCGTCGAACTTGTCACCTACTCTCTGCTTCACATCTTCGAGCACCTTGTAAAGGTAACCGCCGATGAATACAGAAATGATAGCGGGAGGTGCTTCATTGGCTCCCAGACGGTGATCGTTACCCGCAGATGCGATGGATGCACGCAGAATGTCGGCATAATCATGTACAGCTTTGATGGCATTAACGAAGAACGTTAAGAACATCAGGTTTGTTTTTGGAGTTTTACCAGGTGCAAGCAGGTTAACGCCTGTGTCTGTGGCCATGCTCCAGTTGTTATGCTTACCACTTCCGTTGATACCGGCAAACGGTTTTTCATGCAGCAGCACTCTTAGTTTATGTCTTTTTGCTACGCGGTCCATAATGTCCATGAGGAGTGTATTATGGTCTACCGCTACGCTTACTTCTTCAAATATTGGTGCGCACTCGAACTGAGAAGGTGCAACTTCATTGTGCCTTGTTCTTAATGGAATACCCAGCCTGTATGATTCAGTTTCAAAGTCCCTCATGAAAGCATACACTCTTTCGGGGATTGAACCGAAGTAGTGGTCTTCAAGTTGCTGTCCTTTTGCAGGAGCGTGACCGAATACTGTTCTGCCGCTTGATACCAGATCGGGACGTGCATTGAACATCGCTTCGTCTACTACAAAATATTCCTGCTCCCAGCCGAGGGTGGCAGTAACTTTTGTAACGTTTTTATCGAAATAGTTACACACTTCAACAGCGTTTTTGCCAAGTGATTCTAGGGCTTTTAATAATGGCCCCTTGTAATCGAGCAGCTCGCCTGTATATGAAACAAAAATAGTAGGAATGCAAAGTGTTTTGCCTTCGCCGATATCCATGATGAATGCGGGTGAAGAAGGATCCCATGCTGTATAGCCGCGTGCTTCGAATGTTGCTCTCAATCCTCCGCTGGGGAATGATGAAGCATCCGGCTCCTGCTGAATGAGCGTGTCGCCGTCGAAAGTTTCGATTGGCGTGCCGTCGCCTTTCAGCGTAAAGAATGTATCATGCTTTTCAGCTGAAGAACCTGTAAGTGGCTGGAACCAGTGTGTGAAATGCGTTACACCTTTAGATTCTGCCCACTGGCGAATACCAGAAGCGATCTGGTTAGCCACCGTGCGGTCTATTTTCTTGCCGCCTTTAATTGACCCGGCGAGGCTTTTATAAGCCTCATCGCTCAAAAATTCCCTTGCTACTTTAATTGTAAATACATTTTCATTGAAAATAGCAGTGATCTTAGTTGAACGTCCCAGATCTTTTCCGTTAGAGGTACTGGTGAGGTCGTTGATTGCCTTGAAGCGTAATGATTCCATTTATAAATTTTTAGGAAATGCAAATAAACGATAAAATGACGGGGTAAAAAACTTTTAAAGTTGATTCTGGTAATATTAATAGACACTTTAATGCAAAAACCGATTTTTTTTCAACTTTTGCGCTTGTATTAACCAAATTAGCCCAAAAAAACTTATATTATATTTTATTATAATCTAAATTTTCGTTCCACTTTGACAAGGAGGCCACACCGCATAAAATTAGAATTTCCGCTATAGCCTTATACCTTACAATTGCTCCGGGAAAAGGTACAATATACCCAGTTATTATAAAAGTCGATATTCCCAGTATGAGCAACATCAAAACCACCGGCTGATATAACCGAATTTTCCAGTATTCATGCCTTTGTACAATCCCAGCAATAATGATCATCCAGAATACAATTACTTCCGCAGATGCCATTAATTGTAAAAATCCTTTTGCTTCCCAGGGAAACGGTCTCAGAAAAGTATTGCCGGCAGCCTGTGGAAATACATTAAGGTAGCTGGCCGGTGAATCATCCAGTTTATCCAGCTTAAATTTAGTGCCTTTTAAATGTAAAAATTCATTTTGTTTTTGTGCAACAATATGTGCCGGTTTATTTGAAGGAACAAAGAATGCAATCATAGCTAAAAGGCATACTGCTCCATACATTAATAACGGTTTACCGAACCGGACATGGCAGAAATATGCGAGAGCCACAAGTGCTGTACAAACAGCTACCTGCGGCCTGCAGATTATTACACCTGCAAAGCCGGTTACCACCAGCAGCCACCTGCCGACTGAATTAATATGCTTCCCTGCCATATTGTTTAAAAACAGCGAAAGAAAAAAGAACAACCATCCGTCTACCCTGATGCCGCTCAACCAGAAAACAGCAGGCAGGAAACAGAAAATGATCAGGAAATATAATCTCTCCTTTGAAGGGAACAGCCTGCACATCAGCATGAATAACCAGTAATGCCCGAAAAATACTACCGCATTGAATAGTATCGAATTCACATAGTAATTTCCTTTTGTAACAAGATTCATCACCGCCATGATTTTTACCACCAGCACATACTGCAGGTCGTTCAGATAGATGCTGATGACCTGCGCGGTATGGGTACCGGTTTGCAACGCGTTGGCCGGTGTGAATTCATTAATGAAAAAAAGTCTTGGATCATTCAGCAGAAGTTGTGTTTCTGAGAGCGAAGCCCGGAAAAACTTCCAGGTATCATCGCCCTGGTAATAATGCATAAACACGTAACCATAAAGTAAACCCATCAATACCTTCACTGCAAACCCTGCAAGCAGTTGTGGTTTATTCATGGTCAAATCTATATTTTTGATATCAATATATGGGTATACATGGTCCGATAGCCCCAAATAAAACCATTGCTTTTGTGTCTAACAGTGCATGGTCTGTATTTAATTTTCGTCTCGACATAATAAGGTGGCTGCTGTCAAATAAGGTAAAGATTATTGTTTTTGCACCGGCAGATGAATACACAGCAAAACTGACAGCCCTCGGTTGTAATTTTATACCGGTACACTTCAACAATAAAAGCGAGAACCCTATCAAAGATTACTTTTTTTACAGGGAGCTGCGTACGCTTTACAGAAAAAATCAACCGGATTTTATTTTTCATTACGTAGCAAAGCCTAACATTTATGGATCGCTAGCCGCAGCTGCTGAAAGGATACCAAGCGTTGCGGTGATAACCGGTTTAGGTTATCCATTCGCCAGGCGAAACTTTTTATTCCGCATTATAAGAACACTGTACCGTAAAGCGCTTAAACATGCCAGTGAAGTATGGTTCCTGAACAATGAAGATGCGAAAGTGTTCATAACAGAAAAGATTGTTTCCATTAACAAAATGAAAGTGCTTCCGGGCGAAGGAGTTAACACAGATCATTTTGCGCCAGTAAAAACTAAAAATAACAACAGCCCTTTTGAATTTATTATGAGCACCCGTCTGCTGAAAAGTAAAGGAATAGGATTGTATGCAGACGCGGCGCGTATACTTAAAAAGAAAAATTACAATGTTAAGTTTTCGCTGATAGGATTCTATGAAAAAAATCACCCGGATGCAATTTCACCTGATACCATAAAAAAGTGGCAGGATGAGGGACTGATCAACTACCTGGGCTTTGCGGATGACGTGCGGCCTCACCTGCAAAAAGCCGATTGCATGGTGTTCCCTTCATTTTATAATGAGGGAGTGCCGCGCTGCCTTATGGAAGCTGCCAGCATGGAAATACCTGCAATCACTTCTTATCACCGCGGCTGTAAAGAAGTAGTGCTCAACAATTCAACCGGCTACATCTGTAATCTTAATGATCCGTTCGACCTGGCTGATAAAATGGAGAAAATGTTGAATATTTCAGCAAACGAAAGGATGAAGATGGGAAAAAACGCGCGCCAGCTTGTTTTAAAAAAATTCGGCATGTGCAAAATCATAGAGGAATATTCGAATACCTTAATTTCGGCCTTTGAAAACTATCATGGAAGTAACAGTTAATACGGCAGCACAGCTTAGGATCACCGCGGAAGAATTTGAACTGATCAAACAAAAACTCGAGAGAACTCCCAACTTCAATGAACTCTGTGCTTTCAGTGGCATGTGGAGCGAACATTGCAGTTATAAAAATTCAATAAAATGGCTTAAAACACTACCTCGTGAAGGCAGGCGCATGCTGGTTAAGGCAGGCGAAGAAAATGCCGGTCTGATGGACATTGGCGATGGATACGGTGTAGTTTTTAAAATTGAATCACACAATCACCCTTCAGCAATAGAACCGTTTCAGGGCGCTGCAACAGGCGTCGGTGGTATTCACCGGGATATTTTTACCATGGGGGCCAGGCCTATCGCTTCCCTCAATTCCCTGCGTTTCGGAAGTCTCGATGAAGCGAAAACGCGCCACCTGCTTGCAGGGGTGGTACATGGAATTGGGCATTATGGTAACTGTTTCGGTGTGCCAACAGTTGGAGGAGAAATTTATTTTGAAGAAAGATATCACACCAACCCACTCGTTAATGCCATGAGTGTTGGAATTCTAAAAGAAGGTGAAACTGTATCCGCTACAGCAAAAGGCGTTGGCAATCCCGTGTTCTTTGTGGGGAGCGCAACCGGTAAAGACGGTATCGGCGGAGCATCATTCGCCTCTGCCGATATCACCGAAGAAAGTACCGAAGAACTGCCGGCAGTTCAGGTTGGCGATCCTTTCCAGGAAAAGAAATTACTTGAAGCCTGTCTTGAAGTGCTACAGACAAAAGCGGTTGTTGGCATGCAAGACATGGGTGCAGCCGGCATTATCTGCTCTACAGCAGAAATGAGTGCAAAAGGAGAAGTGGGAATGAGAATAGATCTTGATAAAGTTCCTACACGTCAGAAAAACATGAAAACATGGGAGCTGTTGCTGAGTGAAAGCCAGGAACGGATGCTGATGGTGGTGGAAAAAGGAAAGGAACAGGAAGTATTAAGAATATTCGAGAAGTGGGACCTGCCGTGCTCCGAAATTGGTGAGGTAACAGGCGATGGATTGCTCAAATTTTACATGCATGGTGAATTAGAAGCTGAAATACCAGCATACGAACTTGTTCTCGGAGGAGGTGCACCACAATATGAAAGAGAGTATCGTGAACCCGCCTATCTGCAAAAGATCAGAAACTTCAATCCTTCTTCCATTGAAGTGCCGGATAACCTGAAGGAAGTGGCAGAAAAACTGGTATCCCAGCCCAATATTGCATCAAAGCGATGGATATATACCCAGTACGACAGCATGGTGGGTACAGGGAATGTATCTACAAATGATCCGAGTGATGCTGCTGTTGTGATTGCGAAACCTACGGGAAAAGGACTTGCACTGACAACTGACTGCAACAGCCGTTATGTGTTTGCAGATCCATACAAAGGCGCAATGATCGCTGTAAGTGAAGCTGCACGAAACATTGTTTGCAGTGGCGGACAACCTTTAGGCATTACCAATTGCCTCAACTTCGGCAATCCTTACGATCCTGAAGTGTATTACCAATTTGTACAATCTATAAAAGGCATGGGAGAGGCGTGCAAAAAATTCGACACGCCCGTAACAGGTGGTAACGTTAGCTTCTATAATCAGAATCCGGATGGCGCAGTGTATCCAACTCCAACCATTGGCATGGTAGGATTATTAGATGATGTGAATGAAAAGATGACCATGAATTTCAGGAACGAGGATGATGTTATATTCCTGATAGGTAAAAGCAGTGGTGATATCAATTCATCTGAATATCTTCAGAAGGTACAGGGTGTTGAATTCAGTCCCGCACCGGCGTTCGATATCAACACAGAATTTGACATGCAGCAGAAACTTGCATCGATTATAAAACAGGGCCTCATTGAATCGGCTCATGATGTTAGTGAAGGAGGGTTATTTATCACCTTGCTTGAATCTTCATTTACCAACAATCTTGGATTTGATGTGGTGGCCTCTGACTACAACATAAGGAAAGATGGCTTCTGGTTCGGCGAAGCGCAAAGCAGGGTAGTAGTGAGTGTGAAGAAAGAGAAGGTGAGTGCTTTTAAAAAAGCGATAGGGTCGCATCCCTTCGAGGAACTGGGTATAGTTACAGCTTCTTCCGTTGAAGTGGACGGACAGGAATGGGGACAGATAGCGGATTGGAAACACCAATACAATACAGCAATAGAAAAGTTGCTTGGAGTAAATGCAAACAACTAATGATGCCATAGTGGTTACTGGTGCGGCTGGCTTCATCGGCAGCTGCCTGGTCGGTTTCCTGAATGAAAAAGGATATGAGAACATCATTGTAGTGGATGATTTTTCGGTAACTGGCAAAGCGATAAATCTGGAGAATAAGAAAATTACGCATAAGGTTGAACGTGATGTTTTATTCGACTGGCTGCAGCAACTGGAAACGCCAGTCAGTTTTGTTTTTCACATCGGCGCAAGAACGGATACAACTGAATTTGATTATGAAATTCACCGGAAACTGAATGTTGAGTATTCACAAAAAGTTTGGCAATATTGCGCGGTAAACAGGGTGCCCCTGGTGTATGCGTCGTCTGCCGCAACATATGGTGCGGGCGAGCTGGGGTATAATGATGATCATGATGTGGTAGATAAACTTAATCCGTTGAATGCCTACGGTGTTTCAAAAAACGAGTTCGACAAATGGGTGCTTAAGCAAACGGACCGGCCTCCATTCTGGGCGGGGCTGAAGTTTTTCAACGTATATGGTCCTTTCGAATATCATAAGGGAAGAATGGCGAGCGTGATCTGGCATTCTTTTAACCAGATCAAAAAAGACGGGGAAGTGAAATTGTTCCGATCACACCGCCCGGATTTCAGGGATGGTGAACAGCTGCGTGATTTTATTTATGTGTTTGATGTATTGAAAGTTTGTTACTGGTTGATGCAGCGTAAACCGGCTTCAGCAATTTATAATTTGGGTACAGGCACCGCGAGGACTTTTGCCGATTTGGTAGCAGCCACCTTTTCTGCTTTGGGTTTGGAAACGAATATCCGTTTCATTGACATGCCTGAAGATATCCGCGAAAAATACCAGTATTTTACACAAGCAGATATGAAAAAGCTGCGCAATGCAGGGTACAGCGACAGCTTTTATTCACTTGAGGATGGCATTCGTGACTACGTGCAGCAATTCCTCGTGAAGCGTTTCCCACTTATATTTACAAAATGAAAAATAAGATCGCCATTATCGGTGGCGGCAATCTGGGCACTGCCATCGCAGAAGGATTGATCGCCAGCAGGTTTGCCAAACCTGAGGACATCATCATTACTAAACGAAATACCGCAACACTTAAGCCGTATGAAAAAAAAGGGGTACAGGTAACTGGCAACAACAGTGAAGCGGTAAAAATGTCGGAGATCGTAATTCTGGCAGTGAAACCCTTTCAGGTTCAGGAGGTGATTGAAGGAATAAAAAAGGATCTTACAGGGTCGCATATTCTTGTTTCGGTGCTAACAGGCGTTACCATTAAAGAGATTGAAGAAACAGTTAAAAAGAAAATGCCGGTGTTCCGCGCCATGCCGAACACTGCGATCGCCATTAGGGAAAGCATGACCTGCCTCAGTTCGTCGAATGCAACACCCGAGCAGGTTAAATATATCAATGATCTTTTTTGCACTGTAGGAAAAGTTGTGACGATAGATGAAAAATTGATGGATGCAGCAACAGTGCTTGGAGCTTGCGGCACTGCATACGCTATGCGGTATATAAGAGCGAACATCCAGGGAGGTATAGAAATAGGATTCGATGCACTCACTGCGAGTCTGATCGCAGCACAAACAGTGAAGGGGGCATCGCAGCTGCTTCTTGAAAAAGGAACGCATCCTGAGTACGAAATTGATAAGGTAACCACACCCAAGGGCTGTACCATTGCTGGTCTTAATGAAATGGAGCACAGAGGCTTCAGCTCTTCTCTTATCAAGGGTGTCGTTGCGAGCTACGACAAAATCTTGAAATCATAGCTGTTAACTGAACAGAACGCTTTCATCGTGAAGAGACTGCTGTGAACAAAACGTTGTCATTCTAAGAAGGCTATCAACCGACGAAGGATCTGAGCAGTTTCGCTGATTGTGCAGATCCTTCGCTTCCCTCAGGATGACAAATCATCCGCAAGGTGACATAAATTATGATGTTTTCCACACTGTTGTAACACGGTTTTCCGGTTCGGGAAAATCGGTGTAGTTTTGTTTGACCTTCAGGATCTTGCTACGCATATTTTTTCCCTTAGGTCGGCAAAAAATCTTTAGTATATGGCGAAATACATTTTTGTAACAGGAGGAGTTACCTCTTCCCTGGGTAAAGGAATTATTGCTGCATCCCTGGCAAAATTGCTGCAGGCAAGAGGGTTGAAGGTAACCATTCAGAAGTTCGACCCATATATAAATGTGGATCCGGGAACGCTCAATCCATACGAGCACGGTGAATGTTTTGTAACAGAAGACGGTGCCGAAACAGATCTTGACCTTGGTCATTATGAACGGTATCTTAATATTTTTACAACACAGGCGAATAACGTTACCACCGGGCGTATATACCAGACCGTTATCAATAAAGAACGGGATGGCGCTTATCTTGGTAAAACCGTTCAGGTTGTTCCGCATATTACTGATGAGATCAAAAGAAGGATGCTTCTGCTTGGCCAGAACAAGGAATACGACATTATCATAACAGAACTTGGCGGAACAGTAGGGGATATTGAAAGCCTGCCTTTCATTGAAGCTTTGCGTCAGCTGCAGTGGGAATTACCCGACGAGGATACGGTAGTGGTTCATCTTACCTTAATTCCTTATTTAAAAGCGGCGAAAGAACTGAAAACAAAACCTACCCAGCACAGCGTGAAAATGCTAAGCCAGGAAGGTGTACATCCTGATATTATAGTTTGCAGAACTGAAGAATCACTTTCATCAGACATCCGCAGGAAGATAGCGTTATTCTGTAATGTAAAACAGGAAGCAGTGATCGAAGCAGCTGATGCACCATCGATCTATGAAGTGCCTCTAGCGATGATGCGTGAAAAGCTTGATGTTATCTGCCTCAAAAAATTAAATATTTCAGATTACAGAGAACCTGAACTAAGTAGGTGGAAAGAATTTCTTGACAAATTGAAATATCCGAAAAGCAAGGTAACTATAGGACTGATTGGAAAATATATTGAGCTGCAGGACGCTTATAAATCAATCCTCGAAGCTTTTGTGCATGCCGGCGCCATGAATGAATGCAAAGTGCAGGTGGTAAATGTGCACAGTGAATTTATTACTGAAGAAAACGTTGCCGAAAAGCTTGGTCACCTTGATGGATTGCTTGTTGCTCCAGGTTTCGGACATAGAGGTGTGGAAGGGAAGATCGTCGCTGTAAAATATTCACGCGAGCATAATCTGCCATTCTTTGGCATTTGCCTGGGAATGCAGATGGCAGTGATAGAATTTGCGAAAAATGTTCTGGGTCTTACCGAAGCGCATTCTACAGAAATGAATCCGGCAACATGCGATCCTGTAATTGACCTGATGGAAGACCAGAAAAAAGTAACTGCTAAAGGCGGAACGATGCGTTTGGGATCTTACCCCTGTGAGCTGAGAGAAGGGTCGCTTGCGCGCTCAATATATGATGGAGAACCTGTTATCAATGAACGCCACCGTCACCGCTGGGAATTCAACAACAGCTATCTTGAAAGATTTGAGGCTGCCGGTATGGTAGCAAGCGGGAAAAATCCTGAAAGTAATCTTGTGGAAATCATAGAGCTGCCATCGCATCCGTTTTTCATCGGCGTTCAATATCATCCGGAATTGAAAAGCACAGTTGAAAATCCACAGCCTGTATTTGTTAATTTCATTAAAGCCGCTAAAAATTATTCAGAGCATAAAAATCAGGTGAAAAACCCCACGTTGCAGAGCGAGATGATATAGATGATATAAAGGAGTGGCTAACCCTTATCTTTGCACTCCAAAAAAATCTCTGAATAATGGGTAGCATGGATCGCAATACGGTGATAGGCTTTGTTTTACTTGCCGCTTTACTGTTTCTTTATTTATTTCTATCTACCAAAAGCAGCCAGGAACTGCAAAAACAAAAACTGGCTGAAGCCGATTCCATTGCTAAAGTAACAAGAGTGCAGGATTCAATCCGGATCGCGAATGATACAACCACATTAAACAGAACAGACTCAAACCATATTGCACCCACAGCTACAGAACAACTTATCACTGTGGAAAATGAAGTGCTGCGAATAACCTTTACCAATAAGGGCGGACAACCACGGAAAGTTGAATTAAAAAAATACCGTTCGTACGACAGCACGCCTGTAACATTAGCCGGTCAGCCATTTGATAAAATTTCTTATGGTATAAACACCGGGCAGGGACAATCAGCACAGGTGGGCGAACTTTTCTTTTCACCGGGAACAATTACAAAAAATGCCGATAACACACAAACAGTTTCATTTCAACTGCCTGTTGCAGGTGGAACAATTATTCATCAGTTCACAGTTAAGCCGGATAATTATTTAATTGACTGGAACATCCAGATGAATGGAGCCGACAGGTTGCTTACACAGGGAGCTTTCAATGTAACCTGGCAGTCTGAGCCAATGAAGCATGAAAAGGATGTTGTTTATGAGAGCCAGCACACCAACATCTGCTTTTATGAAGATGAAGATTTTGATTACATCATGTCAAAAACTTCAAAGCAATTTGAAAAGCAGGTGATGTGGGTGAGCGTGGCACAACAGTTTTTCAATACAACACTTATCAATAAAAGTAATTTCAGTTCTGGTGAAGTTAGCTGGGTGAAAGAAAAATCGGACACATTAAAATCAATTGCACGTGCAACTGCTAATCTGCAGGCAAAAGTACCGATCGGCGCAATGGCAACGGTTCCCCTGCAATTATATTACGGTCCTAATGAATACAGGATACTGAAACAGCAAGCGCCGGATATGGATAAGATCGTTAACCTGGGAAGGGACTTCTATGCATTTGTTAGACCTATTAATAAATATATAGTGATGCCTGTATTCCAGTTGTTCCACAGCTTTGTTGGAAGCCTGGGCCTTGTGATCGCATTGCTGACATTATTCATCCGGTTGCTTACTTCACCCCTTGTGTATACAAGTTACCTGAGTGGTGCAAAAATGAAAGCGTTGCGGCCAGAGATTGAAAAAATGAAAGCACGTCTGGGTAATGACCAGCAGCAGGTAGGCGTTGAACAGATGAAACTTTTCAGGGAAGCTGGTGTTAATCCATTGGGAGGGTGTATACCTGCATTACTGCAGATCCCAATATTCTTTGCATTGTATAGTTTCTTCAATTCGAATATTCAACTGCGTGGTGTACCATTTTTATGGGCTGATGATCTTTCAAGCTATGATGTAATCGTACGTTTTCCTGTGTATGTAATGGGATTGGGAAGTCACCTCAGTCTGTTTACACTGCTTGCAGTAATGACCAGCTTCCTCATTTCTATTTATAACATGAATATGACACCGGACCAAAATAATCCGGCGCTCAAGTACATGCCTTACATCTTCCCTTTTATATTGTTATTTATATTTAACAGTTTGCCTTCAGCTTTAACATGGTATTATACTGTATCGAATGTGATCACCC
>DATLDR010000094.1:0-53186 GCA_035525775.1 Flavitalea sp.
TCCATTCTCTTGAAGAGGTCGAAAGCAGTGATCTTATAAATCACCAGCGGATCTTTTTGTTCGAGATAAGAAGTTTGTACGCTTTGTTTAAGATCATCCATTGCACGAAGGTGCTCTTTCCAGGCATCATCAATAATGGAAAGTGTTATCTGTCTTTCAAGGGCATTGCTTAATTCACTTCCATTTGTATCGATTGTTTTATTTAGACTGGATAGCACCTGCAAACCTTTTTTACCATCGGTAAAAGGAACCACAACGTTTTCAATGTGTGCACCCTGCTGCTGCCTGATATTTGTAAATACAGGTACAGCCTGGCGCTGCAATTCCTGTTTTTTTCTTTCATAATGCGCAATGGCTTCGCTGTATAACTTTTCAGCAAGATCATTTAAATGACCTTTTGCGAATTCCTGTTCAGATATAGAAGTATCCAGGCCATAATTCACAATCGCTGCAAGCTTGAAACCTTCGTAATCCTGTTGTTCCTGGAATGATGATATCAATCCTTCTGAAACTCCGTAAAATGCGTTGTCGAGGTCAAGCGCAAGTCTTTCACCAAACAATGCGTGGTTTCTTTTTTTGTAAACCACATTGCGTTGTTTATTCATTACATCATCATATTCAAGAAGGCGCTTTCTTATCCCGAAGTTATTTTCTTCTACTTTTTTCTGTGCCCTTTCAATGCTTTTTGTTACCATGCTATGCTGGATCACTTCACCCTCCTTGTATCCGAACCTGTCCATAATGGATGCGATCCTGTCGCTGCCGAATAACCGCATCAGGTCGTCTTCAAGTGAAACATAAAATTGTGAAGTTCCCGGATCGCCCTGTCGGCCTGCACGGCCACGAAGTTGCCGGTCTACACGACGGCTTTCATGCCGTTCAGTACCTATGATGGCGAGTCCGCCTGCATCCTTGACTCCCGGGCCAAGCTTGATATCAGTACCACGACCCGCCATGTTTGTTGCAATGGTTACAGCTCCTGCAAATCCTGCTTCGGCAACAACCTGTGCTTCGCGCGCATGTTGTTTTGCATTAAGAACGTTATGCGGAATTTTTTTGCCCTGCAGCATTTTGCTGAGCAATTCACTCACTTCCACGGAAGTTGTACCTACCAGTACCGGCCTTCCTGCATTGCGGAGATTTTCAATTTCTTCAATGGCAGCCTTATATTTTTCGCGTTTCGTTTTGTATACAAGATCCTGGTGGTCTTTTCGTATCGCCTGAACGTTTGTCGGCACCGTAACCACATCCAGTTTATAGATATCCCATAATTCACCAGCTTCTGTTTCTGCCGTTCCCGTCATACCGCATAGCTTGTGGTACATACGGAAGTAATTCTGCAGGGTAATTGTTGCGTACGTCTGAGTAGCTGCTTCAATTTTTACATTTTCCTTTGCTTCAAGTGCCTGGTGCAGCCCATCACTGTACCTGCGTCCATCCAGTATACGGCCGGTTTGCTCGTCAACTATTTTAACTGCTTCATCCATCACAACATATTCAACATCCTTGTCGAATAAAGTGTAAGCTTTCAGCAATTGCTGTACAGTATGTATACGGTCGGCCTTTATAGAGTATTCATTGAGCAGATTTTCTTTCTGCTGTAATTTTTCTTCAGCAGTGATTTCACTTTTATCTATTTCGGAAAGCAGCACGCCGATATCCGGCAACAGGAAAAACTCTGGGTCTTCACCTGATTTCGTGATTGCCTGAATGCCTTTGTCTGTAAGTTCAACGGAATTATTTTTTTCATCGATGTGAAAGTAAAGTTCCGCATCAACCTTAGGCATCTCTTTTTGCTGATCAGCGAGGTAATAACTTTCAGATTTCAGAAGTTTCACTCTTACACCGGGCTCGCTTAAAAATTTAATGAGTGCACTATTTTTCGGAAGACCCCTGAATGCACGCATCAGGGCAAGACCTCCGCTTTTCGGATCGTCATCCCCTTCAGCAAAAGCTTTTTTTGCTTCATTGAGGTTCTTGTTAGTTACCTGCTTTTGCATATCTACCAATCTTTCAACTCTTGACTTCAACAGGTGATATTGCTGTTCATCACCTTTTGGTACTGGTCCCGAAATGATCAACGGAGTACGCGCGTCATCTATGAGTACGCTATCCACTTCATCGACCATTGCATAGTGATGTTTTCTCTGTACCATTTCTTCAGGACTATGCACCATATTATCGCGCAGATAATCGAAACCAAATTCGTTATTGGTGCCATATGTGATATCGGCTCCGTAAGCTTTACGCCGGTCGTTACTGTTAGGCTGGTGTTTATCGATACAATCGACCGTAAGACCTAGCCATTCGAAGATGGGACCGTTCCACTCAGAGTCGCGTCGTGCGAGATAGTCGTTCACGGTTACGATATGAACGCCTTCACCACTCAACGCGTTGAGGTACGCAGGCAGTGTGGATACAAGCGTTTTACCTTCACCCGTTGCCATTTCAGCGATTTTTCCCTGGTGAAGTACTGCGCCACCAATAAGCTGCACATCATAATGCACCATGTTCCAGGTAATAGTATTACCACCAGCAACCCATGAACTTTTGAAAATCGATTTATCACCTTCTATACGTACATGTTCTTTCTTCACGCTTAACTCGCGGTCGAGCTGTGAGGCTGTAGAAACGAGTTCTGTATTTTCCTTGAAACGTTTTGCAGTTTCTTTTACTACTGCGAAAGCTTCAGGGAGAATCTGCTTAAGTATTTCTTCGATTTGAGTATCACGGTCTTTTTTAAGTTTGTCTACCTGCTGATACAGGTTGTCTTTACCGGTAATGTCTGCTGCTGGCAGTTCTTCTGCCTGGGCAGATAATGATGCTATCTCATCATTGATTGAAGTGAGATGATCTTCGATCCTTTTTCTGAATACATTTGTTTTACCTCTCAGTTCATCATTGGAAATGGACTGGTATGAATTGAAATGGTTGCTTATTTCAGTTACCAGGGGTTCGATGGATTTGATATCTTTTTCCGACTTACTGCCTCCGAACATTTTTGATAAGAATCCTAACATATATCGTGGATATGAATTATTTAGATTGAAAAGAAGTCAAATATGATGCTAACCGTTTCTGGAAGTCATTCTGACAGGAGCGCAAAGGTAAGAAACAGCGCATTTTTTTGCGGATGTTAAAATCTTTAGTATTTTTACCTAAAATTATTAGCCCATGTCTACTGCCGGTAAAAATCTTAAGTATTTGCGAAAGCTCCGAGGATGGACGCAGGAAGAGTTTGCAGCGAGGCTTCAGATCAAACGATCCCTCCTTGGAGCATATGAAGAAGAACGTGCAGAACCCCGCATAGAAGTACTTGAAACAGTTGGAGAAATATTCAAGCTTACGCTTGATGAACTGCTGCTGACGGAACTGGGGGAAACCAAAGGAAATTACCTGGCAAAAAGGAGGGCACAGAAACTTGCTGTCGGCACAAATGAAATAACGTTCGTGCCCGTAAAAGCTGCAGCCGGTTATCTCGCAGGATATTCTGATCCTGAATACATCGACGAGCTGAACACTTTTACACTACCAATGCTTTCTCCGGGAACATACAGGGCCTTTGAAATAGTGGGTGATTCAATGCTGCCTACGCCCAGCGGATCAATCATAATCGGTGAAATGACCGGTAATATTGAAGATGTCAGAAGCAATCAAACGTATATTATTATCTCCCGCAATGAAGGTATCGTTTACAAAAGGGTGATGAAAACAGGTAAGTCAAAAGGTAAGCTCACTCTTGTAAGTGATAATACAGCCTATCAGCCATACACCGTGAGCACAAACGACATTCTGGAGATCTGGAAAGCAAATATGGTGATCAGCAAAGCGAATGTGCAGCCGCGGTGGGATGTAAACCAGCTTGCAAATGTGGTAAGCAGTCTTCAGGATCAGGTGGCGACATTGAAAAATAAAATGAATTGATTTTGTCTATATCCAGTTGATGTGTATCAATAAAAAACATATTTAAGCGTTATTATTTACGGCGCCACGTGACCCGCACATGTGAATTCGTCTATTTTTGCAGCGCCAGAAAACATGCTTAGAGCTCTGATTTCCATACATTTTTTATTTTGCTTCTGGGTTGTCGGTTATGCACAGCCGAAAAAAACACACGCACTTAAAATAACACACTCTCCTAAAATAGATGGTGTGCTGGACGACGATGTATGGCGTAATATACCTTCCGCAACAGATTTTATTACCAATACGCCTTCTTTCGGAGAAAAGGCGACTGACAGCACCTCTGTAAAAATTCTTTATGATAATACCGCTATCTATATTGGCGCCTACCTTTTTGGAGATCCTGCAGAAATAAGAACACAGTTTACACCCAGAGATCAGGAGCGGCTTGCAGACGTAGACAACTTTGGCGTTTTTATAGATTCCTATCTCGACCGCCAGAATGCTTTCCAATTTCTGGTTACGTCACGAAATGTTCAAAGTGATGCACGAGTGTCGGCCAATGTCATCCCTCAGAACGGAGTTTTTGGCGAACTTAGCTGGGATGCGGTTTGGGACAGCAAAGTAAGTATCCATGAAAATGGGTGGTCGGTAGAAATTATGATCCCGCTGTCTTCTCTGAGGTTTTCAAAGAAAAAGATCGGTGAATGGGGAATACAATTCAGACGATTCAGCAGAACAGATAACGAAGCTTCGTTCTGGAATCCGGTTGATCCGAATGTAAGTGGATTTGTTAACCAGTTCGGAACAGTTGACGGCTTGGAAAATATTGTTCCTCCTTTACGATTAAGCTTTTCTCCGTATGTAAGCGGTGGATACAGGGAAACACCGACGATCTCAAGCGGCACTGAAAACGAATGGCTGAAGAGCGGAGGGATGGATGTAAAATATGGCATCAGTGAAAGCTTTACGCTTGATGCTACCCTTATTCCTGATTTCGGTCAGGTGATATCGGATAACGTGATCAACAACGTTTCACCTTTTGAAATTCAGTTTCGTGAAAACAGGCCCTTCTTTACTGAGGGAACTGAGCTGTTCAATAAAGCTGATATTTTTTATTCAAGAAGGGTAGGTCGTGAGCCATCAGGTTACCAGAATTTAATTGATTCAGTTGGTTCAGGATCACTTACTGATTATGATATTCTCAAAAATCCTACACTTACAAGATTATATAATGCCATAAAATTGTCGGGAAGAACAAGCAATAATCTCGGCATTGGCGTATTCAATGCTGTTGCACGCTCGGAGAAGGCCAAAATAAGGAATACGATCAATGGCCGCGATTCAACTATCATGACGGAAGAGCTTACGAATTACAATGTATTCGTGCTCGACCAGGCATTAAAGAACAGATCGCACATAACACTTACCAACACAAATGTTATCAGGAACGGTTCTGCAAGGGATGCAAATGTTACGGGACTTGATCTGGCGCTGTATGACCGGCAAAATAAATACGGTATCATTATTCAGCCCAGGTACAGTAAAATATTCAGGAATACCGGCAATTACGACGGGTTTAAAAATTACCTGGAAATAGGAAAGGTTAGTGGGAAACTGCAGTATTCTATCAGCAACGATCTTAAAACTGATCAATACGATCCTAATGACCTAGGATTTTTATTATCACCCAATGAAGTGAATACAACCGGTAAAGTAAGCTACGATATTTACCATCCAACCAATATGTTCCTGAACCAGGAATACAGTTTGTTGCTATCCCAATCTTATCTATACAAGCCATTCGAATACCAGCGCACAGAAATTATTGGGATGGCATCATGGACATTTCAGAATTTCTGGACATTGAATATGGAAGCAGGATCGTATCCAATGTGGTCGAACGATTTTTTTGATCTTCAAACACCGGCTAGCAAACTCAGCACACCACGTCAAAAATTAAGAAGAGCTCCTTATCATTATCTGTTTTTAAATGGAACAACAGATAACAGGAAAAGATTATTTCTCACCTGGAACATCGGGGGAGCAGAGGGTGAGCTGCCCGATAATCCATTTTATAAATTCTCCCTTGAAACGCGTTACCGCTTCAGTGACCGGTTCACGTTAACGGCTTCATATTTCAGGCAGCATGATCACGGGCAATTCGGTTATTCATTTGTTCGTGATAGTATAACAAATGCGCCTATCCTGGCCAGAAGGCAATATACAGATGTAACTACCATACTAAGTGGCATATATAATTTTACGCCGAGAATGAATGTAACTTTCAGGGCACGTCATTTCTGGAACAGGATACTAAATACAAATTTTTATAACGTTACACCGG
Organism: Flavitalea sp.; assembly: GCA_035525775.1. Classification (GTDB taxonomy): domain Bacteria; phylum Bacteroidota; class Bacteroidia; order Chitinophagales; family Chitinophagaceae; genus Flavitalea. The sequence goes on from DATLDR010000094.1 coordinate 6,251, forward strand.
ATGGAAACTGGATGGAAAGATCAAGCCAGACAACATCCCAATATAACGTAAACTATAATATTTTTAATCTGGATGCCTTCTTTACTTGGGATTTCAGATTGGGCAGCAGAATTATTTTCGCCTGGAAAAATTCACTGGGCCCCGATTATGAAAGTTTTATTAAGGGTACAGATTTTAAATCATACACAACCAATGCAAGAAGGATCATGCAGATTCCGCATGGAAACGAGTTTACTGTCAGATTTATTTATTTTCTTGATTACCAGCAGATAAAAAAAGCTTTTTAATTTACCCGGAGGATTGAGTTGTTGACAATAGCAAACGCAATTTCATTTTCTTTCGGATGGATGCTTACTGTTCCGGTAAAGCGGCTGAATGCAGGCAATATGCAGTAAGTGTCTGTAAAATAAAAGCATGGAAATTTCAATGATTGTTTACCTGCGCCGTGAACAGTTATTCCGGGATGTATATGCCCTGAAAATACATAATGCTCTTTTGTGTCGTCATCTTTCCCACATTCCCCCCGGTCATGCTGAAAACAAAAACCCGAAATTTTTAGTGTTGAGTCGAAAAGCTCTATACCCGATTCAACATACCAGTTTCTTTGAAGTATATCATGATTACCCTTAACAAGTTTAATATCAAGACTATCAAAATCCCCGCGCCATTTCGTAAATAATTCAAGCTCTTTATTTGCTGAACTATGAAACATGTCGCCCACAACAATAAGGTTTAGCGGCTTAAAATATTGAATAAGTGAAATCAGTCTTTGCATGTCTTCTTTGAACACCGACTGTGGTACCGCGATCCCGGCTTTACGGAAATGACCGGTTTTGCCAATGTGAAGATCAGAAACCACCAGTGCTTTTTCCTGTTCCCAGTAAATGCATCTGTCGGATGAAAGGTAAAGATCCTGATCTTTTATTGTTAATTGCTGAAAGGCGTGCATATAAGAAGTGCAAATATACAACCGGGGTGTCATCTGTTCAGTTGTTCCTGCATTCTTCTTACACGATCTTCCAGTTTTTCGGACGACAGGTTTTCGCGCATGCTATCTACTTTAAGCGGGAAGCTGAAAGGTGTGAGCCTTTCGGGAAATGTGATTACAATTTTTGAATTATTTATCCGTGAAAGCGTATCGCGCAGCCGCGCTTCTTCCATTTGCTGTTCCATCACTTCATTGTAAGCCTGGCGCAATAATAAATTGTCTTTGTCATATTCGTTAAATACCTGGAAAAGAAGTGACGCAGATGATTGCAGGTGTCTTGCTTTTTTATGTTCACCCGGGTATCCCTGAAAGATGAGCCCGCCTATAACCGCAATATCTCTGAATTTACGTTTTGCCATTTCGGCGGAGTTAACACTTCGCTGGATGTCTTCCAGTAAATTGTTCGCAGTAAACAATTCTTCAGCGTTTGCGTCATCAACAGGAATCGGCTGATCGCTGAGCAGTTCGAAGCCATAATCATTCATGGCGAATGAGAAAGTAATTGGTGTTATGCGGCTGATCCTGTAAGCGAGCAATGCTCCGAGCGCTTCATGCACCAGTCTTCCTTCGAAAGGGTAAACGAATAAATGATAACCATCTTTTGTTTCTATGTGCTCTATCAGCAATTCGTTTTCTCCTGGTATCTGCGATAGTTTTTGTTGCAGCATGAACAAAGGCTCAAGCGCTTTTATTTCAACATCGGTATCCGATTTCTTATCATTGATAACACGGTACGCTTCATTGAATTTTTTTCGGAGCATGATACCAAGATTTGCTGATAAAGGCATCCTTCCGCCCTGCCAGCTGGGAACCATGGATCTTTTTGAAGATGACTTTCTAACCAGGACGGTCATTTCTTTAATCATCATAAATTCCAGCGTTCTGCCTGCAAGTGTAAACACATCACCCGCCTGTAAACGAGAAATAAAATATTCTTCTATCATGCCGATGTACCCTCCGCCGATAAATCTTACTTTAAGCATCGGATCGCTAACGATGGTTCCTATGTGCATCCTATGGCGCATTGCCATTCGCCTGCTGTTAATTTTATACAGGCCATCGTTCACTTCTACTTTTTTATATTCATCATATTGCTGAAGAGCGGTGCCACCGTATGTGATGAAATAGATCATTTCCATAAATTCATCATCGGTTATATCGCTGTAACAGTATGTTGCTCTTACCTCTGGTAATATTTCTTCACGCTTAAAACCATCAGACACAGCGAGCGTGCAGAGGAATTGTATCAGCACATCAAAACATAATATTCTTGGCTCGCGGCTCTCGATGAAATTAATGTCTTTTGCAGCTTTCAGCGCTGCAGCTTCTACCAGTTCCAGGGAATGTGTTGGAAGAAAATATATGCGGCTCACTTCACCCGGCTGGTGTCCGCTTCTTCCGGCGCGTTGCAAAAACCTTGCAACACCTTTTGGCGATCCTACCTGTATCACTGTTTCAACAGGTCGAAAATCAACACCCAGATCGAGGCTTGCAGTGCAAACAACTGCTTTCAGCAATCCTGAATGTAATGATTCCTCTACCCATGTGCGCATTTCCATATCAATCGATCCATGGTGCAGGGCTATTGCGCCAGCAAGATCAGGACATTCATTCAGCAGTGTCTGATACCATGTTTCACTCATGCCGCGTGTATTGATGAAGATAAGTGTTGTGCGGCTGTTGTTGATGATGTCAATTACCTTGTGAACAAGTTTCAAACCCAGGTGACCTGCCCAGGGATATTTTTCAATTTCATCAGGGAAAACAGAAATTACTTCAATTGGTTTCGGAATATTTGCGCGTACAAGAATAGCCTGATAATTTTTATCAATAAGTTTTAAAGGTGATAGTAGAACTTCAGCGGCCTGTTCAAGATTGCCGATCGTTGCACTGATACCCCATAATGAAATTTTTGGATGGTCACTGTTATTTTTTGCCAATCCAATGATCCTTGATATGGCAAGTTCTACCTGCACGCCTCTTTTTGAGCCCAGTAATTCATGCCATTCATCTACCGCAATAATTTTGAGCGACTCAAAAACAGTTGCGTAATCTTTTTGTCCAAGTAACAGGTGCATGCTCTCAGGAGTGATAATAAGCACTTCAGGCATCTGTCTTTTTTGTTTTTGTCTTTCACTGATTGGCGTGTCGCCGTTTCGGCTTCCAATCTGCCATTGCATGCCAAGACCTGCAATAACGTCTTCCATAGCCCGTGCAATGTCTTTAGCCAAAGCGCGTAGTGGGGTCACCCATAATAGCTGTAATCCGTTTTTTTTCTTTTTCGCATAATCATAAGAGTTAGTATTGATGAATTCTATTACAGCTCCAAGGAAAACAGAAAATGTTTTTCCGCACCCGGTTGGCGCATTAACTAATCCGGATTTTTTATTGATGATGTGCTCCCAGGTTTCTTCCTGGAATGCAAATGGTTTCATGCCTGATATGCTGAACCAGGCATTTACAGTTTTATAGCCCGGAGTGTTGTGAAGTTTAATAGCGGAGGGAATATTATTTTCCATAGATCTCGAGCATCTTTTTGAGATCTTCAAGGGTATTGATTTCAGAAGCAGGTTTATCCTGCCGCCACCGGGAGATACGAGGAAAACGCAGTGCAACCCCGGATTTATGCCTGCCCGACGCGGCAATGCCTTCAAAGGCAATTTCGAAAACCAGTTCTGGTTTCACAGTACGCACAGGTCCGAACTTTTCCAAAGAATTTCTTTTCACAAAGTTATCAACCTGTGCGAATTCTTTGTCTGTTAATCCGGAATAAGCTTTTGTGAAAGGAACCAGCTTTTCTCCATCCTTAACAGCAAAAGTATAATCGGTATACAGATTGCTTCTTCTTCCTGCACCTTTCTGTGCATAGATCATCACTGCATCGATAGTGAGTGGATCGATCTTCCATTTCCACCAGTCACCTCTTTTCCTTCCGACCTGGTATGGAGATGATTTTCTTTTCAGCATGATACCTTCGCTGTTATTATCGCGTGACGTTAATCGTAATTCAGTAAGCTGCTGCCACGATTCAAACGCAATAACGGGTGACAATACAAGATGAGGAAGATTAATGTCTGCTACAATCGCTGCAAGCCTTCTTCTCCTCTCTGTTAATGGCAGGTTTCGGATGTCATGACCGTCTAGTTCTAGAAGATCATACGCAAAAATTCCTGCCGGGGCTTCATCAAGTTGTTTTCTGGTGACATTTTTCCTGCCTATACGGGTTTGCAGTACATTGAAGTTTAACACCTGCCCGTTTTTCACCGGGAGGATCTCACCATCTATCACACAACCTTCGGGCAGCTTTTCAGTGAGCACCTGATATTCCGGGAATTTTTCGGTGATAAGATCTTCACCACGGCTCCAAACGAATAATGTGCCATTTCTTTTTATAATTTGTCCTCGTATGCCATCCCATTTCCATTCGGCTTGCCAATCATGCGGACTTCCCAGAAGTTCGGGATCTTCTTCAAGTGCATAGGCCAGATAAAAAGGATAAGGTTTTGAATGATCAGCTACTGAAGATTCTTCTGTGAGCAGTTCATTAAACGAAGTGGTTGCCGGATCCCAGTTGCCGCTGATGCGATGTGCTATCACACTCGATTCGAGGTTAACAAATTTTGAAATGGCATTCACCATCATACTCTGAGAAACACCGACACGAAAAGTGCTTGACAATAATTTATTGAAAACGAACTTCTCTTTGTTATTCAGTTCTTTCCACGATTGCAGGATAAAGTTCTTTTTTTCTTCTTCTTCCGCTTTCTCAAGTGCTATAAATTTTTCAACATACCAGGAAAGAGATCTGGGCATAGAATTCCTTAATGCTTCAGGATCATCAGGAATCAGCAAAGCGATTGTTTCCGAGAGATCACCCACTGTATGATAACTTTCAGAAAAAAGCCACAGGGGTAAACCGATAAGTCCGGCGCACCATTCCGCTAACCTCGAAGGACTAATGGTTCTTCGTGGCCTTCGTCCGCTGAATAATGCGATCACCCATACTTTATCCTTGTCGGATGCGCCCCGGAAGTAGTTGATAAGAGCATCGATCTTTTCGTTTGTTTTTGTATGTGTTCCAAGCTCATGAACAAGTGTAGCGAACAGCCGCATGCCATGATTTTCCTGGGTAGTATGTGCAGTTGCTTCATTCATCAGTTGCTATCTGTTCCGCTGTATTATTTGTCAATTCACGGGTCGTTTCTTCCTCGTCTGTTCCAAATTCCGTTTTTATTTCCGCTGCTTCTATACCTGCTTCATTGAGGTATCTTGAAAAAACAGATTGAAAGCCGTGAGTAACATACACTTTTTGTGCACCTGTTGCTTCTACGGATTGAAGTAATCCTTTCCAGTCACAATGGTCGCTTAATACAAAACCCTCATCCGCATTTTTCCTTCTCTGGTTGCCACGTACCTGCATCCATCCGCTGCAGATGCCAAGACTATACGGTGTAAATCTTTTCATCCAAACTGAAGATTCTGCAGATGGGGGCGCAATGATCACTGCATTACGAAATGTTTCCCTCGGCATTTCAGGCGTTACCCGTGTTATGTTTGGCAAAATACCGGATTGCAAAACGTTTGCGTTTATCAATGTTTCGTGCATGTTGTAAACCGCTCCATGTGCAAATATATTTTCAGTAACCGTTTTAATGGCCTGAAGTACACGTTGTGCTTTACCTAATGAATAAGCTATTAGTACTGATGCCTTGCCATTTGATATATTTGTCTGGACCCATTGCTGTATATCGTTATAAATTTCTGTTTGCTTTTTCCAGTTATATATTGGCAGTCCGAATGTAGATTCTGTAACAAATGTGTTACACTTAACAGGTTCAAATGCTCCACTGATGCCATCGTCCTCAGCTTTATAATCCCCGCTGATCACCCACACTTCTCCCTTATATTCAACCCTTACCTGTGAGGATCCTATAATGTGTCCGGCAGGATGAAGAGATACTTTTACTCCATTTATATCAATCGGTTCGTTCCATCCTGTAGTTTGATAATTATTGTCGCCCAGCCGCAGCTGAAGTATTGGTTTCGTGTAACGATGACAGAGATATGATCGGCTTCCAGAACGTGCATGATCACTATGCCCATGAGTGATGACAGCTTTATCTACCGGCTTCCACGGGTCGATGAAAAAATTGCCTTGCGGACAGTAAATTCCTTTATCCGTGAAGTCTATGACCATTTAAAAAATGATTGACACTAATACACTGCAATTTCCGCTCCATTCACTTTTTTGATGAAGTAAATCTTTTTATTCTCAAAATAATCAAGCGTGTTCGTCTTCGGATTCAAAACCGGTTGAATATCATAATCGGTAAAAATCTTATACCGTTTATCAGAAAGACTGGAGCCGATATTTCTACCGTTTAAACTGAGAAGGTGGGCAAAATGATAAACAGTTTCATAACCTCTGAAAAACATGTCGGTAGGGCGTGAATAAAACCTGCTTTTATAATCTGCAAGTATACTGGTAAAAAGCTTGTTTGAATCTGATATATAAAACGGAGAGGTATAAAACACTTCAAGATTTTTAAATTCTGTAGACGAAAAGTTTGTAAGATCCCACCATGTGGGCATACCAAACACCACAGTTGGATGCTGCTCATATAAACTTGCGAGCTGAGAAGTGAGTAACTTTCCAAAATTTACATCCAGGCTTCCTGCAATGCATATTGTTTTTTGATCCTCTTCCAAATGCGCTTTTAGATTTTCCGGTGTAAATAGATTGTCGAGGGTAACGTATTTAATTTTTAGCGGAATTGAGGCGGTGTTTTTACTAATATCATCAAAATAACTTTTTAACCTGTTTTCCTGCTCGCCTGTTTTCCGAAAAACAACCACGGGGGCGAGTGCAAAATTTTTTTGAATAAACTTATACATCGCTGCGCAATGTGTATACAGCGTAGAATTCAGAATGATGTATGACGGATTATTTGTTACAGCCGCATCATTGGGATAATTAACATTGATAAAAGGAATATTTTTTTTGGCAGCGGCATTAGCCATCATCTTAGCTTCTTTGGCATTTACATGTCCGATTACAAGATCGATACTGTCGAATTCCGGTTTTTTTACAATAGCGTCTATTCCTCCGCTAACCGAGCGTGAATCATAAATGTAGAAGTCGAGCTTCAATCCTTCACTGTTGAGTGAATCAATGGCCATCTCAGCGCCTTCATAAAACTCAAGACCAGGGTTAATATATTTAGGGAACGCTTTACCGTATTTGTATGTTGTTGTTTCATCAAAAGCAGAATCAAGGAATAAAGGTGAGAAAACTGCTACCTGGTAACGTGCCAGGCTATCCTGTGCCATGCTTTTGAAGCTTGTACCAACCAGTAAAAAAATGAAAATGTAGCCCGGCATTTTTTTCATTAACAATCGCAAGTTTATGGTTGCAAGACGGCTACTCCCACTCAATCGTTGCAGGAGGCTTACTGCTGATATCATACACCACCCTGTTAATTCCTTTAACATTATTTATTATATCATTAGAAATAAATGCAAGGAAATCATAAGGTAAATGCGCCCAATCTGCTGTCATACCGTCTACTGAAGTTACGGCGCGGAGGGCAACCGTAAATTCATAAGTGCGTTCATCGCCCATCACACCAACACTTTTCACCGGAAGCAATATTGCGCCAGCCTGCCAAACCTGCGAATAAAGATTATGATCCCTGAGACCTTTTGTATAGCGGTAATCTGCTTCCTGCAGTAATGCAACTTTTTCTGGAGTAATTTCGCCAAGTATTCTTATCGCAAGGCCTGGTCCTGGAAATGGATGACGTTGCAGCAGCTGATCTGGAATGCCAAGTTCATGACCTACTTTTCTCACTTCGTCTTTAAACAGGAATCTTAACGGCTCTACCAATCCCAGGTGCATGATGTCTGGAAGGCCTCCAACATTATGATGTGATTTGATGGTCACAGATGGTCCATGCACTGAAACACTTTCTATTACATCCGGATAAATTGTTCCCTGGCCGAGAAGATCAATATCCTTTATTTTTTTCGCTTCTTCCTGAAAGATGTCAATGAATAGTTTGCCGATTGTTTTTCTTTTCGATTCAGGGTCAGTTTTTCCCAGCAGCTCCCTGTAGAAGATATCTTTTGCATCAACACCTTTTACATTAAGTCCGATCTGTTTATATGTTTCAAGAACTTCTTCGTACTCGTTTTTACGCAATACGCCATTGTCTACAAAAATGCCCGACAGCCTGTTGCCGATAGCACGATGGATTAAAGTAGCGGCTACAGTTGAATCTACACCACCGCTGAGAGCCATGATCACTTTACGGTCGCCGATCATTTTTTTGAGGCCATTAACGGTATCTGTAATAAAATGTGCGGGCGTCCAATCCTGTTTGCAACCGCAGATACTAACAAGAAAATTTTTAAGGATCTTTTTTCCTTCAATTGAATGGTAAACTTCCGGATGAAACTGCACACCATAAACCGGATGGCCGGATCCATTCAGTTTAAAAGCTGCAAATGGTATGTCTTCAGTAGTAGCAAGCACTTCAAATCCTGCAGGCATGTTAAGTATGGTATCACTATGGCTCATCCATACCTGCGAATTGTCCATTACATCTTTAAGCAGCACATCTTGAAGTTTTTTACGCATGAGTGCACGGCCGTATTCCCTTTTATTGCTTTTTGCCACTTCACCGCCAAACTTTTTTGCGGCTAGCTGGGCACCATAGCAAATTCCGAGAACAGGAAGATTCTGCTGCATCTTTATTATGTCAACATCAGGTGCATTAGCTTCATTCACGGAGAAGGGTGATCCCGAAAGGATGATGCCTTTCAGGTTTTGGTCGAATTCAATATCCTGGTGGAATGGTATAATTTCGCAGTAAACATTTGCTTCTCTAACTGCCCTGGCTATCAGTTGTGTATATTGACCTCCAAAGTCGAGGATTAAAATCTTTTCCGTCATGGGCTGCGAAGTTAAGCTATTTACATTTCCACCTATGCTGTGTGATGCCTATCGTAATATGCCTGCAAATCGGGTGACATCACTTTGAACATTTTTCGCTGATCATCACTTCCAAATATTGAATCGGAAAACAAATGTGATATTCATCAATCGATGCTTGGGCAGAAGCAATGTATAACGGAGCGCACCATTCGTATAATCGGGGAGGATCAGTGAAAATTATAGATTAAATTTGCGCCGCTTGCCATATTCATGATTAATAAAGAAATTATGTCCTGGAAAGAACGGATGATCCTTATCATACTGGCGAGCCTCAACTTTACCCACATCCTGGATTTTATGATCATGATGCCGTTAGGTAATTACCTGATGCCTCATTTTCATATTACAGCACAATTTTTCAGCTGGATAGTTGCTTCATATCCTATTACAGCATGTGTGTCAGGACTTATAGCTGCATTTTATGTAGACCGGTTCGACAGAAAGCGCGTACTGCTTTTTGCGTATACAGGATTTTTAATTGGCACATTTTGCTGTGGTATTGCGCCTGACCAGTATTTTCTTATGGCGGCTAGAACACTCACCGGTTTTTTTGGTGGCCTGATCGGAGCCCAGGTGTTATCGATCATTGCAGATACTTTTCCTTATGAAAAGCGCGGCAGGGCCATGGGTTCTGTTTTTATGGCGTTTTCCGTCGCCTCAGTTTTCGGTGTGCCCTTCAGCTTATATCTTGCTAACCGGTTTAGCTGGCATGCTCCATTTATTTTCATTGCCATTGTTGGCGTTCCGATTATCGGCCTCATAATAAAATTCCTGCCTGCAATGCAATCACATATTGAGGACCGTGAAAATGAAAATGGAAGATATAAGCCTGAAGTAGTAAAGATATTAAGTGAGATGTTTAACAACAGGAGCCAGCTGATTGCTTTATTAATGTCCGGGTTTCTGATGATGGGCCACTTCCTTATCATCCCGTTTATCAATCCTTACATGGAATTCAATATGAATTTCAGCAAAACCAGCACGCCTATGATCTACATGGTGGGTGGTTTATGTGCGCTTATATCTTCATCTGTTATCGGCAGGCTTGCCGATAAATATGGTAAGTTTAAAGTATTTTCAATCTGCCTTGTACTGTCTGTTATTCCAATATTCTTCATTACGAACATGCCCCTGATTCCATTTTATGCCGTACTAAGCATATTTGGCTTTTGGTTCACTTTTTCTACAGGGCGTAATATTCCGGCACAGGCCATGATTTCTACCGTAGTTAATCCGGCGCAGCGGGGACAGTTCATGAGCTTTAACTCATCGTTTCAGCAGTTGTATACTGGTTTTGCATCTATTATTGCCGGCTTTATTGTTACACAAGATGTTCACGGCCGCATTCTGAATTATAACTGGGTGGGCTACCTGAGTGTAACGATTGTAACTGGAACTTTATTTTTAGGGAGGGCGTTATCGAAGAGGATGCAGTTGAAGTAGGCAGAGGGCAAGAGGCAAAGGGAATAATGTCATCCTGAGCGAAGCGAAGGATCTGCAACTAAGCAAAAAAGATCATAAAAAAGCTCCTGTTCAGGAGCTTAAATATATTATTGAAATCACTTATGCTTTTGCCGGAGCTGCTGCAGAAACAGTTTTACGAGTAAGCTTCCTTTTAAGGTTGGAAGCCTTGTTTTTATGGATTATTCCTTTTTTGGCAAGCTTATCAATCATTGATATTACTTCAGGCAACTGCTTTGCAGCTTCGTTTACATCTGCTGTATCTTTGAAATCACGGATAGCATTACGGGTAGTTTTTCCATAATACCTGTTTCTCTCCCTGCGTTTTGCAGCCTGTCGTACATCTTTCTTTGTTGCCTGGTGGTTTGCCATTTGAACTCAAAAATTTAAGACGGCAAAAGTACGGCATATAAACGAAATTGGAAAAACATGCACGAACAATTTTATTGAAGTTTTTTTAACCGATATTTGTAAGCCATTCTTAAATCCATTGACTCTTAGCGGTTTAATGACTCCAAAGTTGCATTTTATGAAAGATTTCAGCTATATAACAAATTCACATCCTTCGTTTATTGAAGGACTATACCAGGATTACACTAAAAATCCGGATTCAGTTGATCCGGAGCTCAAAAAATTTTTTGAAGGGTTTGATTTTGCTGTTACTTCCGGTAAAGCATCTTCCAATGGAGGTGCTAATGGTCAACAGGTAACAGATACGCGATCTAAAACGACTACTGACGGAGCAGACTGGAAGAAGGAATTAGGTGCATACAGAATGATCCTTGGTTATCGAAACAAGGGTCATCTTGAAGCTAAAACAAATCCTATCCGTCCGCGTAAAGACCGTGGTGCCAGCATAGATATAGGCTTTTATGGTTTCACTGAAGAAGATCTGAAAAAAAACTTTTTCGCAGGCAACCTGATAGGGCTCGGAACTACTACCCTTGAAAATATCCTTAACCATTTAAGGCAAACATATTCTAATCATGTAGGCATAGAATTCAAATATATCAGCGACCAGAAAAAAGTTGCCTGGCTCACCAATGAGATGGAGAAAAACTTTCAGACTCCTTTATCGCTCGATAAAAAGAAACGCATCCTGGAAAAGTTGAACCAGGGAGTAATGTTCGAAAAGTTTCTTCATACTAAATACATCGGGCAAAAAAGATTTTCACTTGAAGGAGGTGAAACCACCATCCCTGCACTTGATGCAATCATCGCAACAGCTGCCGACCATGATGTGCAGGAAGTGGTGATTGGTATGGCCCACAGGGGCAGGCTGAACATACTCGCCAACATCATTGGAAAAACGTATGAACAGATATTCAGTGAATTTGAGGGTACCGGTAAAATGGACCAGACCATGGGCAGCGGCGACGTAAAATATCACCTTGGTTATGGTAGCGAAATACAAACATCCAATGGTAAAAATGTACATGTTAAATTATGTCCTAATCCATCACACCTGGAGGCTGTTGATCCGGTTGTAATAGGTTTTGCAAGGGCCAAGGCGGATGTAGTATACGCCAGTGAATACGATAAAATCCTTCCGATTCTCATTCATGGTGACGCCTCAATAGCCGGGCAGGGAATAGTGTATGAAGTTGTTCAGATGAGCAACCTGAGAGGATATTTTACCGGTGGAACGATCCACTTTGTAATCAATAACCAGATTGGTTTTACGACTGATTTTGACGATGCAAGAAGTGCGGACTACAGCACATCTATCGCTGCGATGATACAGGCGCCGGTGTTGCATGTAAATGGTGATGACCCTGAAGCTGTAGTGAAGTGCGCGGAGATCGCCACACGGTACAGACAGGAATTTAATTCAGATATTTTCATTGATATGGTTTGCTATCGCAGGCATGGCCACAATGAAGGCGACGACCCTAAATTCACTCAGCCCAAATTATATGCTCTTATAGAAAAACACGCCAATCCGCGTGAGGTGTACACCCATTATCTCCTTGAGAATGGTGAAGCTGACGCGCAGGATCTGGCAAAAGAAATGGAGAAAAAATTCTGGAACGACCTGCAGGAAAGGCTTGATGAGATCAAACAAAATCCTCTTCCTTACCGTTACCAGCAGCCGGAATTATGGTGGAAGAGCCTGAGGCCTGCCATCTCTGAAGATTTTATTAAATCTCCAAATACCGCAATTACTGAAAATAACTTCAAGAAGATCTTCGATACCATCATGAAGTGGCCTGATGATTTTAAGCCACTGAAAAAAGTGGAAAAGATTATCCAGGATAAAATAAAACTGTTCAATGATGAAGGTAAAATAGACTGGGCTACCGGTGAACTGATGGCATATGGCAGTTTGCTGCTTGAAGGAAAAAATGTTCGCATGAGCGGCCAGGATGTGAGGCGCGGTACATTTTCACACAGGCATGCCATCATTCGTGATGAGGTTGCGGACAAGTCGCATAGCCGTTTAAAAAATATTCCGGGTGCAACAGGTAAATTCAGGATTTATAATTCATTCCTCAGTGAATATGGAGTTGTAGGTTTTGAATATGGTTATGCCATGGCAACACCTAACACGCTAGTAATTTGGGAGGCGCAGTTTGGTGATTTTGCAAACGGTGCTCAGATCATTATCGACCAGTTTATCAGCAGTGGAGAACAGAAGTGGAACAGGATGAATGGACTTGTAATGTTATTGCCGCATGGATATGAAGGACAGGGGCCGGAGCACTCGAGTGCCCGCATGGAAAGAACGCTCCAGATGTGTGCCGAACTGAATATGGTTGTTACGAATATTACAACTTCCGCTAACTTATTTCATGCTTTGCGGAGGCAGCTTACATGGCCTTTCAGAAAACCACTGATTGAATTTTCTCCGAAAGCTAATCTCCGCCATCCGGGCAGTTATTCACCAATGAGTGAATTTACCACGGGAAAATTCCGGGAAGTTATTGATGACACCTATATCAAGGATCCTGAAAAAGTAAAGAAAGTGCTGTTTTGCACCGGTAAAGTATACTTTGATCTCGCCGAATATCAACAAAAAAATGATCATCAGGACACGGCAATCATAAGGCTTGAGCAGATTTATCCTTTACCTGCATCACAGCTCGATGATTTATATAATAAGTATAATAAAGCTACATGGTTCTGGGTGCAGGAAGAACCGCTGAATATGGGTGCAGCCTCATTTCTGCAGATGAACCTGAAATCAATAAACTACGGTGTCATCAGCCGGCAGCCAAGCGCTTCACCCGCTACAGGATTTGCGAAAGTACATGCCCAGGAACAAAAGGAAATAATTGAAACCGCTTTTGGTATTTAAGCCGGCTTATTAAATAATATTTATAAAGGTATATTTGAGGTCCGAAAGAACAATTATAATAAAATGATTGATGTAAAAGTTCCAACAGTAGGAGAGTCCATTAGTGAAGTAACATTGTTGAAATGGGTTAAGGAAGATGGTCAGTATGTGGACAGGGATGAAGTGATTGCTGAACTGGAAAGTGAAAAGGCAACTTTTGAAGTGAATGCTGAAAAAGCGGGAACGCTGAAACAATCTGCAAAAGAAGGAGACACTTTAAAAATAGGAGATGTTCTAGCTTCTATAGATGAGTCGGCCGCAAAACCTGCAGGAGCCACTGCACCTGTAAAAGAAACTGTACAACAACCATCAGGTAATGGCCAGGCAAAAACAGAACAGGCTCCTCAAAAATCGGCGGCTTCCGAGCTGCAACCTGTATCCGAAAACAAAACATCGGGAGTAAAGGCAACACCTGTTGCTTCTGCAATTATAGCTGATAAGAAAGTGGACCCGAAAACGGTAACTCCATCAGGTTTCCAGGGTAAAATTCTGAAGGATGATGTTCTTAATGCATTAAACAACCCCGGCCGTGTACCGGGTAAAGCTTTGTTTTCGAGGGAAGAGAAAAAAGACAAGATGAGCAACCTGCGCAAAACTATTTCGCGCAGACTTGTCGAAGCAAAAAATACTACTGCAATGCTCACTACTTTCAATGAAGTAGACATGAGCAGGATCATGGAAATACGCGCGAAGTACAAGGATAAATTCAAGGAATTGCATGGGGTAGGACTCGGCTTCATGAGTTTTTTTACCAAAGCATGCTGCTTTGCCTTGCAGGAATGGCCATCGGTAAATGCTTACATTGATGGCGACGAAATTATCTATCATCAGTATTGCGATATTTCAATCGCTGTGTCTGCACCGAAAGGTTTGGTTGTTCCCGTAATCAGAAATGCAGAAAGCCTTGACATGGTAGGAATTGAAAAGAAAGTTGTAGAGCTGGCAACCAAAGCAAGGGATAATAAACTTGCGATTGAAGAGATGCAGGGAGGAACTTTTACGATAACAAACGGCGGTGTATTCGGATCATTGATGAGTACCCCTATTATAAATATACCGCAGTCTGCAATCCTGGGAATGCATAAAATCCAGGAAAGGCCTGTTGTAATAAACGGCCAGATCGTTATAAGGCCGATGATGTACCTGGCGGTCAGTTATGATCACCGCATCATTGATGGAAGAGAGTCTGTAAGCTTTCTTGTGAGAGTAAAAGAGCTACTTGAAAATCCTGAATTGCTACTATTCGGCAAAGACCCTGTAAAGGCGTTATTGGAGTTGTGAAATGAAATTTGACAACCAGCTGCGATATGCGACAAATATTATCGAAGAATATAATGGTCGCGTGCCACTTTCTGTATGGCTGAAAGATTTTTACCGCACAAATAAACAGATGGGTTCAAGGGACCGTAAAACCGTTTCAGAAATGGTATATGGTTTTTACAGGCTTGGTCATAATGAATTCCATTCGATAGAACAAAGGATAAAGGCATTTATTAATATCAGCGACAGTCTTCCTGAAGTAAAAGCGTATTTTTTTCCAAATGGTAAAGAAGCTGATCACATATCTTATGAAAAGA
This sequence comes from Flavitalea sp., assembly GCA_035525775.1. Classification (GTDB taxonomy): domain Bacteria; phylum Bacteroidota; class Bacteroidia; order Chitinophagales; family Chitinophagaceae; genus Flavitalea. The sequence continues at coordinate 21,610 of DATLDR010000094.1, forward strand.
TATTTCCATTCCAGGATGTTCTTTCTGCCGGAATAGATGCTGCAGCATTTTCAAGATCATTTCTTGTTCAGCCGGATTTGTTTATCCGGGTAAGGCCCGGTAACAAACCATTTGTTATTACCAAACTGGTTGAGAAAGGAATCAATTACCAGGTTTTTGAAGAAAATTGTATTGGCTTTCAAAATGGAACAAAAATAGAAACTGTGCTTGATGTTAACAGGGAAGTTGTGGTGCAGGACAGAAGTTCACAGCGAACGGGTGAGTTTATCCGCGAAGGATTACAAGCGAGTTCAAACCACCCAGCGGTATGGGACTGCTGCGCGGCAAGTGGAGGTAAATCCATAATGGCTTACGATATTATGGGAAATATTCAACTAACAGTGTCGGATATACGAAGATCGATAATTGAAAACCTGATAGGGCGTTTTGAGGAGGCAGGTATAAAGAATTATGATTCTTTTGTGACAGACGTTACCAGCCACACCGTAAAAATATCGCCTTCTGCATATGACCTGGTAATAGCTGATGTTCCTTGCAGCGGTTCAGGAACATGGGCAAGAACACCCGAACAATTATATTTTTTTATGAGGGAAAAGATTAAACACTATACCGAACTTCAAAAAAATATCGTGTCGCATACCATTCCGTCTATGAAAAAAAATAGTTGCCTGCTGTATATTACCTGCTCAGTTTTTGAGGATGAAAATGAAAAAATCTCAGAACATATAATAACACATCATTCATTAAAGTTGCTACATGCTGAATTAATAAAAGGATATAATATTAAAGCGGATACTCTTTATGCGGCTTTATTTACAAACCGATCAGTTTGATGGTTGAGTTGTTCTTTCCATCATTATACTGAACAAAATACATTCCGAACCGCTTTGTTCCGGCCGGATTCATCTGCAGTTTATAATGGTTGCCTTGCGTTACATCTATACTTTTATCGAGCAGCACACGACCTGTAAAATCAAGAACCCTGATATTTGCCCTTCCTGTTGAAGGTGCTTTCAGGAATACTGTAAATACCTGTTTAAATGGAACAGGGAAGGCAGTGATCCATTTTCCTTTTAAAATTTTATCGGTTAGTTCCTGTTTCTTCGCTCCAAGTATTCCTGCGGCTAGCCTGAAATTGGGAATGCCATAGCCATATCTGTCATCTGGATTATTGTATTTGTCTGCACTTCTCTGTACAGCATCCAGTATTTCCATATTGGTGAATTCCGGATAAGCCTGCCATAAGCAAGCGATAAGACCGGCAATATTAGGATTGGCGTATGAAGTGCCATTACCAAATGTTATCACTCCGAATAAATTTGCATAAACTGCATTCCATCCAACTGAAACAATATTAGGTTTTCTTTTACCTGCGCCGTTTGGTCCCCATGAACTGAAAGATGCAATGGTTCCGCTGGTATTAATAGCACCGACAGTCATTACACTATCCCCGTCAGCGGGAACAAGAATATATTTTGAATCATCATCAGCATTGCCAGTATTGCCCGCTGCATTCATAATGATCATTCCTTTTTTTGCAGCAATGTCGGCAGCAATTGTGATCTGTGTGGTATTACCGTCACGCTGTATATAGGAGTGATCGTATTGCGGATCATCAAAATTATAATATCCCAATGAAGAAGAAACCATATCCGCTCCCATGCTGTCTGCTCTTTCAAGCGCCTCAATCCAGTTTTGCTCTTCAACAGGCTTCTCAGACGTAACATCTTCACTTCTGAAAAGCAAGTAGCTCGCCTTTGGTGCTGTACCTACCATTGATCCGGGACGGTTTGCGGCGAGAATTGAAAAACAATAGGCACCATGTGCATTATCTTCATCAACACTACTGTCTTTCGCAACAAAATCATAAATGCCGAGTATCTGGTTGTTAGACCGAACGCTGTCAAAAGCGATACTGCTGGTGTAATTATTAAAACCGGCATCTATAACAGCTATTGTAATGCCCTGTCCCTGAAAACCCTGGTTATGTAAAAATTCGCCTTCATGAATATGAACCTGAGGATAATTATTTCCGTAATTAAGCGTGTCGCTGGTAGTACCTTGTCCATCCAGAACAGACCTTGCGCCGGGGAACAGATTGGTTACAGGTTCGATTTTTTCAAGAGCAACTTTTTTTGATTGTGGTGCAAATGCGGTTCCAACCACATGTGTTCGTTGTACAAATGAAAAAGCATTGATCGTATTTATTGCCAACGGATCAGTTATTTCAATCACCACCTGGTTAAACCACCTTGACTTACATTTGATGGTAACACCATCAACGTTACTGATACTATCCAGATAACTTTTGTTTATAGGAAGGTCGGTTGAATCAATTGCTATGTGTTGCCTGTAACGCCGGTTAATTGCTTTTTGGGTTAAAAAAGCTGCAGGCTTTGATAGTGAATAACTACTTTTTTTGTACTTAAGTTTTACTGTATAGGTAAGCTGTTGCGCATTTGCTGATCCTGCAGTGAAAACAAGAAAAAGTAGCGAAACGTAAAATTTGATCATGCTTTTTTAATTATGATCAATGATGCTTAATTTAATTCCAAAACCAGATCTGAACCCGGGGTTACCGGAATTTGGCGGCTGGTATTCCCACATCACCACCTCTTTATAGATGAGGCCGATATTTTTTGCATACGTTTCAGACCAGTAGTTCCTGTATGCGAGTCCATCCGGAAATTCTATAGGAACATTGGCTGAATCCGCTACCTGCTGTACCGTTACAGTACTGTCGTAAGTTATCTCGTTGATGGTCACGGGTTCGTTTACATTCATATACGTATAATCCCACACATCGATGTCTTCATCATTGCTAAACTGGTATAATGCAAAATAAGGTGTTGAAGGAAGATAGGCATTACCATGCCAGTTAAAGCCATTATTCACAGGCAACCTGAGTTTCTGGAATTTGAGGTTTTCTTCCTGCAACTCTACACTTTCGCTTGAAGGAGTAACAAAATATGTCAGGCCTGCTGTGTAGTCGCCTTCATTGGTACTGGCTATGTGGCGCAGGTAACGGATCACGCGGAACGTTTGCCTTCCGAGATTATCTGTTAGCTCGCCGTCTACAATGTCTTTTGCATCATAAGATATCACCGTGTCTCTCTGACCAAAGTCAATAAAAATTGTTGAGTCGAGCCTGTAATGAATGTATTTGCCTGTCTGAAGCGGTATGTACTCATTGAGCTGAGTGGAATTAATTGATGTATCATTTTTATTGCAGGCGTAAATAAATATGAAAACAGAAAATACGAGAGTATACAGGGGGATATTTTTCATAAAATATTATCCCATGAGGGACGGCATTTTAACGGGAAAAAAGTGTGTTTATTGCTTTTAAACGCCTGAAAATAAACGCTTAAAAGTAAATGATTCCGCCACCGATAACATCATCATCTTCATAAAAAACAGCACTTTGACCTGGTGCAATACTCTTGGCATCCTGATAAAATCTGACCTTTATTCCGTCGTCGGTTTTATACAGATTAGAAAGTGTGCCCCTGTCCTTATAACGCACTTTTGTAGTTACCTCCATTCCATCGGTTATGCCGTCGTATTTCAACCAGTTTACTTTTCCTACGATCATTTCCGCACGATTAAGATCTTCCTCATCACCTAATACTATGGTATTTGTTTCAGGTTGTATGCCGGTAACATATACCGGCTTGCCGAAAGTAACATCAAGGCCTTTACGCTGGCCTATCGTATAAAACGGATAACCCTTATGCCGCCCCAGGATATGACCTGATTTGTCAATGAAATTTCCTCCTTCAACCCTGTTGCCGAGATCAGGAATTCTCCTTTTCAGGAATCCTCTGTAATCATTGTCGGGCACAAAGCATATTTCATAGCTTTCGCTCTTTTTTGCCAGTTCTGGATATCCGTAATCAATCGCCATCTGTCTTATTTCAGGCTTATGATAGGTACCCAGTGGCAGAATTGTTCTGCTGAGCAAGTCCTGCTGAAGGCCCCATAGCACATAGCTTTGGTCCTTAAGGTCGTCCGCACCACGGCTAAGAAAATATCTGCCGTTATGGTGTTTGCCGACTTTTGCATAATGGCCGGTTGCAATGAATTCGCAGCCAAGAGCATCGGCTCTTTTCAATAATGCTCTCCATTTGATGTGCGTGTTGCACATTACACAAGGATTAGGAGTACGTCCGGCCAGGTACTCGTCAACAAAATTATCAATTACAAAATCACCAAATTCTTCACGGATATCGAGAATGTAATGGGGAAACCCATGTTGTACGGCCGCCATTCGGGCGTCGTTAAATGAGTCAATATTACAGCACCCTGTTTCCTTTTTACTGGTACCGCTGGAAGCGTAATCCCATGTTTTCATCGTGATGCCCACTACTTCATAGCCCTGGTCATTAAGCATCAGGGCGGTGATGGTACTATCAATACCTCCGCTCATTGCTACCAGTACTTTTCCATTCCGGCTCATAGGCGGCAAAGTTACTTAAGTTAGTAGTGAAGCTGTTATTTTTAACGTTTGTGTTTTACTGAAAAACGGTGTGAATAAAACGGCGTGATAATGGGGATATCACGCGCGATCTATATTTCAAATCAACTAATTTGCGGCTTCACATTATAAATAAGAAGTAATATGATAAAATTACAGGTCATCGGAAATCTGGGTAAGGATTGCATTACCAATACAGTGAACGGTAAAAGTGTAATGAACTTCAATGTAGCGCATACTGAAAAGTTCAGGGATAGCCAGGGGGTTCAGAAAGATAAAACCATATGGGTTGAGTGCGCATACTGGAGCGACAGAACAGCTGTAGCGCCATATCTTAAGAAAGGCACCCAGGTATATGTTGAAGGAACACCTGAAGTGCGCACGTATCCCAAAAATGATGGAACAACGGGAGTTTCTTTAACTCTGCGGGTTCAATCGGTTCAATTACTCGGAAACAGGGGAGATAACAGTGGTAGTGGTGGCTCGGACAACAGCTATGGTTCGGGAAATTATAATTCATCATCGGGTTCAAGTGTTCAGGCAAGTGAAATTTCAGAGCCGGTTGATGACCTTCCTTTCTAATATGATCTGATGGCTGAGGAAATATATTCTTATCATCGGCTATTGTCTTTTACACAAGCAGTATTCGAACATATTGGTTGCTCACCGGTTGATGCGCTGACGGCATCAAAAGGATTGCTAAGCGCGGATCTCAGAGGCATTGACTCTCATGGCATTGCCAGGCTGAATGGTTATGTAAGGTTGTGGGAAGCTAAAAGAGCAAATCCAACACCAAAACTCAAAATTGTTCATGAAACACCATCAACGGCAGTAGTAGATGGCGACAGCGGCCTCGGACTTGTTGTGGCACCATTCGCAATGGATATTGCTATTAAAAAAGCGAAACAGGCGGGAACGGGATGGGTAAGTGTTAACCATTCGAATCACTTTGGGATTGCTGCCTACCATGCCATGAAGGCTAACGAGCACGATATGATCGGCATAGCGATGACCAATGCAAGCCCTCTTGTTGCACCAACGTTTTCTGCTGAGCGGCTGTTAGGAACCAATCCCATCTGTGTGGCTATTCCTGCAGGCAACGAACCGGCATTTGTTGCTGATCTTGCCACTACGACAGCCGCCAATGGAAAGCTTGAAATCCTGCAAAGAAAAAACCTTCATGCGCCTACTGGGTGGATTCAGGATAAATTTGGGGCCGATTCTACAAACCCGCATGAATTAAAAAGCGGTGGAGCATTGCTGCCACTCGGCGGAGACCGCGAACACGGAAGCCATAAAGGTTATGCGTTAGGGGCAATTGTTGATATTTTTTCAGCAGTACTTAGCGGAGCTAATTATGGTCCCTGGGTACCTCCATTTCCTGCATTCATGCCAATGCCGGAGAATATGCCCGGAAAAGGAATAGGACATTTTTTTGGAGCAATGAGAATCGATGCTTTCAGGCCTGCCGAAGAATTCAGATATCACATGGATCAATGGATCCAGCGGTTCCGGTCTGCACGGCCTGTTGAGGGACAGGAGCAGGTGCTAATCCCAGGAGATCCTGAAAGGGAAATGGAAGCGGACCGGTTGGAGCGCGGTATCCCATTGCTGCATTCTGTTATTGAGGATATTAAGTTCGTGGGTGAGAAATTCAAAATAGAATTATAAAAAAAAATATTCACCGCTATCTTTGCCGTCCAAAAATTTTCTGAAATGAAGATCATGAAATTTGGCGGCACGTCAGTCGGAAAGCCTGAAAGAATGAAACAGGTAATGGAGCTCATTACTAAAAGTGATGAACCCGTTATCACTGTTCTGAGTGCGCTTAGTGGAACTACAAATGCGCTGGTAGCAATTGGCGATGCAATGGCTCTGGGTAACAGGGAGCTGGCAAAAGAAAATATTGATAAACTAAAGGCACATTATGACGCTTTTGTCGATGATCTTCTCAATAAGGAAAACACGCTTGAGAAAGCAAAAAATATCGTTTCAGAACATTTTGAGTTTCTCCGGATCATTCTGAAAATTTCTTTCAGTGAAGCGCTCAGCAAGGACATTCTTGCACAGGGAGAATTGTTGTCAACTAAATTGTTTTCAACTTTCCTTGAAGAGAATAATGTTGATCATGTGCTTTTGCCTGCACTTGAATTCATGAGCATTGATGCGGATGATGAACCTCAGGTTCCCGTAATAAAAACGAAGCTGACCGCCCTGCTAAACCAGAATAAAAATAAAAAATTATTCATCACACAGGGATACATCTGCCGCAATTCCAGGGGAGAAGTAGACAATCTTAAGAGAGGTGGCAGCGACTATAGCGCATCGCTTATTGCGGCAGCAGTAAAGGCAACAGTTTGCGAAATATGGACCGACATAGACGGCATGCATAATAATGATCCGCGAATAGTGAAGAAAACAAAGCCGGTGGAACAGCTTAGCTTCGAAGAAGCTGCAGAGCTCGCATACTTTGGAGCCAAAATCTTACATCCGGCATCCATCTGGCCGGCACAATTTTATAAAGTACCTGTTAAGCTCCTTAATACTATGGAGCCATCAGCGTCGGGCACTTTGATAGCCGAGCAGGCAGGATCTGTAGGTGTAAAAGCTGTGGCAGCAAAAGATGGTATCATTTCAATTAATATCAAAAGCAGCCGCATGCTGCTCGCATATGGTTTCTTAAGGAAGATATTCGAGGTGTTTGAAAAATATAAAACATCGATAGACATGATCACTACTTCTGAAGTGGCCGTATCAGTGACTATCGACAATAAGAACAACCTGAAGCAGATTGTAAAAGAGCTTGAGCCATTCGGTACCATCAGTGTTGAAAGCGATGACAGTATAATTTCGGTAGTGGGCAATGAAATTTCTCAAACACCGGAAATTCTTAAAAAACTTTTTGATTCACTGACTGATATTCCGGTAAGGATGGTAAGCTATGGAGGAAGCAGGCACAATATCTCATTGCTTGTTCCTTCATCGGATAAAACAAAAACTCTCCAGCTGCTGAATAAAGGTTTGTTCGGTCTCGAATAATCTATTTATCGAGTTTGTTCATCCATTCACGCAACCTGTCGGGCCACGAAATGTTACTTGTTTTATTAATGAGACCAAAGCCATGTCCACCACTATCAAAAAGAAGCACTTCTGAGAAAACTCCTTTTGCGTTAAGTGAGTCGGCATACAACATAGTATTTTTAACACTTACCGGATCATCTTTCGCGTGAACAAGAAATGTGGGTGGTGTTTCGGGGGTAACATTCAGTTCACCAGAATACTCTTTTCTTTTTTCAATTGAAGCATTAAATCCCAGCAGATTGTTCATTGAGCCGGTGTGCATGGCTGAATCAACAAAAGAAATAACAGGATAAATCAACACAACAAAATCAGGCCGCAGGCTCGTCTTTTTTTTATTAGTGATGTATGATTTATTGTAATGAGTGGATGCTGTGGATACAAGATGACCGCCTGCAGAAAAACCAAGCATGCCGATCTTATTTTTTGCGATTTTCCATTTTTTAGCATTTTCTCTTACTATCTGTATAGCGCGTTGTGCATCCTGGATCGGGCCGGTTTCAGGATCCACCATCGAAGCAGAGTCAGGTATACGGTACTTTAAAACGAAAGCAGTGATGCCCATTTCATTTAACCGTTTAGCAACGTCTTCACCTTCATGGCCTGCTGCAAGAATGTGGTAACCGCCTCCGGGAACTACAATGAGTGCTTCTCCTGTGGCTTTTAATGCATCTGGTCGGTAAACTGTCAGGGAAGGACGTGTTACGTTGCTTACAATCAGAATGCCTTCATTCATTGCAGAAGATTCAATATCGGGAACCGGTTTTGAATTAGGAATGCCGGAAGGATACAATGGGATCACCTCTTGTGAAAATGAATTGACCGTAATGAGCATTAAAGCGATCAATTTATAGTTGATGAAAGAAAGATTCATAATATTATGCTCTATTTTGATTTTGCAAAATGAAGATAGGTATTGAATCCCAAAGATTATTGAGAAAAACCAAGCATGGAATGGATCTCGTTGCACTTGAACTGATGCGACAAATTCAATTGCTGGACAGTAAAAATTGTTACCTGCTTTTTGCCCGGGATGGTGAAGACCGTAACTGCATTAGAGAAACAGAAAACTTTAAAACAATAATATTAAAGGGTGTAACCTATGGAGGGTGGGAACAATTTTCATTGCCAGCTGCACTAAAAAAGCATCAGCCTGATATTGTGCACTGTACAGCTAATACGGCGCCGTATTACACACGCGTGCCAATGGTGGTAACCGTTCATGATGTAATTTATCTTGAAGAAACAAATTTCGAAGGATCTGCTTACCAGAATTTCGGTAACCTGTACAGGAAACTGATTGTTCCGCATGCGATCAAAAATGCAAAGAAGATCATTACGGTTTCTGAGTATGAAAAAACTGTGATAGCGGATGTTTGCAAAACCGACCCGGATAAAATTGTAGTCATCCATAATGGAGTAAGTGAAAGGTTTCATCAAAATTTTCCGGCCGGTGAAACCCAGAAATTCAGGGAACGATTAAAGCTGCCGGAAAAATTTATTTTATTCCTTGGTAATACAGCTCCTAAAAAAAACACGGCCGGTATGTTAACAGCGTATGTGCATTACTGTTCCATGATGAATGAGCCGCTGCCATTGGTGATCACCGATTTCCCCCGCTCGTCAGTAATCAGTTTTCTGGAAAAAATGAACAGGCCTGAAGTGATCAGCCGCATTTTTACACCCGGTTATGTGCCTTCCGGAGAAATGCCTTTAATGTACAACTCCAGCAGCTTGTTTATATATCCTTCGTTGCGTGAAAGTTTTGGCTTACCTGTTCTTGAAGCGATGTCGTGCGCAATTCCGGTGATTACTTCTGATATAGCTTCAATCAGGGAAGTAGCCGGCGGGGCTGCAATATTTATTAATCCTGACAATCAGGAAAGCATTGCTGAAGCGATTTTTTCGCTCATTCAGGATGATCAAAAGAAAAATTTATTGAAACAAAAAGGGCTTATCAGAGCAAGTCAGTTCCAATGGAAAAACTCTGCAGAGAAATTAATTAAGCTTTATGAAACGCTATAAAACAATATCAAACTTCTTTTTTTTTGCTCTCTGCTCCTCTACACAACCAGCATTGCATCACCATAACTAAAGAACCTGTATTTGTCCTTGATCGCTTTTTTGTAAGCTTCCATGGCAAGATCATAACCGGCGAATGCGCAGAACATGATCAGGAGGCTTGTTTTAGGAAGATGCAGATTGGTGATGAGCGCATCAGCTACATTAAAATTATAGGGCGGATGTATAAAAATATTGGTCCATCCTTCGGAGGGCTTCAATAGTTTTTCAGCAGTGTACGACGATTCAATAGCACGCATTGTAGTAGTACCTACTGAACAGATGCGGTGATTTCCTTCAATAGCCTTGTTAACAATTTTGCAGGCAGTGTCCTCAATACGGTAATATTCAGCATCCATTTTATGCTTGCTGAGATCCTCTACTTCAATCGGACGGAAAGTGCCAAGTCCGGTGTGTAGGGTCACTTCAGAGAAACGTATGCCTTTTATTTCTAATCGTTTAATGAGCTCTTTGCTGAAATGTAATCCCGCAGTAGGAGCTGCTACGGCACCTTCATGCTTGGCATAGACAGTCTGGTAACGTTCTTTATCTTCCTCGTCGGGCTTGCGTTTGATATATTTCGGAAGGGGTGTTTCGCCTAATATTTCCAGCATCTGGCGAAATTCTTCATCCGTGCCTTCCCAAAGAAAGCGGATGGTACGGCCGCGCGAAGTAGTATTGTCAATCACTTCAGCAACGAGTTCGTCGTTTTCACCAAAATATAGTTTATTGCCAACGCGGATCTTTCTTGCCGGATCCACGATCACGTCCCAAAGCCTATTTGGCTTGTTCAGTTCACGTAACAGGAATACTTCGATTTTCGCACCGGTCTTTTCTTTTCTGCCATACATTCTTGCGGGAAATACCTTCGTGTTATTTACTACGAATACATCCTTGTCATCGAAATAATCCATGACATCCCGGAAATGCTTGTTTTCAATCTGCCCGGTACGGCGATGCACCACCATCATTCTGGCATCTTCTCTTTTCTTAGTGGGGTGTTGTGCAATGAGGTTTAATGGAAGATCAAACTTAAACTGGGATAACTTCATGTGTGACTGTTTACCTGGTGTTACGGCATCAGGTTGATATCAATAACTTATTTTCAAGCGTGCAAAGGTAGGGGTTTAGGGGCAGAATTTAGTAGTTTTTTTGTGTAATCCGACTGCGGCCGCTGATATATGCTTTCTGTATAACCCGTCTCCACTATTCTACCGTGATGCATCACCATTATCCTGTCGCTGATAAAACGTACAACCGACAGGTCGTGGGAAATAAAAATGCACGTATAACCAAATTCTTCTTTCAGTTCGTTAAGAAGCTCAAGGACCTCGGCCTGCACACTTACATCCAGCGCTGAAACCGATTCATCGCACACAATGAAAGAAGGTTGCAGGGCCAGTGCCCGGGCTATTACGATCCGCTGGCGCTGGCCACCGGAAAACTCATGTGGATACCTGTTATAATGTGAACCGTCCATTTTAACCTTATGCAGTAGAGCGATCACCCGTTCTCTTCGCTGGGCTTCGGATAGTTTCGGGTGATGCACCTTTAACGGCTCTTCAATGGCCGACCCGATCGTAATGGAAGGATTAAGTGACGAATAAGGATCCTGAAATATGATCTGCATATGCTTTCTGAACTTTCGAAGGGGCTGGTGAGCCAGCGCCAGCAGGTCATGTCCATTATATACTATGTTTCCGGAATCAGGTTGTATTAATCTCAACAGCGTTCGTCCGAGTGTTGTTTTACCACAACCTGACTCACCTACAAGTCCTAGTGTTTCTCCTTTATAAACCTCAAAAGAAACGTCATCAACGGCTTTGGTGAATTCAACGGGAGTGCCAAAGAAATTTTTTTTCGCAGGAAATAATACACAAACATGCTCAACTGTGATCAAAACATCTCTTTGAGGCAGCTCTGCTTTTACGGGAATATTTATACCTCTCACAAATTGGTTGATCTTCAGCAATGACTTTGTATACTGATGCTTCGGTGCTGTGAATATACTGTTCACTTCACCTTGTTCCACAATCGACCCCTTATACATGATGATCACCTTTTGTGCTATTTCAGCTATCACACCTAGATCATGTGTAATGAATAATACGCCCATGCCAGTCGAAACCTGCAATTCCCTGATCAACCCGAGCACTGTATTCTGAACAGTAACATCGAGAGCGGTTGTAGGTTCATCACAGATCAGTAAAGACGGATTTCCGCTCATGGCCATAGCGATCATTACCCTTTGCTTCTGACCACCGCTCAACTGGTGAGGAAACCTGTTAAAAATATTCGCAGGATCAGGAAGCTTTACTTTTTCAAATAGTTCGATGGTTCTTTTCTTTGCTTCCGAATTATGCACTTGCTGGTGAAGCTGCAAAGCTTCCATTACCTGGTGGCCGCACGTAAATACGGGATTAAGAGAAGTCATTGGTTCCTGAAAAATCATCGCTATCTGCCTGCCTCGTACCGATTGGAGATTTTTGCCCGGCAGTATTAATAGATCAAATTGTTCCTTTCCATCCGGAGAAAACAAAATTTCACCGCTTTTATATTTTGCAGTAGGCGAGAGCAAACGAAGGATCGCAAGTGATGTAACAGATTTGCCAGAACCTGACTCGCCGGCGATGCCTACGATCTCATTCCTGTTAACAACAAGATTGATATTTTTTATCGCAGTAACATTTTCTGTTTCTGAAATAAAATCAATCTGCAGGTTTTTTATTTCAAGTAAAGGAAGAATAAGTTAAAAGTTAAAAGTGAAAGTTATAAGTTAAAAGTATAAAAATAAAAGTCGAAGCATGATTCTATATCTTTTAAATAATGAAGTATCAAATAACATCATATCATCTTTTAGCCATTTCACTTTTAATTTTTAATTTTCCTTTTCAAAGCCGTTTCACTTTTAACTTTTAACATTCTACTTCTCTCTTCGCTTTTAATTTTTCACTTTTGACTTTTAACTTAAAATCTCAAATGTCTCACCGTCATGCCATCATTTATCAGCTGTTTCAGCGAATCGATCCCGATCCTGATATGTGTTTCAACATATTTATCAGTAATGATCCTATCACTTTCTTCCGTTTTCACTCCTTCAGGAACCATTGGCTGGTCGCTTACCAGTAGCAGGGCACCGGTGGGTATCTTATTATAAAAACCAACAGTGAATATTGTTGCCGTTTCCATATCTATCGCATAAGCACGTATCTTTTGCAGGTAAGCTTTAAACTGGTCATCATGTTCCCACACTCTTCTGTTAGTGGTGTATACCACACCGGTCCAGTAATCAACACCATGATCTCTTATTGTGGTAGATACAGCTTTTTGCAAGGCAAATGCAGGCAAAGCCGGAACTTCGGGAGGAAAATAATCGTCAGATGTTCCTTCGCCTCTTATAGCGGCTATTGGAAGTATAAGGTCGCCTAACTTATTTCTTTTCTTCAATCCGCCGCATTTTCCGAGAAACAAAACAGCCTTAGGTGAAATAGCAGTACAGAGATCCATTACTGTTGCCGCGGTGGGTGAGCCCATTCCAAAATTAATCAGTGTAATATCGCCGGCAGTTGCGCATTGCATAGGCTTTGTAATATCTGCGATCTTTACTCCATTACAGTCGGCGAAGAACTGCAGGTAGTTACTGAAATTGGTAAGCAAAAGATATTTGCCGAAATTTTCCAGCTTTTCACCTGTGTAACGGGGCAGCCAGTTATTTACAATTTCCTCTTTGGTTTTCATGAGACGTGTGGTTTCATAGTATCTGAGTATTTTTAATTAACGGAGAAAGTACAAAATTTAGCATAATGATCAAAATAGACTACCCTGTTCACCAATTCAGGATGAAGAAAGAAAACAACAGGGAAATGATCTTTGATGAATCACGTAAAACATGGTTGCGGCTTACTCCCGAAGAATGGGTACGACAAAACTTCATCCGGTACCTTATTCACAAAAAAAATTACCCTTCAACACTCATTGCGCTGGAAAAGAAAATAATGGTAGGAGAGATGGCAAAACGTTTTGATATACTTGTGTTCAACCAGCAGCACCAGCCGTGGATGATGGTAGAATGCAAATCAACAGCTGTTTCACTTAATGAAAACGTTCTTGATCAGGTATTGCGTTACAATATTGCGATGCCTGTACGTTACCTTGTAATTACAAATGGTACCAGTTGTATGGCGTTCGAGAAGCGCATCACACAACTGGTACCGTTGGATGAAATTCCTGCCTTCGATAACTGATTATGGGAAGATGCCGAGCTCGGCATAGCTTGTTGCTACTTTATCAATAGCTACAACATATGCTGCTGTGCGCATATCGGGAATACCACTGTTACTATGCCAGCATTCCATTATTTCGCGCGTTGCCGCGATCATTGTTTCTTCAAGGCCACTCTTAACCAGGTCGATCTCGTCTGGTCCATGTATGATCCTTTCCCTTTCCGTTTCATTGATCACTTTTCCTGTAAGCGATTCCATCTTTGACAGCATCTGCTCATTCAGGTTTTCTGTAAATTTCTTTTCCATCCTTCCATGACGTACATGGCTGAGATTCTTAAGCCACTCGAAATATGAAACAGTAACACCACCTGCATTCAGGTACATGTCCGGAATAACCAGGATATTTCTTTTGATGAATACTTCGTCTGCTTCTGGTGTTAAAGGTCCGTTCGCGGCTTCACCAATTATTTTTGCTTTTACCCTCGGAGCATTTTCACCATTGATCACATTTTCCAATGCTGCCGGAATAAGTATGTCGCAATCCATTTCCAATGCGTCGCCATTTGTATTAAAATCGGTTCCGCCGGCAAAATTCAAAATGGATTTTGTTTCTTTCCGGTGATTAAAAACATCGTCAACGTTCAATCCGTTGGTATTAAAAATAGCGCCTTCGTATTCTGCAAGACCGACTATTTTAGCGCCGGCGGCTTCAAAGAATTTTGCAGTGTGATAACCCACATTGCCGAGACCCTGAACCACAACTCTTTTCCCTGCGACACCCATTGGCATTCCAAGTCTGTGCATCACTTCTTTCATTTTGCACACTTCGCGTATGCCGTAGAATACTCCTAGGCCTGTTGCTTCCTTCCTTCCTCTTACCCCTCCTTGGGTAACTGGCTTTCCTGTAACGCAGCCCTGTGCGTCAATTTCTCCGGGTCGCATGCTGCTGTAAGTGTCTAGGATCCACGACATCTCTCTTTCTCCGGTACCGTAGTCAGGTGCAGGAACATCAATGCCCGGGCCTATAAAATTTTTTTTGATCAGTTCTGCAGTGTAACGTCGGGTGATTTTTTCCAGCTCATATAGAGAGTATTTTTTTGGATCGATGGTGATGCCACCTTTGGCGCCACCAAACGGAACATTTACAATAGCGCATTTATAGGTCATCAGGGCGGCGAGCGCCATTACTTCGTCGAGGTTCACATTAGTGGCGAACCGTATACCGCCTTTGCATGGACTTTTATGATGTGAATGCTGCACGCGGTAGGCTTTTATTACTTCTATTTTATCACCCACTTTAACAGGGAAATGCATCCTGTATACTGCATTGCATTGTTTAATCTGTTCGAGAACTCCGCGATCCCAGTTAGTGAACGCGGCGGCTTTATCAAAACTTTTTTCTACTGCTCCAAAGAAACTGTATTCTTGTTGTGATGACATATGTATGGATTTGTGAGGTAAGAGAGCATAGTTATTGCCGTAAGCCATCCGGCGACTGACGTTCAATTTTTGAAATTCTTTTATCCAGCCTGATCAGGTAAATAAATAATCCGATGAGTATTGTAACAGAAACAAGCATCACGACATAAATCTTGCCTTCAGCCCGCAGGCCTGTTGCCTGTCTGTCTGCATTAACTGCCAGCGAATCCTGTGCCTGTGCGAATAATGTAAATGCGAGCGCAAGGAAGGTGAAGACGATTTTTATGAACATACTATACTGATGTTTGATTTTTTTCAGTGAACAGGTGCAGTCGCAAACTTAAGGTGGTGATCCAGATTCCGAGTAATATCCAACCGATGTATGCTGGGCGTATAATGTACTTCATTGCAGTATTCAGATCGTCTCCGTTGAGTCCGGGATTACCTTCAACGCCTTTTCCACCGGGATGCAGCGATTCAACCATACGGGGAAGTATGAGGGTCATGGGCACGAAAATAAAAAATGCAAAAATGTTGTAAACAGCAGCTATACGTGCGCGCTTATCAATGTCGGTCATTGAATTCCTGAGAACGAAGTACGCAAGGTAAATCAGCAGGGCGATTGCCACACCTAATTGTTTAGGATCGTTGCTCCATGTGGCGCCCCACGTGTAAGTAGCCCATTCCATTCCGGTTAATAATCCAAGCATTCCGAATACGATTCCTGACTTTGCGAATTCAAAAGCGTAAATGTCATTTTTGATAGTTGGATTACGCAGGTATTTGATTGAATATACCAGTGAGATGCTAAGCAGCACATATTGGGTAAGCCACATGGGAATATGAAAAAATGCATTGCGTATAGTTTGCTGCAGGTTGCCGAGATCAGGCACTGTGATCATTAAACCACCAATAAAAGTATACAGGAGCAAAGCAATAGTCAGGATTTTCCACCAGCGCATCTATGAACGTTTTATACTATCGGGTTGGCAAAATTAGGGTAAAGGCTATCAACTTTAAGTATTTTTTAATCCTTCCAGAGGAAAGGAAAAAGTATAACCGATAGAGCAATCACCAGCACATCAAAGCCAGTCAGCAGCAGGCTCATTAATAAAAATCCACCCTGGATTACATCCGAAAATGCAGCATTGGATATTCGCATAAGTAAAAGTATCTGAGGAATGATCAGCGGGAAACCAAGGATCGCTATCATTGCGGCGTTCTGGCGGGCTCTGGCTGCTACTGCAGACAGAAAAGTAAATACGAGGCTGAGACTGCAACCACCAAGACAAACCATTCCCGCAAATTTCCATGGATGCTGCAAAGGATCACCCATCAGCATCCTGAAAAGCAGTAAACTTGTAATGCTCATCAGTATCATCAGCCCGGCATTGAAAATTAATTTTGAAAGAATGTAATCTCTTGCGCCGGCGATGCTATAATAATACAACATCCTTCCACTGCTCTCCTGCAAAAAACTTTTAGCGACAGCGTTAACACAGATGAACAATTGAATCATCCAGAATAGGCCGTTCCAAACGGATGATTCTGGTTGCCCCATTGCTAAATAAAGCACAAAAATAGTAGAGGCAACATACAATAATATGCCGTAGAAAGTATATTGTTGACGTATTTCAAGCAATATATCTTTCCTGAGTAGCGCTGCTATATGAAGAATACCTGCGGTCAAAAAATATTAGGTACAAAAATTGTTAACTTTATAATCTAACCCATCTTTAATAAAACTATCCATTCGCCTATGGAACGTTTAGCCGAGCTGATCAGCAAATTAAAAGAACAATTCGAACAAAAAGCGGATTCTTCAAAACTATTGGCAACAACGTTGTTGATAGAGCGTGAACTGATGAAACTCGAATCAGCACCACCACCGGTTAACCGCAGTTCGAAAGTAGCTGTTGTAATGCCATCTTCTCACCAGGCATATGTGCCTCGCCCGGAGGAAGCGTATGTTGAAGAAACTCCTGCATATCATGAAAGACTTGCAGAAAAACCAGAAACATTTCAAAAAAAGCTACAGGCGCCCGAGTTTAGTTTTGATCCGCTCATAGAAATACCAACCTTATCACAGCAGCATACATCTAAAGAAATCAACGAAATGCTCGGCCTCAGGGATGCTTCACTCAATGATAAATTAAAAGAAAATAAAGTGGAAGTAGGTCATGTGGTTGCCGATCACCCGATAAAGGATCTTAAAAAAGCGATCGGGATCAATGACCGTCATATTTTTATCAACGAATTATTCAGGGGTGATGAAGTGATGTATGAGCGCAGCCTCAAAACAATTAATGGATTCCGGATCTTCGCAGAAGCCGAGTATTGGATAGAACGTGAGCTTAAAGTGAAACTGGGATGGGAGGAACACAAAGAAACCACGCGTCATTTTTATCAACTCATCAAAAGGCGGTTTTCCTGAATATAACTAAGGATTCTTTCCGTTGCACCCTTATGGCTGTAAACATAATCATGCGAACCTTCGCAACATTCCCTGTACAATGCATTGTCGTTTAACAGGTCGTTGAAAGTTTTTTCAAGATCAAGGGCGTTGTCAACAGTAAATGCAGCGCCTTCTTCCAGCAGATCTATGGATTCCCTGAACTGGTTAAAAACAGGCCCGAATATTACGGGCTTACCATACACTGCCGCTTCAAGCACATTGTGAACTCCCTCATCACCAAAGCCGCCACCAACAAAAGTTATTGTTGCGTATCTGTACAGCCGCGATAGCATGCCGATATTATCAATGATAAGTGTATTAATTGTAGAAAGATCTGTTTGTTTTTTCACAAGTTCAGAATACCTGATCGTGGTGCGAAATAGCTTTTCAATGTCTTTCAGATGATCTTCGCCAATTTCATGCGGCACCAGGATAAATTTTATTTCCGGGTGTACATTAGCATAATGATCAATTTCCTCTTCATCTTCCGGCCAGGTGCTGCCAGCAACAATTACAGGTGCATTGCCGATAAATTCGCGTATTGCCGGTATCTCCTCAAAATTTCCAGCGATATCAACAACTCTGTCGAACCTTGTATCGCCGCTTACCGAAACATTCGTTAATCCGATGTCATTAAGTCTTTCTACTGAATTCTCATCCTGTACAAAAAGCCAGGTAAAGCAGCGCAGCATCTGTGTGTAAAGAGGTCCGTACCATTTGAAGAAAGAATGTCTTCGTGTAAATACGGCAGAGACAAGCAATACAGGAATTTTTCTTCTTTTAAGTTCATGCAGGTAATGATACCAATAATCGTATTTTATCCAGAGCACAAGCTCTGGGTTAAGTAGCTGAATAAATTTCCTGGCTTTCCTGTTTGTAGGTTCGGGAAGGTAAAAAACGAAATCGGCCCCCTGGTAGTTTTTCATCACTTCGTACCCGGAAGGGGAAAAGAACGTGATGACGATGCAATAACCAGGATACTTTGTTCTGATGCTCTCTATAAGGAAGCGGCCCTGTTCAAATTCGCCAAGTGAGGCGCTATGCATCCAGATGACCGGTTTGCTGTTTTCCCTCAGAGCGGTAGTGATACGGTCAAGTAAATTTTTCCGTCCCTGGAGCCACAGACGTGCCTTGATGTTCCAGATTGAGGCGATTCTTATTGCCACAGCAAGCAGGCGGATGATGATGTTGTCGAGCAGCAGGAACACAGGCAAATGTAATGATGATGTTTCACTGAACCACTTTTTTACAGTACGTTTGTGCGCTTTTTAAAAATGAATGTGCGAACTATGAGGCCTATACAAATGGTTGATCTTAAGCAGCAATATGCGAAAATCAAAGCAGAGGTTGATGGCGCATTACATGAGGTTCTCGATACTGCAGCGTTCATTAATGGAAAGGCTGTTCATGATTTTTCAGAACACCTTGCAAGATACCTCAACATAAAGCACGTTATTCCCTGTGCGAATGGAACAGATGCCCTCCAGATTGCATTGATGTCTCTCGATCTGAAACCGGGTGATGAAGTGATCACGCCTTCTTTCACGTATGTTGCCACAACCGAAGTGATTGCATTGCTCAGGTTGAAACCGGTATTTGTTGAAGTAGATCCGAAAACATTCAACATTGATCCTTCTTCCATTGAAAGAGCGATAACATCAAAAACAAAGGCTATTGTACCGGTCCATTTGTACGGACAGTCAGCTGACATGACGGTAATCATGGACATTGCACGCCGCAACAACATTCCGGTAATAGAAGACAATGCTCAGGCTATTGGTGCCGAATATTCTTTTCCGGATGGTAAAGCAAAAAAAACCGGCACAATCGGTACTATCGGCACAACATCTTTTTTCCCTTCGAAAAACCTCGGATGTTATGGTGATGGCGGTGCCATTTTCACCAATGATGACCAGCTTGCGGGAAAACTAACAATGATCGCGAATCACGGACAAAGTAAAAGATATTATCATGATATAGTAGGATGCAACAGCCGCCTTGACTCTATGCAGGCTGCAGTACTTAATATAAAATTGAAGTATCTCGATAATTATATTAAACAACGCGTTGCTGTTGCAGATGCTTACGACAGGGCATTTGCCAGGAATCCCAGGATCACAACGCCTTACAGGGCTGCATATACGAACCATGTTTTTCACCAGTACACACTGATCTTGAATGATGTTGACCGGGATGGACTGAATAAATGGCTGGGTGACCACCACATCCCTTCTTCAATTTATTACCCTGTTCCAGCTCACAGGCAGAAAATGTTTGATGCCTTTGGCGGTAACAGTTTTCAGCTTAAAACTACTGACTGGCTCACGCAAAGGGTTATATCACTTCCCATACATACTGAAATGGATGATGACCAGCTCGCATACATTACAAGTAAAGTTTTGGAATACGTAAACAGACCAAAATAAAAACTGATGAAAATTGCAGTTGTTGGAACCGGCTATGTTGGATTGGTGACCGGAACCTGTTTTGCAGAAACAGGAAACGATGTAGTGTGTGTTGATATTGATAAATCAAAAATTGACAAACTCACCAACGGCCAGATAACTATTTACGAACCCGGACTTGAAAAATTATTTCTCAGGAACCAGAGAGAGGAACGTCTCAACTTCACTACATCTCTTGAAGACGGTATACGGGATGCATCAATCATATTTCTTGCATTGCCAACTCCTCAGGGTGAAGACGGGTCGGCGGATCTCAAATATGTTTTAAGTGTTGCAGAGCACCTCGGCAAAATAATGACCGGGTATAAAATAATTATTGACAAAAGTACTGTGCCGGTCGGTACTGCCGAAAAAGTGCATAAAGCAATCGCCGATAATTATAAAGGCGAATTCGACGTAGTGTCCAATCCAGAGTTTTTACGGGAAGGAGTGGCGGTGGATGATTTTATGAAACCCGACAGGGTAGTGATCGGTACGAATTCTGAACGCGCTAGAAAATCATTAAACGACCTCTACTCTCCGTTTGTGCGCCAGGGAAATCCGATTATTTTTATGGATGAACGCTCAGCAGAGCTTACCAAATATGCGGCGAATTCATTTCTCGCTACCAAGATCTCTTTTATGAATGAGATCGCTCAGCTATGCGAACGCATGGGGGCAGATGTAGACATGGTACGAAGAGGGATTGGCGGAGATGAAAGAATAGGAAGGCGGTTCCTGTTTCCCGGAATAGGTTATGGCGGAAGTTGTTTTCCTAAAGATGTAAAAGCACTTGCCAGATCATCAAAAGAGATTGGATATGAATTCCGTATACTCGATGCGGTTATGAAGGTAAATGATGTACAGAAAATGCATCTTCTACCTAAAATAAAAAAATACTTCAAGAGTGATCTTAAAGGCAAAAAATTTGCATTGTGGGGACTTGCTTTTAAACCGAATACAGATGATATAAGGGAAGCACCGGCTTTTTATATGATTGACGCGCTGCTTGCGGAAGGTGCAGAACTTAGTGCTTTCGATCCGGAAGCGATGAACAATGCAAAACAGCAGCTGGGAGATAAAATTTCATTTGCAGAGAATCAGTATGAATGTCTTGAAGGCGCTGAAGCATTGATCATTTCAACAGAATGGAATGAGTTCAGAACACCAAACTTTCTGAAAATTGTCACCGCAATGAAGAACAAAGTGATCTTTGATGGACGCAATCTTTTTGATACTGCAGCCATCAGGGATCTTGGTTTTTATTATGAAAGTGTCGGCAGGGCTCCGGCAGTGCCGGCATCTGCAGGTGCATCAAAATAAGGAGTATGACATCAAAACGCGTATTGATCACCGGCGCAGCCGGATTTCTTGGATCACATCTATGCGACCGGTTCATTAAAGATGGTTTTGCCGTAGTGGCGATGGACAACCTTATTACCGGCGACCTCACCAATATCGAACACCTTTTTAAGCTTGAGCAATTTGAATTTTATCATCACGATGTTTCGAAGTTCATTTATGTGTCCGGCGACCTTGATTACATTCTTCATTTTGCATCACCCGCAAGCCCTATAGATTACCTTAAAATTCCTATTCAGACGCTGAAGGTGGGTTCACTCGGCACTCATAATTGCATGGGCCTCGCTAAAGCGAAGCACGCAAGAATACTTGTTGCCTCTACTTCGGAGGTTTATGGCGACCCCCTTGTTCATCCGCAGAATGAAGAGTACTGGGGGAACGTGAATCCTGTAGGTCCAAGAGGGGTATATGATGAGGCAAAACGTTTTCAGGAAGCCATTACCATGGCTTATCATAATTTTCACGGTGTGGAAACAAGAATTATAAGAATATTCAACACGTACGGGCCAAGAATGCGATTAAATGATGGACGTGCTTTGCCCGCATTTATCGGCCAGGCATTGAGGGGAGAAGACCTTACTGTATTTGGTGATGGAAGCCAGACACGATCATTTTGTTATGTTGATGATCTGGTTGAAGGCATCGTTCGACTGCTGATGAGCGATTATCATCTGCCGGTGAATATTGGAAATCCTGACGAGATCAGCCTTAAAGATTTCGCTGAAGAGATCATAAAGCTCACAGGCACAACCCAAAAAATAGTTTATAAGCCACTGCCAATGGACGATCCTAAGCAGCGCAAACCTGATATTACAAGGGCAAGAGAATTGCTGGGCTGGGAACCAAAAGTCAAAAGGAGCGAAGGACTTGCGAAGACATATGAATATTTCAGGACACTACCTCAATCCGACCTCTATAAGCTTCCTAAAGAATTTGTAAGCAGAATGTAAAATTAGCATGCAGTATTAGCGTTAGAGGTTTATATTTTAAACATTTACAGTAAAATTTACCTTAGAAAACTTAAAAAAGAGAATAATGTATCAGGAATTAGTGGATAAAAAGGCGAAACTCGCAGTGATCGGACTGGGTTATGTGGGATTGCCCATTGCCCTTGAATTTGCAAAGGAAATTTCAGTTATCGGTTTCGATATCAACGCAAAACGTATTGAAATGATGCGTAATGCTCAGGATCCTAGTAAAGAAGTGGATTCAAGGGAATTCGAAGGCCGTGACATTGTTTTTACGAATAATCTTGATGTACTGAAAGAAGCAAAATTTTTTATCGTTGCTGTTCCTACCCCGGTTGACAAATACAACGTACCCGACCTGAAGCCGCTGATCGGCGCTTCCACAACAGTTGGAAAAGTACTGAAGAAAGGTGATTACGTTATCTATGAGTCAACCACCTATCCCGGATGTACGGAAGAAGATTGCCTTCCAGTGCTCGAGAAATTATCAGGTTTGAAAATGGGCGTTGATTTCAAACTTGGATATTCTCCTGAACGAATTAATCCGGGTGATAAAAAGAATACGCTTAAAACAGTAGTAAAAGTTGTGAGCGGTTGCGATGAAGAGTCGCTTGGAGAAATTGCAAAAACTTATGAACTGGTAGTAGACGCAGGCGTTCATCGTGCCAGCTCTATCAAAGTTGCCGAAGCGAGCAAGATAGTGGAGAATACGCAACGTGACCTGAACATTTCACTGATGAATGAATTGTCGATGATCTTCGATCGCATGGGCATCAATACATTTGATGTAATAGAGGCTGCAGGAACAAAATGGAACTTCCTCAAATTTCAGCCTGGCCTGGTAGGTGGTCATTGTATTGGAGTAGACCCATATTACCTTACCTATAAAGCAGCAGCTTTGGGATATGATTCGAAAGTGATTTCTTCGAGCCGTTACATCAATGATGACATGGCAAAATATGTTGCCAGGAAGATCATTACTCATGTACTCAGGAATTCCACCGAGCCACGAGTTCTTGTTAAAGGTGTAACATTCAAAGAAAATGTGAGTGATATCCGTAATTCAAAGATTGTTGATACGGTGAAAGAGCTGTTGCTGTTCAATATACAAGTTGACGTTGAAGATCCGTATGCACAGGGCGAAGAAGTGCATGAAGAATACGGATTGAAGCTCTGCACAAAAGAAGAAAAAGATTATGATGCCGTGATCATTACAGTACCGCATAAGACGTACATCAATCTCGACGACAATTATTTTAAAAGCATCACAAAAGATAAAGCGGTTATTGCGGATCTTAAAGGCATATATAAAAACAAAATAAAAAGCAGGCAATACTGGAGCTTATAATGAATAAATATGACAGAACTATACTAATCACCGGAGGTGCTGGTTTTATAGGGTCGCATGTTGTCCGAAAGTTTGTGAACAGTTATCCTTCTTATCATATTGTAAATCTCGATCTGCTTACGTATGCGGGAAACCTCGAGAACCTCAGGGACGTAGATCATGCATCAAACTATACTTTCGAAAAGGGCGACATTACTGATGAACAATTTATTGCTTCCCTTTTCGAAAAATATTCATTCAACGCCGTCATCCATCTGGCTGCTGAAAGTCATGTCGACCGGTCAATCATCGACCCCCTTGCATTTGTGAAAACAAATGTTATGGGAACCGCAACATTGCTTAACGCCTGCAGAATTCACTGGAAGAAAGAAACTGAAAAAAAATTGTTCTATCAGATCTCTACAGACGAAGTATACGGATCACTCGATAACGAAGGATTGTTCACGGAAGAAACATGTTATGATCCCAGGTCGCCATACTCAGCGTCAAAAGCTTCTGCCGACCATTTTGTAATGGCCTATCATCATACCTATCATCTGCCGGTGATCGTTTCAAATTGTTCCAATAATTATGGTCCTTTTCATTTTCCTGAAAAGCTGATCCCGCTCATGATCAACAACATTAAAATGAACAAACCACTGCCAGTATATGGCAGGGGTGAAAATGTTCGTGACTGGTTATGGGTAAAAGATCATGCAACAGCAATTGATATAATATTTCATAAGGGCAAACCGGGTGAGAAATACAACATAGGCGGATTAAACGAATGGAAAAATATCGACCTGGTGAGATTGCTGATCAGTATAATGGACAGGAAACTGAACAGGCCGGCAGGAACTTCCGAGAAATTGATCCGGTTTGTTGCCGACCGTCCGGGCCACGACCTTCGTTATGCGATTGATTCTTCAAAACTCACTAAAGAGCTTGGTTGGAAACCGTCGTTGACTTTCGAGGAAGGACTTGAAAAAACTGTTGACTGGTATCTTGAAAATGAAGAATGGGTAAAGCATGTAACTTCGGGCGATTACCAGCAATATTACGACCAGCAGTATCTCAAAAGACAATAAAATAAAATGGCATTTACTCCCACTACTTTTCCGGGATTAATTATCGTTGAACCGGTGATACTGGAAGACAACCGCGGATATTTCTTTGAAGCTTACAACGAAAATATTTACCGTAACAATCACATACATGTTGTCTTTGTTCAGGATAACCAGTCGAGGTCATCTTATGGTGTTGTGCGTGGCCTGCATTACCAGCGGCCACCTTTTGCGCAATGCAAACTGATCCGGGTCCTTCATGGTGCGATACTGGATATTGTGCTTGATCTGCGTACAGGCTCGCCCACTTTTGGCGAAACCTTTTCTATAGAATTATCGGCAGACAATAAAAAACAGCTGTTCATACCAGGTGGATTTGCACATGGCTTTTCTGTAATCAGTGAAACCGCTGAAGTTTTGTACAAATGCGATACCTACTATAACCGTGAAAGTGAATCAGGAATATTGTACAAAGATCCGCAATTGAAAATTGACTGGAAAATTCCTGAAGATAAAGTACGGGTGTCCGATAAGGATAAGCTTCTTCCTTTATTCAATTCTTATGCCGGTGACTTTGCCTTCATTCAATAAGCATATTGACATTGTTTGTTTTTCATTGTCAAGATGGGATGCTGCTATCTCATCACCTGCCGCTTCTCTTGCAAGGGAGTTCTCAAAAAATAACAGGGTTTTTTTTATCGAACATCCCTATTCATACAAAGATTATTTTTCCGAAAAGAAATCATACAGGCAGTATACAGACGGAAATGTAAGAGTGGTCACTCCACCGCTGGTGTATCCGATCAATTTTTTGCCGGAAGGAAATTTATATAATAAACTTTCATCGTATAATAATTCTATTTTACTGAAAACATTAAGAAAAATAATAAAAGAGAACAGTATACACGAGTATCTTTTCATTAATTTTTTCGATCCTTTTTTTTTACGCAGCATTCCTGAAGATATTAATCCGGTGAAATTTATTTACCAGTGCATGGATGATATTTCACAGGTTGAATACACACGAAGACATGGTACACGGCTGGAAAATGATATAATTAAAAATGCGGATGTTGTACTGTGTACATCCAGGGAACTTACTAAAATCAAGTCGTCGCTTTCCTCGAATGTTCACTTTCATCCGAATGCAGCGGATGTTGAGCTCTTTACTACTGCCGCGACCCAGGTTTTAAAAAAGCCGGAAGGAATGAGATTCGGAGACAGGAAGATCATTGGGTTTACAGGAAGCATAGAATACCGTACAGACTTTGAATTACTATATAAAACAGCAGTACATCATCATGATAAGATCATATATATGGTAGGTCCGGTTACAGGTGATGAACATATTAAGCTGGGATTGACAGAATTGCATAATGTTATTTTTGCAGGCGCAAGACAATTACATGAACTGCCTGCATATCTTCAGTATTTTGATTGTTGCATCATCCCTTATAAAGTAAATAAATTAACATCCAGCATATATCCTTTAAAGATAAATGAATACCTGGCTGCAGGTAAGCCTGTAGTGGCCACTCATTTTTCTGAAGACATATATTCATTCCGCGATCATGCATATATTGCAGATACGCATGAAGCTTTTATTGCCGCGATAGATAAATCTATAGTTGAAAATACTGTGAATAAAAAGCTTGCTCGCATCCAGGCCGCGGGTGCAAACAGCTGGAAAAAAAGAGTTGATGAATTTTGGGAGATGATTATTTGATCGAAATGATTTCAGTGCCGCCGTTTTTGCTTTGCGTTTTCACCACACCAAAACCGGGAGCGAAATACTCGATCCCTTCGATGTTCATCGGCATTCCGATCCCCATGGTTTTGATTTTCATTTTGCTTTTATAAGAGATCTTATAGCAATCCCATGAACCGGCAGGAGTGGTTACTTTTTCTTTTGCTTCAACTTTTCTGTCGAACACTTCCATATCAACAGATTGCTTCATGCCGTTGTTGTCCATATCCATATGCATGGTGGCATTTTTCAGGTTGTCGCCTATATTCATGTCTGCCGGGTACTCCATATAAATATCGTCTGCTTTAACATCGCTTTCTGCAGAAGGTCCGCCCGGTTGTACGGGCATTGTCATTTTCATATCAACCATTATTACACCCCCATCGCATTTGATCTTTGCTTTTCCTTTAGCCATCGACTTTCCTTTTTTGTCGAACATTTCGCTGTTCAGGTCTCCGGTTGTAGAATTACCAGAATTGTTTACATTGGAAACGGTGTATACCTGTTTTGCTGACTGCTCGCCTTTCTTATTAAGAATAGCCATTTCAATCGTCTTATTGTTTTGCAGAAAATAATAACCATTACAATCCTGGGCATGCGTAGTTAAAGAGCACATAAAAGCTCCTAACAGAATCAGTAATTTCATGGTGATCTGGTATTAAAGGTTATATACCAAATATACTTTATTTAAAGTTTTTGAGAATATTATCTACGCTCAGATTGCCTTCGTGTACGCCAAGGAGTTTTCCGTTTTTATCATAGAAAGCAAGAAAGGGAAAGTTGCTGATTTCGTAATATGGTGGGAAGAAATAATTAACATCCCTGCCTGTTATGATATTAGGATGTTTATTAAGCTGGTACTTTTTATCGAACTCTGCGAGTTCTTCAATTGGCTGATAGGTAGGCATGATGATCTGATACTTTCTAAAATCGCCCAGCCGCTTTTTCATTGATTCGAACTGGTTGATACAATGGTCACAACCCGGACTGAAAAACATAATAATAACGGGCGCATTTTTTTTGATCTGTGCGGTTTTGAATACTCCGTTGCCTGCCGTTTGGATTTCAAAATCAGGAAGTTTTTTACTTTCCTTGTAAGGAGGATTTCCTGATTGCGTGTAAGATATGCTGAACAGCATCAGAGCCAGAAATGATAAAAACCAGTTTTTCATACAACGCCGTTTTTTAGGGTACAAATGTATTGATACTTACCCTTAACTTTGCCGTCCGTTAGTTAAAAATGGGTTTAATTTAAAAGAGATAAACATGGCAACAACAGCCGATATCAGTAGGGGAATGATATTGAAATTAGACGGAAGCCTTTATTCCGTTGTAGAGTTCGGACAGAATAAAACTGCCCGTGCAGCCGCAAAAGTATGGGCTAAATTAAAAGGCGTAGATAACGGACGCTCGATTGAACATACCTGGAACTCAGGAGACACAGTGTTCCCTGTGCGCGTTGAAAGAAAAGACTACCAGTTTCTGTACAAGGATGATTCGGGTTATACATTTATGGATAATGAAACATTTGAACAGGTAACACTTGCAGAGAACATGGTTGATGCACCTCAATTTTTAAAAGAAGGTCAGCAGGTTTCCGTTCTGATGAATACTGAAACGGAACTACCTATGAGCGTTGAACTTCCTGATAAAATTGTTGTACTGGTTACTTATTCCGAGCCCGGATTAAGAGGTGATACAGCAACCCGCACACTTAAACCAGCAACAGTGGAAACCGGCGCAACAGTAAATGTACCGCTGTTTGTAAATGAAGGAGAACTGATCCGGATAAATACAAAAACAGGCGAATATGTTGAGAGGGTTAAATAAATGAGAATTAAGGATGAATATTGTAAATCCTTATCTTAGCCGCTGTTTTAGCAAGAATCTTTTACAAAAACCCAGTTTCAGATGGATTTCAAACAAATTCAGGAATTGATCAAGCTGATCAATAAGTCCAATATTGGAGAAGTGTCGATCGAAGAGAAAGGATTTAAGTTAACCATCAAACAAAAAGAAGAAGCTGCCCAAAATGTTTTCGCAGCACCACAACAGTTCCCCCAATCATTCCAGGCACCCGCTGCACCAGCTTCCCAGGCCCCCTCAGCAAGTACAGAAAAATCAAAACCGGCTACAGATACCACAACAGACAACCTGATTACTATCAAGAGCCCGATGATCGGAACTTTTTACCGTAGTTCCACTCCTGGAAAACCTCCATTTATTGAGATAGGCGATGAAATTACTCCTGGTAAAGTGGTGTGCATTATCGAAGCGATGAAATTATTTAACGAGATCGAAAGTGAGGTGAAGGGACGTATCGTAAAAGTTCTTGCCGACGACGCTTCGCCTGTTGAATACGACCAGCCTTTATTCCTTGTTGATCCGTCATAAGGAATCCGACCACCAAACGATTTAGATGATGTTAAAAAAAGTATTGATTGCCAATAGGGGAGAAATAGCATTGCGCGTAATCCGTACGTGCAAGGAGATGGGCATTAAAACAGTTGCAGTTTATTCTACCGCAGATAAAGACAGTCTTCATGTAAAATTCGCCGATGAAGCAGTGTGCATAGGCAAACCGGCCAGCAGCGATTCTTATTTAAATATACCGCACATCATGGCGGCGGCAGAAATTACCAATGCTGATTCAATACACCCTGGCTATGGTTTTCTTGCAGAAAATGCAAAGTTCGCGGAGATATGCGGCGAGCATAATATAAAATTTATCGGACCTACTCCCAACCAGATTCGCGCAATGGGTGACAAGATCACGGCAAAAGAAACAATGATCGCGGCGGGTGTTCCGGTAGTGCCAGGAGGTGAAGGTTTATTGAGCAGCGTAGAAGAAGCAAAAAGTCTTGCAAAGGATGTTGGCTATCCCATTATACTTAAGGCCACAGCAGGAGGTGGAGGAAAAGGTATGCGGGTAGTATGGGAAGAATCAGAGATGGAGAAAAATTATGAGAACGCAAAAATAGAAGCTGCGGCATCATTCAAAAATGATGGCATCTACATGGAGAAATTCGTGGAAGAGCCACGTCACATTGAAATACAGATAGCCGGAGACAGGTATGGCAGAGTTTGTCATCTTAGCGAAAGGGATTGTTCAATACAAAGAAGACACCAGAAACTAGTGGAAGAGTCCCCTTCACCTTTTATGACAGATGATCTGCGCAAGCGCATGGGAGAAGCAGCAAAAAAAGCGGCAAGTGCCATTGGATATGAAAGTGTGGGAACGATTGAATTCCTTGTTGACAAGCACAGGAACTTTTATTTCATGGAAATGAACACGCGTATCCAGGTGGAACATTGCGTAACAGAAGAGGTTACAAATTTCGATCTCATCAAAGAACAGATAAAAATAGCCGCCGGCGACTCCATCAGCGGTCAGGATTATACACCACAGGGGCATGCAATAGAATGCCGGATAAATGCAGAAGACCCATACAACGACTTCAGGCCTTCACCAGGCAGAATTACAGTATTGCACCAGCCAGGTGGACATGGCATAAGAGTAGATTCACACGCGTATGCCGGGTACACTATTCCTCCATACTATGATTCCATGATTGCCAAGATAATTGCGGTTGCGCGTACACGTGAGGAAGCGATCAACACCATGAGCAGGGCCCTTAGTGAATATGTGATTGAAGGAATCAAAACAACTATTCCATTCCATCAGCAGCTGATGCGAAATGAAGCATTCCAGAGCGGAAATTTCAATACAAAGTTCCTTGAAGGATTTAAGATGGTGTAGGCTGGTTCTCGTTAGTGAATATATAACTATCAAGCTTTTCTTCGACACTATAAAATACAGCAACTTTTCTTATTATAGCTTCAACGACGGCATCAGGGCACGATGCACCGCTGGTAATTAAAATTTTTGCCGGCTTTTTATCAGGTAGATATCCGGTCGTGATTATTTCCTGTTTAGTATGATAGTTATAGTGCAGTATTTCTTTGCGGGAAATTATTTTATCTGCAGAATTAATAAAGTACACCGGAAGTATTTGTTCACATAACTCTACAAGATGTGTTGTATTTGAACTGTTGTAGCCGCCGGCAACAATCGCAAGGTCGGCTGATGTGTCGAGCAATGCGTTTACTGCACTCTGGTTATCGTTGGTTGCATAACACAAAGTATCGCGGTTGTCAGCAAAGCGATCACCTATCTGCGTCTCATCAAGCTGATAGTAATCTTTCATTGTCTGTCGCAAAAAATCCGCAATGGCCTGGGTATCCGTAGCCAGCTGAGTGGTTTGGTTCACGACCCCTATTCTTTGAAGATCTTTTGTTACATTAAAACCTTCAGAATATCGTCCGGCGAATTTTTCATAAAAAGTTTCCGGAGGCAATTCGCCTGTAATATAACGGCCAAGCGTAACTGCTTCATTCATGTCATTCACTACCACCGAGGCAGCACCCGATGAAGCATGTGAAAATGTTGCACGTGTTTCTTCATGTTTTGGTTTTCCATGGATCACGATGCTATAACCTTTTGCGGCGATCTGGTCACTGCGGTTCCAAACCTTTTCAACAAACGGACAGGTGGTATTGTACTTTTCTATCGTAATGCCTGCATCACGAAGTTCTTTTTCAATGTTCAGAGTAGTACCGAAAGCCGGGATGAGCACTATGTCGTCTGCGAATAATTCTGAAAAAGGAATCAATTGCCTGCCGGAGGTATCCTGTAGAAACCTTACTCCTTTTTCAAGAAGGTCCGCATTTACCTGCGGATTGTGGATCATCTCACTCAAGAGAAATATTCTCCTGCCTTCATTTTCCGCTATAGTACGGAATGATATTTCAATTGCATTTTCAACGCCGTAACAGAAGCCAAAATGTCTTGCCAGGTAAATTTTAAGATCTCCGAGGTCGAGAAGGGTTGGACTCAAATCCTTTTTAAGTTTATCCTCCTGTTTTCTTTTATTCTTTATTGCACTGATCAG
>DATLDR010000112.1:0-19052 GCA_035525775.1 Flavitalea sp.
TCGTAAATGAAAGGAGCACAAAAGCAAACTCTCCTACCTGGCTCAAGGACAGTGCAAATAATACATTCTGACCCTGGTTCATTTTACGCCATTTACCTAATCCATAAAATATTGCCGCCTTTATGATCATAATTGCCAGCACAACGGAAATAATCAATACTGGTTGTTGCATGATGAGGCGAAAATTCACTGATGCTCCTACTGCAATGAAAAACAAGCCCAGTAATAGACCCTTGAAAGGTTCTATATCACTTTCAAGCTCATGTTTATATTCACTGTTAGCCAGTACCACTCCCGCGAGAAATGTTCCTAAAGCAGGACTTAAACCTACCTGTGTCATCAGCACTGCTATACCAACTATTAATAATAGTGCAGTTGCTGTAAAAATTTCCCGCAGTTTGGTTTTAGCAATAATATTAAACAGCGGACGAACAAGATATCTTCCTGCCAGTACAATTATTATTACTGAACCCAGCACTACCATTGTATGCGCCCATGCAGGAAGGTCTGAAACAAGCGTAGTGCCCGCATAATGGTTAGGGTTAGAGTCGCCTGTATTAACTGTGAGGAGGGGGAAAAATGCAAGCATAGGTATTACGGCAATATCCTGGAAGAGCAATACTGAAAAAGCATTTATCCCTGCCCTTGACTTGGTAAGTCCTTTCTCAGTGAGCGTTTGCATCACAATGGCGGTTGACGAAAGTGAAATGATCATTCCTAAAACAAGCGATGCTTTCCAGTCTGTTCCCGTTAAGAATACAAGTGAGCCGGCAATGATCGTAGTTATACCAACCTGCAGGCTTCCCAGACCAATGATAGCGCCGCGGGTTCTCCACAGTTTCTGCGGTTCGAGCTCGAGGCCAATAAGAAAAAGCATCATTACCACTCCAAATTCAGCAAAATGCATGATGTCTTCCCCTTCAGTACCCACAAAACCAAAAAGTTCCGGTCCTATCAGTATTCCTGCGACGAGATAGCCGAGTACAGAACCTAAACCAAGTTTTTTAGAGAAAGGAACGAGCAAAACGGCTGCTGCGAGATAAACCATAGCCTGAAAAAGGAATGAATGTTGGTCCATAGCTAAAGATTACTTGAAAATGGGCGTGATGTGAAATCACACAACCCGGAACATTAAGTGTAGAATATATTTCATAAAATTTCATTCGTGGGATTCAGGGGGTATGATTAATCACACTCACATTAATTTTCTTTTAAAAAATAAAGGTTTGATCACAGACATAACGCCCTGGAATCAGACAGGCACACCGTTTGCAATATTCAACAAAAAAGTAGTTTCCATGCAAAAGAGGATTTTGGGTTATCTGTTAATGGTAGTAGGATTAGGAGGAATGGCATTGGCAGGTTATATATTTGTTACTGGAACTGGCGGGCGCGGACATCTTATTGAAATAATCAGCATTCTTATTTTTTCCGCTTCAGGATTTTTTGCTGGCATCAACTACATTTATGTCGCTTCGAAAGAATTTTCAATCGATCAGTTACAGTTAAATACTGAACTCGAAGAAATTTCCCCAATCCAACAACAATGGCGCACGATTCATATCGCTAAGCAACCAGTTAAAAAAATAAGGGAACAAATTACAGCTTAAGCTGGTTACTCGTATCCTTTGTACCATGTTCACTAATCAGTTCTGCTACGAGAGCTGTCCAACCTGTTTGATGGCTGGCACCTAATCCTTTTCCTGAATCTCCATGAAAATATTCATAGAATAAAACAAGATTTTCATTTCCCGGCTGATTATAAAACCAACTGTACTCATCATTGTAAATTCTCCGGTGTCCTTTCTCATCCTTTTCAAACAAACTTATCACCCTTTTCGTTAATTCATCTGCAACTTCACATAACGTCATCATATTGCCTGAACCGGTAGGACATTCTACCTGCAATGAATCTCCATAAAAATTGCCATACGTTCTGATAGACTGAATAATGAGATAATTGATCGGCATCCACACTGGTCCGCGCCAGTTTGAATTTCCCCCATAGATATCCGAAGTAGAATCACCGGGATCGTAACGTATGGTATATAAGATACCGTCGACAGTTACGGAATAAGGATTGGTTTCATGACGCTTGGACAATGCTCTTATTCCGCCGGGTGACAAAAATTCATCTTCATTCAATAATCTTTTTAACAGAAATACGAGCCTGTCTTTTCTTACCAGCGACAACAGCATTTCGGCGCCATCGCTTCTTTCCTCGTTCGGCCAAAACTTATTATTTTTCTTTCTGTATCTCTCAAACCATTCAATGCGTTTGTCAAAATCCTTCAGCTGGTCAAATACTTTCTGTTTAATGGTTGATACGGCGAACAATGATGTTAAACCAACGATCGACTGTATGCGCAAAGGTGTAGGATCACTGCCTTTCACTACCAGTACATCATAAAAGAATTTGTCTTCATCGTTCCACAACCTGTGCTCGTTCAGTGCTTCTGAAATAAGCACGAAATGTTCAAAGAATTTTGTTGCAGTGTCTTCGAATGACGGATCGTTTAACGATATCTCGATTGCCATATCCATCATATCGAGTGCATAAGTACCCATCCAACTTGTGCCATCCGCCTGTTCAAGCTGCATTTCTCCTACAAAGTGGAAATTGCGGTTGAACACACCAATATTATCCAGCCCCAGGAAGCCTCCTTCAAAAATGTTGTTTCCGTTAAGGTCTTTACGGTTTATCCACCATGTGAAGTTGATCAGAAGCTTTTGAAAAATTTTTTTCAGGAACATGATGTCGCCGGTTCCAGTCTGCTTTTTTTCGATTTTATATACCTGCATCGCTGCCCATGCATGTACAGGTGGGTTAACATCACTGAAGTTCCATTCATACGCCGGAACCTGGCCATCAGGTTTCATGTACCATTCGCGCATGATCAGCAGCAGCTGGTGCTTTGCGAACGTCGGGTCAGCAACAGCCATACAAATAGTTTGAAAAGCCAGGTCCCATGCAGCGTACCAGGGATATTCCCATTTATCGGGCATAGAGATGATATCCTGGTTTTTAAGGTGCCGCCAGTCACTGTTTCTCCCGGTCAGCTTTCCGTTATTGATTGGCGTGATTCCATCGCTCGTGGTGAGCCACGTTTCAACATCATAATGATAATACTGTTTGCTCCATAGTAAACCTGCAATAGCCTGGCGCTGGATCCTTGCCATGTCATCGCTTACACCTTTAGGCAGAATGGCGCTGTAATATTCATTCGCCTCTTCTTTACGCACCATGAAGATTTTTTCGAATCCTCTGGTAAAAGCATTCTCCATCAAAGTATTGCTCAGTCTGCAATAGATTGTTTTAGTAGCGCCTGCAGATAATCGCTGTTTGTATACCGGTGAGAATTTTGTCCCTTTTTTTCTGTTCCTCAGCTCTTTAATGTTAGTACCATTAATAATAGCTTCATGAAATGCATCTTTTGTAAAAATTGACTGATTGGGAATGTTGCTTACTTTCTGCGTATTTGTTTCATTGTCTGTGTACAATGCATCCCCCGGACGCTGAAAATAAAAATAATAATCATCAAGTCTTTTATGCTCTGCCTTAACACATGTTTTATTGATATAACTGATCTGAGGCATTGATTTTTGATCCTGGTTCCACCACCTGTTATAAAACCAGAGGGTAGGCATCACCGTGATATCAGCAGTTCTTGAATACCTGTTTGTGATATCAATTTTAATGAATATATCGTTCGGTCCCTGTTTAGCATAAGTGACCATCACATCAAAATACTGGTTGTCGTTAAACACGCCAGTGTCAAGAATTTCATATTCAGGCTCGAGCCGGGTACGTTTCCTGTTTTCCTCTCTTAGCCTGGCGTATGGAAATTCAGCCTGTGGATATTTGTACAGGTATTCCATGTAATAATGCGTCGGGAGGTTGTCAAGGTAATAGTACAGTTCTTTTACATCTTCACCGTGGTTGCCCTCGCCGTTGCGCAGGCCAAACAACCGTTCCTTCAGGAGCGGATCTTTGCCATTCCATAAAGTGATGGCAAAACAAAGATTCTGAAACATGTCTGAAATGCCTGCGAGGCCATCCTCGCCCCATATGTACTTACGGTAAGCAGCATGATCGAACGGGAAGTAGTGCCATGCATTGCCATCGGGACTATAATCTTCCCGTACAGTACCCCATTGACGTTCACTCAGATAAGGTCCCCATTCTACCAGTGGTACGGATTTTCCGGCATTAACTGCTAATCTTTGGTGTTCTGCTGTCATGTATTGAATTTAACTGACGTGCATGGCAGGCAGTCGAGTGCCGAAAATACCGATTAAATGCGAAAGGATCGTGGCCCGTCAATCGTATGGCTCTTATCATTTTCTCACAGGTAAAAATGGTTAAGACTAGAAAACCTAAACGAAAGCAATTAGAAAGTGATTCAGGAAAGATGTTGAAAGTCCGTTAGTACCTTGCATAAGGATTAAAATAAAAGTATGGCAAAGCTGTTTGAACCGTTAAGAATAAAAAGTGTGGAATTCAGCAACAGGATAGTGGTTTCACCAATGTGTGAGTATTCAAGCACTGATGGATTTGCGAACGACTGGCACCTGGTGCATCTGGGTAGCAGGGCAGTTGGAGGGGCAGCGCTGGTATTTACAGAAGCTATTGCAGTTTCTGCTGAAGGGAGGATATCACCTGCGGATCTGGGTATCTGGAAGGATGAGCACATTGATTTTTTAAAAAGAATTGTATCCTTCATACATGCACATGGGGCTGTTGCCGGTACGCAGCTTGCGCATGCGGGAAGAAAAGCAAGTGTTGATGTACCCTGGCGAGGCAATAAAGTATTGAGTGATGAAGAAGGAGGATGGAGAACTGTTGCTCCTTCAGCCACACCTTTTAAAGAAGGCGACAGAATACCACATGAACTTTCGCGCGATGAGATTAAAAAAGTTATTGATGATTTCAGGGATGCTGCAGAACGTGCGTTAAAAAGCGGTTTTAAAGTTGTGGAAATACATGCCGCACACGGTTATCTTATCAATGAATTCTTTTCGCCATTAAGTAATTTGCGCAAGGATGAATATGGCGGAAGTTTTGAAAACAGGACAAGGGTTCTGCTTAACATTATTGAAGCGGTAAAAAGCGTTTGGCCGGCAGACAACCCGTTATTCGTTAGAATATCAGCTTCTGAATGGTCGGAGAAGGGTTGGACGATTGATGATTCCGTACGACTGGCTAGGTTATTAAAGGAAAAAGGAGTTGATCTGATTGATTGTTCGAGCGGAGGAAATGTACATAAGGCTAAAATTGACGTGAAGCCGCTGTACCAGGTACCTTTTGCCGAAAAAGTAAAAAAGGAATCAGGTGTAATGACCGGTGCGGTTGGATTAATTACAAATGTTCAGGAGTGCGAAGAAATTTTGCAGTCTGGTAAGGCAGACATGATTTTTCTTGCCCGGCAGTTACTGCGCGATCCATATTTTCCATTGCATGCAGCCAAGGAAATGGGTATTGATGTTAAATGGCCAGATCAGTATTTGAGGGCGAAGACATGAGGGGCAGAACCTTTGCGTGAAGAGGGCAGAGGGCAGAGCCTTTGCGTGAAAACGATAACCACAAATAAATACTACATACTCCTCCGATATTGTCCTCCTACTTCATATAATGCATGAGTGATCTGGCCAAGTGAGCAATATTTAACAGTATCCATCAATTCACTAAAAACATTTTGATTCTTTACCGCCGCATGCTGTAATTTTTTTAACGCTTCCTCACATTTAGATTCATTTCTCTTTTTAAAAGCGCGAAGATTTTCAATCTGTTTTTTCTTTTCATCTTCTGTACTGCGGATCACTTCACCGGGAAGAACAGTAGGACTTCCTTTTTTATTTAAAAAAGTATTTACACCAACAATCGGCAGCTCACCGCTGTGCTTCATGCTTTCATAGTTCAGACTTTCTTCCTGAATTTTATTTCGCTGATACATTCTTTCCATCGCGCCAAGTACACCGCCACGCTCTGAAAGCCTGTCGAACTCAGCGAGCACCGCTGCCTCAACAAGGTCTGTCAGTTCTTCAATAAGAAAAGAGCCCTGCGTTGGATTTTCATTTTTTGCTGTACCCAATTCACGGTTAATGATTAGCTGAATGGCCATAGCCCTACGAACCGACTCTTCAGTGGGTGTAGTGATCGCTTCATCATATGCATTTGTATGAAGGCTGTTGCAATTGTCATAAATAGCATATAGTGCCTGAAGTGTCGTGCGGATGTCGTTGAAGTCGATCTCCTGCGCATGCAAGCTTCTTCCACTGGTCTGGATGTGATACTTAAGTTTCTGGCTTCTTTCATTGCCTTTATACAGATGTTTTATGGCTTTCGCCCATATTCTTCTTGCCACCCTGCCGATCACACTGTACTCCGGATCCATTCCATTGCTGAAAAAGAAACTAAGGTTGGGAGCAAAGTCATCTATATGCATGCCGCGGCTGAGATAATATTCCAGGTAAGTAAATCCATTTGCAAGCGTGAATGCCAATTGTGTAACAGGGTTTGCGCCTGCTTCTGCAATATGGTACCCGCTGATGCTTACACTGTAAAAATTCCTGATTTCATTGTCGATAAAATACTGCTGCACATCGCCCATCAGTTTCAGCGCGAATTCAGTGCTGAAGATACAGGTGTTCTGTGCCTGGTCTTCTTTTAATATGTCGGCCTGAACGGTGCCGCGAACCTGTTTGAGCGTATCTGATTTTAATTTATTGTACGTTGCTTTATCGATAGTATCACCACCTGATGTTGCCACATATTTATCACATTGCTGGTCTATGGCTGTATTTAGAAAAAACGCCAGCATAACAGGTGCAGGTCCGTTGATCGTCATGCTCACGGATGTTTTTGGATCGCACAGATCTATGCCACTGTATAATTTTTTTGCATCATCGAGTGTGGCAACGCTTACACCTGCATTTCCTATTTTACCAAAAATATCAGGACGCTCATCAGGGTCTTCTCCATAAAGCGTAACACTATCGAAGGCCGTGGACAACCGTATTGCAGGTTGTTCGTGACTTAAGTAATGAAATCTTTTATTCGTTCTTTCAGGGCCACCTTCTCCCGCGAACATGCGGATAGGATCTTCATCATCACGCTTTAATGAAAATACGCCGGCGGTATATGGAAATTCACCGGGTACATTTTCCTGAAGCTGCCATTTTAAGATGTCGCCCCAGTCGTGGTATTTTGGTAACATTACTTTTCGGATGTCCGTACCTGAAAGACTGGTATAGATAAGTTTTCTGTTTACTGATTTGTCGCGTACGGGATAAGAAAAATTATCAGCGCTGTATTTTAGATTGAGCTCCTTCCAGTTGTCTAAAAGTTTTTTGCATTCAGGATCAAGCTGAAGATTTAAAGCTTCGAATGCTGCGGCTGCTTCCTGTTTACCATTACCAGTTAAAATTTGCTTTGCACCTTGAAGCTTATATAAATTGGAAGCAACCGCTGATTGTTCAATTACCCATTTATCGAATGCACGGTTATTGTCGGCTATCTCGGAAAGATATCTTGCACGTTTGGGGGGAATGACCGGTGCCGCCTCATCGGGCAATTCATGTTCATCAAACCGGTTCTTGTGGAAAACATAATTCAATTTTAATTCCATTGTGGCAAGCAGCCGCGCATAAAGAGAATTGATACCAGGGTCATTGAATTGAGCGGCTATGGTTCGAATTACCGGAAGCTGATCATCCTTTGCGGTCCATAGCGCATGATTTCTTTTATATTGCTTTTTTACATCAATGAATGCATCACTCGCACCTGGTTTGTCGGATTTATTAATAGCAATCAGATCGGCATAATCCAGCATATTTATTTTTTCAAGCTGCGATGCTGCGCCATATTCCGGCGTCATTACATAAATGCTCACATCACAATAGTCAAGTATGGCAGTGTCGCTTTGTCCTATGCCAGCGGATTCAAGAATAATCATTTCATATCCTGCAGCCTTACATATACTGATAGCTTCCTTAACATAGACGCTGAGGGCAGTATTGTCATCGCGTGTGGCAAGTGAACGCATGTAAACACGGGGATGAGAAATAGCATTCATCCTT
Source organism: Flavitalea sp. (assembly GCA_035525775.1). Classification (GTDB taxonomy): domain Bacteria; phylum Bacteroidota; class Bacteroidia; order Chitinophagales; family Chitinophagaceae; genus Flavitalea. Next base: position 8,080 of record DATLDR010000112.1, read on the forward strand.
ATTCTGTCGCCTAATAATGCGCCGCCTGTTTTCTTTTTACTCGGGTCCACGCTGATCACTGCAATGGTTACTTCACTTGAATCATTCAGAAATCTGCGAACAATCTCATCGGTAACAGATGATTTGCCTGAACCGCCGGTGCCTGTAATGCCAATAACAGGACTATTTTGATTAGGGTGAATTGCTGTAGCGGGTTTTGCAGTGCCATTCTCTGCTTCTGTAATAGCCCGGGCGATTTTCCTGATGTCTTTCTGTTCACCTAATGGAATATTACCATTCCATGAATTTTCAAGTTTTATTTCCCTGCATTGATTGATCACATCTTCAATCATGCCCTCAAGTCCCATAGCCCTGCCATCATCAGGTGTATAGATCCTGCTGATGCCACATCTGTGCAACTCCTCCACTTCAGCTGGAAGAATGGTACCGCCGCCACCACCAAAAATTTTTATGTGTCCGCATTCCGCCTCATCCAGCAGCTCTTTCATGTATTTGAAAAATTCAACATGACCTCCCTGGTACGAAGTAATGGCTACGCCATGAGCATCTTCTTCAATGGCGCATTCAACAATTTCATGAACGCTTCTGTTATGGCCAAGATGAATAATTTCCACGCCTTTAGATTGAAGGATGCGTCGCATAATATTGATGGCGGCATCATGACCGTCAAACAATGAGGCAGCTGTTACAATTCTGATTTTTGGAGGGAGTGACGACATAATCCTGATCTATCGTCAAAATTATGATTTAAACACTAATGACTGTTAGTTCACTCTTTAATAAGCTTCACGAGCATTCGTTCTTTACTGTTCACGATCACTTCAAGTGTATATAATCCTGGCTTTATCCCAGCTGATCCGTCAATAAGTATATTGTTCATTCCCTTAACTGCTTCAGCAGTTTTATGTAGAACTATTCCCCCGGAAGCATCTATCATTCTCATAGACACTAGTGAGTTTTCATGCAGCTGCACGTTCACTGAAATGTCACTTTTAGAAGGATTAGGAGTTACACTGATCATTGAAACAGTCCTGGTGTTATAAACTCTTACAATCAGTAACCTGCTGGTGGCAACAGATCCATCATTTTTGACCTGCTTCAACCGGTAATAAAGATCTTTTTTCAGTGCCGTATTCTTGCCAGGATTGTCGATGTAAGTGTATTCGCGGTTTTCCAAAACATTTTTTGCATATATTGTTCCTGAATTCTGCCATGCCTGTCCGTCTATACTTCTTTCAAGTTCAAATTTATCAATCCCATTTCCCGCATCCGCGTTCCATACAAGCTCTACATTCCCTTCATTCTTATAAGATCCCCTGAACTCAACAAGGTTCATGGGTGGAAAATGAATGTAGGCGGTTGCATCGGCCGAGCAGAGATCGTACTGGTCGCATATTTTATAAATAAAGCTTGTAATATTTCCTTTAAAATTTTTACCCGGTGTGAAAGTGAACGTGCCATCTTCATTCAGGCCCACTTTTCCATCCGGAGATCCTTTGATGAGGTATGCAGAAACAGTCTGATTGTTTTTCCCCTTATCATTCTCAATGAGTGATGCTGAAGCAAAGCGGTTAGCCATTCCAGTTATATTATCTCTGAAAGCTACAGGGGCCGCATTGCATCCTCCTGAATACTTAAAAGGAGAAGAAGTTTTAAGTTCATCGATCGCAATGGTGGAAGTGCCCCCTTTGCCACCGAATTTCAGGACAAGCCTGTATTCACCTGGGTGAACATTATTGAATAGTGTACTGTATTTGTTTTTTTTAACCGCATTTACACCGTTGAAATCAATTGTTGCGAGATCCTTTAAGATTTCATTTGATGTGTTTGCAAGGCATATCTTCACCCATCTTGTAGTGGTTTGAGAAAAGTTTTCATTGAAAGCATATTCAAATGAAACTTCTATATCGCTTCCTACATTTAATAATGGTGTATAGATGCCTGCGTTTCCATATTGTAGTGCATTGATGTCTGATACCATTGCGCCATCACCTTCTATCTTCGGGTTCCATCCGTTGTTGTTGACATCAAAATGGTGGAAGGTCCAGCACGAATTCTGCAGGTTCATCCGTATATCATGAATGGGTATTCCTTTTTTTGAATTAAAATTTTCTGTTATCCCCGCCGAGGCATTAAAAGCAGTAAACAGTCCGGTACAAATAAAAAGATGTGTGATGAGAGATACTCGCATGTTGAAAAAATCAGGATTGATGATGGGCAGAAATCAACATGGAATATCAGAGGAATGGGAGAGACGGTAAATGTAATATTCCTTTTTGGTTAATGCAAGGGGAGAGGGGCAGAGGGCAGAAGGCAGACTGCAAAGCGCAAAGGGCTGCCAGAAGCGATATGCCAGCACGCAATACCTGCTAAATAAAATTTTAAAAATTTTTTCCTTACTGCTAATTTTTTGCCAGAATTCAGAATCCCATCTATCTTTTGCGTTTTGCCGTCTGCCTTCTGCCTTATGCCTCCTGCCTCTTGCCCTCTGCTCCCTTGTTCGCCAGCTGTCCGCAGGCTGCATCAATGTCCTTACCGCGGCTGCGGCGTAAACGGGCATTGACGCGGTTCTTTTCAAGGTAATTCATGAACTGTTCTACCACTTTTTCCTCAGGTTTCATAAAAGTAGCGGCGTCAATAGGGTTATATTCAATGATATTCACCAGGTCGCAACCGGTTTGCCTGTAAATTTTAATGAGTTCATCTGCATCCTTCAAGCTGTCGTTGAAATTTTTGAATAAGATATACTCAAGGGTTATTTCATTGTGCGTCTGCTTATAATAATGGTTCAATGCATCCACCAGGGCCTTAATATTATTCGTTTCGTTAATGGGCATGATCTCATTTCTCTTCTTGTCATTAGCAGCATGCAATGAAAGCGCGAGCTTGAACTTTACATTATCATCACCCAGCTGCCTGATCATCTTGGCCACTCCTGCCGTTGAAACGGTTATCCTCCTTGGACTCATTCCAAGTCCGTCTGGTGCGCTGATACGGTCAATAGCTCTTGTTACGTTCTTATAATTCAGCAATGGTTCGCCCATTCCCATGAAAACAATGTTTGAAATCTTTTTACCATATATCTTCTCGCATTGCTGATTAATCAGCGCCACTTCATCATATATCTCATCAAAATCAAGATTTCGTTTTCTGTCCATATACCCCGTTGCGCAGAACTTACAGCTCAGGCTGCAACCGATCTGCGATGAAACACATGCGGTGTTCCTAGTTTCAGTGGGTATCAGCACACCTTCTACAAGGTGGCCATCAAATGTTTTAAAACGGCTTTTGATTGTGCCATCTGAAGAATTTTGTACAGTATCTATTGTTAATGATGGGAGTGAAAAATCACCTGAAAGCCTGGTTCTCAACTCCTTGCCGATATTGGACATCGCCTCGAACGAAGGCGCCTGCTTCAGCCAAAGCCATTCATATACCTGCTTTGCCCTGAATTTTTTTTCTTTAATGGTTTCAAAATACTCTTCCAGCTCACTCAAACTCATCTGACGGATATTCTTTTTTGCTGGTTCATTCATGCTGCAAAGGTATTTACATTTGCGCTTTAATAATCATTCATGAGTGCTGCTTACGTTATAGATTCCATAAGAACGCCTATCGGAAAATATGGAGGATCGCTCGCTGGTATCCGCCCGGATGACCTTCTCGCCCACGTGATAAAATCACTTCTTCAAAAATTTCCTGATCTCGACCTGAATGACATTGAAGATGTGATCGCCGGAGACGCCAACCAGGCCGGGGAAGATAACCGTAATGTGGCAAGGATGTCTGCACTGCTTGCAGGTTTACCTGTATCTGTGGCAGGCAACACAGTGAACAGGCTTTGTGCTTCGGGATTGCAGGCTATTATGGATAGCAGCCGGGCAGTGATGTGTGATGAAGGTGATATGTATATTGCAGGAGGTGTTGAAAGTATGACACGTGCGCCATTCGTTATGCTCAAACAACCGGCTCCCTGGAGCCGTACCCCTGAAGTGGTGGATACTACTATTGGATGGCGATTCGCCAACAGCAGGCTTACAGATAAATATCATCCTTATTCTATGGGTGAAACGGCTGAAAATGTAGCTGACCAATGGAAAATAAGCAGGGAAGAACAGGACGAATTTGCTTTTCACTCACACGCCAAATATTTTGCAGCACACCAGGCTGGAAAATTTAAAGAAGAAATAATTCCTGTTGACATCAACGGAGGCAACGAACAGTTTGCTCAGGATGAACATCCACGCAAAACGACCATTGAAAAACTGGCATCTTTAAAACCAGCGTTCTCAAAAAATGGAACGGTCACAGCGGGAAATTCTTCAGGTTTAAATGACGGTGCTGCCGCCATGCTTATTGCCAGTGCCAAGGCCATCAAAAAATATAATTTCAAGCCGCTGGCGCGCGTGGTTTCCATGGCAGTTGCCGGTGTAGATCCTTCAATTATGGGTATAGGACCGGTTCCGGCAGTTCATAAAGCTTTATCAAGGGCGAAACTTTCAGTTTCAGATATTGATCTTATCGAACTTAATGAAGCATTCGCATCACAATCAATTGCCTGCATCAGGCAGCTTGAGCTGGACCCTTTGAAAGTTAATGCAAACGGTGGTTCCATAGCACTCGGCCATCCATTGGGTTGCAGCGGTGTACGTATATCAACGACATTGCTTCATGAAATGAAAAAACGCGGTGCACGGTATGGTATAGCCGCTATGTGTGTAGGTGTAGGCCAGGGTGCAGCCATTATTTATGAAAGGATTTAACTGAATATAAAATTTACAAGGTCGTCAGCATTCAGAATATCTGATATTCCGGTTTTGATATTTTTAAGCTTATAGTTTTTATCGCTGGTATTCAGTGTTACGATGTAGGGAATGTTTTTTCTTTTGGCGTATTTGAATTGCTTGTCTTCCTTATCCGCATCCGGATAAATTTCACAACTGATATTTCTTGTACGAAGAATGCGCGCAATCCTGGAAATGTCGTTAACGTCTCCTTCGTTAAAAAATAAAAGTGTTGTAGAAGTATTCAGTGCTTCCGGAAATAAATTCATTTCTTCAAGCACATCGTATATCCTGTCTACACCGAATGAAATACCTACTCCGGGAACATCCGGCACACCGAATAATCCTGTAAGGTCGTCATATCTTCCACCTCCGCCAATGCTGCCGATCTGCACAGTTGGTGGAGCCTTAGCTTCAAAAATTATTCCTGTGTAATAATTTAAACCACGTGCAAGGGTAAAGTCTATTACCAGGTTTATACCTGTATTTTTCGTTTGGTCGATAATAGAAGATAGTTCCTGAATGCCTTCCTGTGCATTTAATATTATTTGTAAAGTGGCAAGCCGGTTTTCGTTGGTTCCGCTGATCTTTAAATACGTTTCAATGAGATCAACATTTTTATCGCTGATGTTTTTTGAAAATAGTTCTTCTTTTACTTTTTCTATGCCGATCTTGTCGAGTTTGTCGATGGCAAGGCTGATGTCTGTCATCTTATCAATGCCGCCACATTTTTCTGCGAGCGCTGCAATAATTTTTCTTGAATTGATCCTCAATTCATAACCTTCTAATTTCAGCTTGCTGAACACCTCATGGTATATCAAAGCCAGATCCGCTTCATTGATGAGCGAACGGCTGCCAACAACATCGGCATCGCACTGGTAAAATTCACGGTACCGTCCCTTCTGCGGGCGGTCTGCGCGCCACACGGGTTGTATCTGGTACCTTTTAAAAGGGTACACAAGTTGTCCGTGGTTCATGGCCACATAGCGGGCAAAGGGTATGGTTAGGTCGTACCGGAGCGCGCGTTCGGTTAAGTTCTTATCATTTTTACCCTGTAATGTATTTTCAAAGGCGGCGCGTGCTTTTTCTAAATTTTTCGGATCATTTAATCCGTTATTGAGTATGCGGAAGATAAGCTTATCGCCTTCTTCGCCATACTTGCCCATCAGTGTTTCAAGGTTCTCGAGGGCAGGTGTTTCGAGTGGCTGAAAACCATACAGCTCAAAAACATTTCTGATAGTTGATAAAATATAATTGCGTTTTCTTACCGTTGCAGGCGAAAAGTCGCGTGTTCCCTGGGGCAGGGTGGGCTTTGACATGTGCAAACTTAAAAGTTAAAGGTTAAAAGTTAAAAGTTAAAAGTGGAAAGAAATTAATAGTCAAAATAAGTTAAAGGTGAAAAGTGAAAAGTGAAAATTTGGCTTTGTTGAGTCCTAATTTAAACAAGGACCTTTTAAGAATTTACTTTTAACATTTAAGCTTTAACTTTCAACTTTCTATGGATTACGAAGAAAAAAGAAAAAAGGCTTATGTAAACCGCCGCTCGCTGATGGATCTCGGCATGGGCATCATTTATGCGGTGATGGGAGGATTCTTTTTAACTTCCGATTTCTTCGGGATCGTTATGGAATTTCCTCCAAAACCATTCTCATATATATTCGGAGGCTTGTGTCTTATATACGGGTCGTTTCGTATTTACAGGGGAATCAGGAGAAATTATTTTAATTAGATTTAAACGGGAAAGGAAGAAAATTGAGAGTGTTAAGGCTGATATTGACGATTGCTGCAATTGTATTAATAACGGGCGGATGTGGAGGTTCAGATCAAAATGTTACCAGAATGGAGACTACCACCAGTGGCACCATTCACATCAGCGTAGATGAATCTTTTAGGCCGGTAATAGATTCGCAGATCCAGGTATTTGAATCTTTACATCAGGATGCGCATGTTATTGTTCACTATAAGCCGGAAGCTGAATGCCTGAAAGATCTTAATAATGATAGTATAAGGATGGTAATTGTTACCAGGGGACTTACAGAAAATGAGCAAACCGCATTGCAGAAAAAGCTGAACTTTGCACCGCGGTTCGGGCCTGTAGCATATGATGCAATCGCTGTGCTTGTGAGCAGGAATTCAAAGGATACCACCTTCAGCATGCAGGATATCCGGTCTATTGCACAGGGTACCAGCGGTTTTAAATATAAAATGCTGCTGGATGGTACAAGTGCTACGAGTACAGTGCAATTTGTGATTGATTCGCTTTTACTTGGCCAGCCGCTCTCCAAAAATGTGATGGCTTCAAAGAATAGTGAAGGTGTAATTGACTATATTTCAGCCAGCAACGATGCTATCGGACTCGTTGGTGTAAGTTGGGTGGGAGATAAAAATGATCCGCAGGCACTAAGTTTTCTGGAAAAGGTAAAAGTTGCAGAAATTGAATGCAGGGGGTGTTCAGGCGTTTATGTAAAGCCTTACCAGGCAAATATCGCCATGGGCAGGTATCCTATGGTACGCCCTTTGTATTACATCTTAAAGGAAAATTATGATGGCGTTGGCAGCGGTTTTTCAAATTTTCTCATCTACGAAAAAGGTCAGCTGATTTTTCATCGTGCATACCTGTTACCCGGCAGGATGCCTTTAGATGTCAGACAAATGGAAATAACTCAATAATTTGAAATACGGATTTGAATATATTTACAAAAATAAAATACATAAAAGGAATATGATGAAACGTGTATTAAGTCTATTAGTAACAATTGTAGTTTTAGGTAATTCGCTGTTTGCCCAGAGTGTAGACGATGGCAGGAAATTTCTATACTACGAACGCTTCAAAAGCGCAAAAGACGCATTTGAAAAAGTACTTGCATCCAACGCAAATGATATAAATGCTGTATACTGGCTAGGTCAGACACTGCTCGACATGAAAGATTCGACAGCAGCAAAAGCGCTTTACCAGAAATCCCTGGGATCGAATGGCAATGCGCCCCTGCTGCTTGTTGGTATGGGACAGATCATGCTGATGGAAGGTAAAAAAGACGAAGCCCGCCAGCAGTTTGAAACCGCTATCAACCTCACGAAGGGAAAAGATGTGGAAGTGCTGAATGCAATCGGCCTTGCAAATGTAAAAGCAAAACAGGGTGATGCCACTTATGCGATTGAAAAATTGAAACTTGCTGAGCAGACCAAGAAATTCAGGAATGCAGATACTTACCTGATCATGGGTAATGCTTACCGTAAACTCATCGACGGGGGTAATGCTGTTACTTCTTATAATAAGGCGTTAGAGATCACACCAAATCTTGCAGCGGCAAAAAATGGCATCGGCAAGATCTATGAAACACAGAAGAACCAGGAATATTATTTAAAGGCATATGAAGATGCCGTGCAGCTTGATCCTACCTATGCCCCTGCGTACTTCAACCTGTTTTACCATTATTATTTCCGCGATGTAAACAAAGCAGGTGAATATCTTAATAAATACATCGCCAATACTGATAAAGGACCAGAAACTGAATATATCAACACCGATTACACATACGCGAAAAGCGATTTTGCAGGTGCAAGACAACATGCTGAAGCGCTGATCAGTCAGTTTGGTGATAAGGTGAACCCAAGAATGTACAGAATGGTGGCTTTTGCTGCGGATACTTTGGGAGATCTTCCTGCTGCAAAAGCAGCAATGGATACCTTCTTCGTAAAATCTGAAGTAGGGCCGGATGTTGAAGACATCAAATCTACCGACTATGAAGAAATGGCAAAGATCACTTCCAAGATCCCGGAACTCAGGGATTCGTCGTTCTCTTATTTCGAGAAAGCTATAGCCATGGATACAGTGGTGGCGAACAAACTGAAGATCATTGAAAGTGCGGCTAAAATGGCAAAAGGATTCGGTAACAGAAGCCTTGAAGCGAATCTGCTGGGTATGGCTTATAGCCTGCAAAAGGATCCAAGCCCAAGAGATCTTTACAACTGGGGTTATGCGAATTACCAGGCAGGTAATTATGTAAAAGCCGACAGCCTTTTCTGTAACGACTACATAACCAAATATCCCGACCAGATCTATGGTTATTTATGGTGTGCCCGTTCTAAACAGGCTCAGGATACAACAATGCAAAAAGGACTGGCAGTTGATGCGTACAAATTACTTGCGCAGAAAGCTATAGAACTTGACACAACCGGCAACGGACAGTTCAAGCCTTATGCTATCAATGCCAACTTCTACCTCGTTTCTTATTATAATGATATTGCCAAGCAAAAAGACACAGCAATATATTATACAGACCAGGTGTTGAAGATAGATCCGACTAATGAAAATGCGTTAGGAGTAAAAAAGATCCTTACTGCACCGCCAAAGAAAACAACTACCACTACCAGTAAGAGTACTGGAACAAAAAGTTCCGGTACCAAGAGCGCAGGAAATAAACCTAAAAGCGGCTCTGGTACAAAGAAAAAATAAATAGATATTTAACTTTTCTCAATCTGATAAATTACCTCTGCATTAACTGCAGAGGTTTTTTATTTCAATGAAAATTGAAGTTGCTAACGTAATTTTGCGCATAATTTTTCATCATGCATGTATACCTGTTACAGGCGGTTGCACAAAGCCCTGATAGCGCTTACTGGTATCTGCCGGTGGGACTTCAGCTTTTATTCGCCATACTTTTTGTTGGCATGATGATGGGGGTAACACACCTGCTGGGTCCAAGCAGGAAAACTGCCGATAAACTAACGAATTTTGAAAGTGGTATTGAGAGCATCGGAAATGCCAGGCAGCCTATGGCTATCAAATATTTCCTTGTCGCAATACTTTTTGTTTTGTTCGATGTGGAGGTGATATTCTTCTATCCTTATGCGGTTAATTTCAAGGCGTTGGGATGGAATGGATTTATTGCAGTGATGATGTTCGTAGCGTTTTTTCTCTGCGGATTCATCTATATAATCAAAAAAGATGCGCTGAAGTGGGAAGATTAGAAAGGCAAAGCGCAAAGGCAAAACGTAAATTTTGCCGTTTGCCGATTGATTGAATGAATGTAACACATAAACGTATTTAACATGGCTCGTCCAGTACAATATAACTTATCCGGTGAAAACAATCTGAAACTGGTGAAGGAAGGTCCTGAGGGACTCGGTGGTGAAGGTTACTTCGCCACAAAACTCGACCAGGTGGTTGGTCTTGCACGCAAAAATTCCATATGGCCGCTTCCTTTTGCTACGTCATGCTGCGGTATTGAATTCATGGCAACAATGGGTGCGCACTATGACCTGGCGCGTTTTGGTTCAGAAAGGGTAGGTTTTTCACCTCGTCAATGTGATCTCCTCATGGTAATGGGAACAATCGCAAAGAAAATGGGTCCTGTTGTGAAGCAGGTTTATCTGCAAATGGCTGAACCCCGCTGGGTACTTGCGATGGGCGCCTGTGCCTGCAGCGGTGGCATCTTTGATTCTTACAGCGTTTTACAGGGAATTGACCAGATCATTCCGGTGGATGTATACATCCCCGGTTGCCCTCCCCGGCCTGAAGCGGTTATAGATGGTATTATCAAGATCCAGGAGCTTGTTGGAAATGAAAGTCTCAGAAGAAGAAGTAGTGAAAGATATCAGGATCTGATGGAGAGTTATGGAATTCAGTAGAAAGGAAAAGGATCTATTGCGCCTTTGCGAAAACTTTGCGCCTTGGCGTGAAATATTGGGAACAGGTAATTAAAATATGCTGACGAACGACACGATAAGACAGAGGCTCATAGAACGGTTTGGTGACCAGCTGGCAAACTTTCAAGAACCATACGGCATGCTTACTTTCGAGGCGCCCAGGGATATGAACCTGAAAGTTATGCAGTTCTTATACGATGATCCTGAACTGAAGTTCAGGTTTCTCACGGATCTGCAGGCTGTACACTACCCACAAGAAAAAGGAAGGGAACTGGCGGTAGTTTATCACCTCCATAACCTGCAGGATAATGTTCGTATCCGGTTCAAGGTTTTTACAGACGCTATTAAACCGGATGTTTATACGGTAACAAAAATTTTTGAAGCCGCTAACTGGATGGAGCGCGAAACGTTTGATTTTTTCGGCGTCAACTTCGTTGGCCATCCAAACCTTAAAAGAATACTGAACGTAGATGAAATGGATTATTTCCCTATGAGAAAAGAGTACCCGCTCGAAGAACAGACAAGAGTGGATAAGGATGA
>DATLDR010000009.1:0-4518 GCA_035525775.1 Flavitalea sp.
ATTTTTGCTTTCCCGAGTTCACTGTTTACACTTTCAAATCTTCTTGATGAAGCCGGTCTCCACGTACAGGTTCCGTTGGCCTTCACTTCATCTGAAACATTGTATCCTTTCCAGAGAGAAAAAATAGAAAAAACTTTAAGCGCCCGGATATTTGACAGGTACAGTACAGCTGAGAGAACCATACTGTTGCATGAATGTATACATGGAAACTATCATCCTGCACCGAAATATGGCATTTCAGACTTTCTTGAAAGGGGTGTAATCACAACAGGTTTAATCAATAAGGCATTCCCGCTGATCAAATACAAAATAGACGATTCATTCAGGTTTATGGATAAGCCTTGTGCTTGTGGTAAAGGCACCGGCATAGCATCAATCGAAGGAAGGGTAGACGATGTTGTGCTGCTTGAAGATGGAACAAGGATAGGCCGACTCGGCGTTGCTTTCCAGGGAATCGCATACCTGCGTTATGCACAGATCATCCAGGAAAATATAAGCGGCATCACAGTTAACCTCGTTACCACACCTGAATTTAAAAAGACCGAAGAAAATCTTCTTGAAAAAAAATTGAGACAGCGGCTAAACAACTCACTGGTGATCCGTTTTAATAAAGTTAGTGAGAGCGACATTATTAAAACACCTTCCGGTAAATTCAAACTGGTAGTTTCAAAAGTAGCATGACAACTATGAATAGCGTTTCTGCAAAACAAAGTTTAAATAAACTGATCGCATATTGTGAGAAAGAACAATACAAAGGTTATGATCCTTATGACGGACTGAACAGTAAATTGTTTCAGAACCTGCCCTTTCTTCCGAACAAAAGATTTCCAAGGCTTGCGTGGATACAATTGTTTAAAAAGCTGCCGGTTAATCTGCGCCCTTTAACAGGTGTAAAAAAAGATTACAACGCAAAAGGACTTGGACTGTTCCTTACAGGGTATGTGAACCTTGCGAAAATTGATGGGTTACAGGATCATATCGGTCATATTGATTTTTTTGCCGGTAAACTGATTGAGTTAAAGTCGCCGGGATACTCTGGAAGTTGCTGGGGATATAATTTTCCATGGGAAGCGAAAGCTTTTTACCAGCCACGTTTCACTCCAACAGTAGTGGCTTCTACATTCGTTGCCAACGCCCTTATTGATGCATATGAGCTTACAGGCAATGAAAAATATCTTGCAGAAGGTTTGTCGACAAAGAATTTCATTTTGAAAGATCTTAACAGGACCATTAATACAAGCGGGAACCTCGTTTTTTCATATTCACCTATGGATAAAACCTCAGTGTTTAATGCGTCCTTGCTTGGAGCACGCCTGTTAAGCAGGGCTTATTATTATTTAAAGGAAGAAGAGCTTCTGGAGACTGCTAAAAAAGCTGTTGCCTATTGTTGCGAATACCAGAATGATGACGGGTCATGGTACTACAGTACGCTTCCTTTTCACCAGTGGATTGATAATTTTCATACCGGATTTAACCTCGAATGCATGATCGATTACAGGAAATATACAGATGATCATTCTTTTGACAGTTATATTGACAAAGGCATGAAATATTACCTGGATACTTTTTTTGATGACCAGGGACGTTCTGCTTATTACAGTGATTCATTGTACCCGATAGATATTCATGCACCTTCCCAATTATTTGTTACCCTTCATAAAGCCGGCATCTTCAACGAAAATAAAGACCTGGCAATGCGAGTACTCAACTGGACTGTCAGCAATATGCAATCGGATGATGGATATTTTTATTACCAGAAGAGAAAGTACTATACAAATAAAATACCCTATATGCGATGGTCGCAGGCCTGGATATTTTATGGACTGTCTTATTATTTATTAAATGAAACCAATACGGACTTACCAAAGACGTCAAATATGAAACGTGAAAAAATGATGTAGTTATCACATCTCACGTCTGCCGTCTCACGATAAGATTTCAAACAATAATCAACAAACCATACCCTCTATGATCATTGCAATAATTGCAGGTGCCCGGCCTAATTTCATGAAAGTGGCACCTATCATCAAAGCTATTCAGGATGCCCGTGCTGATGAGCACGACATTGATTACCGCCTCATCCACACCGGTCAGCATTATGACAAAAAAATGAGCGGTGATTTTTTTGAGCAGCTTGGAATTCCTGAACCGCATGTCAACCTGGAGGCAGGCGGAGGTTCGCAGGCAGAACAGACGGCGGCCATCATGACAAGATTTGAAAAAGCTATGGAAACCAACCGCCCTGATGTGGTGCTGGTAGTGGGTGATGTTACTTCCACGATGGCGTGTACCATAGTAGCGAAAAAATTGTGCATACCAGTAGTTCACGTGGAAGCGGGTATTCGCTCCGGTGATATGACGATGCCTGAAGAGATTAACAGGATAGTAACTGATTCAATTTGTGATCATTTCTTCACAACAAGTGAAGTGGCGAATAAACATTTGAAAAATTCCGGGGTGGAAGATAGCCGTATTCATTTTGTGGGCAACACAATGATCGACACTCTTTACCACAATATGAATCGACTGCAGCAGCCGGATATCTGGAAACAATTTGGCTTGCGCATTTCAGATTATTACCTGGTAACCCTGCACCGTCCTGCAAATGTGGATGATCCCCATAAGTTAAAAGCGATGCTGGACGCAATTCTTGAAGGAACCGGCGATTCACCTGTATTATTTCCAGTTCACCCCAGAACAAGACAAAAACTTGAAATTATCAAATACCAGCATCCGCGGCTGTTACAGGTGGAACCAATGGGCTATTTGGAATTTATCTATATGGTGAAAAATGCAAAAGCGGTTATTACCGATTCAGGTGGCATCACAGAAGAAACAACTGTGCTTAAAGTGCCGTGCATGACATTAAGAGATTCTACTGAACGTCCCGAAACAGTTACTACAGGTTCAAATGAACTGGTTGGTACCGATCCTTCTCAGCTAGCCCCATACCTTGAGCGTTTGCAAAATGGTAAGTGGAAAAAAGGAGCTGTTCCACCTTTATGGGACGGAAAGACCGCACCTCGTATTGTTGCTAAACTGATATCATTGTATACAAAATCAACCGTTACGGTTGACTAATTTAAAAGTTAAAAGTTAAAAGTTAAAAGTGAAAAGTGAAAAATATAAATTTTACGTGGCTGTTTCTTGTGCATCACTTACAATTTATTTTTTAATTTTCCGTTAGCTCTTATTTAACTTCTCAGTTATAACTTCTCACTTTTCACTTTTAACTTTTCCCTTTTAACCTTTCACTTATAAGATATTCATCATGAACTATCGCTTCATCAGGTTCCTGCAGCTCGTGCTTGCAGGACTTGACCTTATTACGCTGAATCTCATCGTGCTGGTCACACAGCTATGGCTGAGTGAATCTATCCCGGTAGAAAATTTTATCGTGTATGCCCGGTTCTGGCTTTTCCTGAACCTCGCCTGGATATTGGTGTGCTGGGTTGGCAATGTATACAACGAGAAGTACATTAACAGCTTTGAAATGTTCGCACGTCGTACAACGCGTATCTATTTCGGCTGGCTCGGGATAGTGATGCTTTATCTGTACTTTTTTCAGCAGTTCCGCCTTTCGCGCATATTCATTTCAGTTGCATTATCAAGCATGGGCATCATGCTGATGATCAACAGGTTTATTTATCTCATGATCAGGCATTATTTCAGGCACCAGGAATACCTGGTACGTAAAGTGGTAATCATCGGTTACAACGATGTAGCGAAAAAACTTGTGAATTATCTTGAAGAAGAAGGGATGAATACAGAAATAGTAGGTTTTTGCGAAGAGCAAAAAAATGTTCATGAGCTGTCAAATTATCCCATCGTGAGCGGCATAAGCGGTGCCATGGATATATCAAAACAATACCAGGTTAATGAGATCTATTCAACAATAGGCCCTGAACAGGATCAGGAAATTTATGAGCTGATGATGCAGGCCGACCAGGAATGTATTCGGTTCAGGATCATCCCGGATCTTTCTTTCTTTATCAAGCGACCCGTATACATAGATTACCTGAAAGACATGCCAGTTCTGTCCATGAGAACCGAACCTTTGAATGATGTGAGCAACAGGATAAAAAAGAGATTATTTGATGTAGGGGTAAGCATATTGGTCATCATCTTCATTCTTTCGTGGCTCATACCTATTATGGCCATTCTTATCTTACTTGAATCGAAAGGTCCTGTATTTTTTGTACAGGAGAGAAGCGGCCGGGATAATCTTCCTTTCAGATGCTATAAGTTCAGGAGCATGAAGGTAAATAACGATGCGAACAGCAAACAGGCAACAAAGAATGATGCCAGGATGACCCGCATAGGGAGGCTGATGAGACGCACTAATGTTGATGAGTTTCCGCAGTTCATCAATGTTCTGAAAGGAGAAATGAGTATTGTTGGTCCAAGACCGCACATGCTGAAACACACTGAAGATTATTCAAAAGTGATAGGCCAGTACATGATCAGGCAGTTCCTTACACCTGGTATTACAGGATGGGCACAGGTAAATGGATTCCG
>DATLDR010000146.1:0-16290 GCA_035525775.1 Flavitalea sp.
AATGGTATGAAATACTGTCATCATCATCAAGGTCTGCGGTGCCTTTGCTGCTCACCGAGATGTTTAACGGTACCTGTCCTGAGATTTCCCTGATCACAGGCACCCTGCCTGCTTCGCTGGTAAGAAATCTGGTTCGCGAAAGTGAATCGGTTATTATTGAATCAACAATATTTGCTTTCGC
The DNA here is from genome assembly GCA_035525775.1 of Flavitalea sp. GTDB lineage: Bacteria > Bacteroidota > Bacteroidia > Chitinophagales > Chitinophagaceae > Flavitalea. Next base: position 182 of record DATLDR010000146.1, read on the forward strand.
AACCGGCGGTCGGTTGCCGGTATAGTATTCTATTTTAACCAGCCTTGCATCGTCATTTGTAGCTCCATATACCGAACCATATTCAAGCATATACAGTAACCCGTCTTTACCGAATGCCATATCTATAGGCCTTCGGAAATCACCTGTACCCGGCATGAAGGGATCATATCTTATGTAATTCTCTTCCTTGTCGAATTGAATATTGAATACCCAGTTCCTCATCCAATCTGCAACGAACAATGTTCCATCATAATATTCAGGAAATTTATTTGGCGACAGTACATTCGGGTCATATTTATAAAAATCACCTCCAATGGCACATCTTCCACCTGACCCCAGTTCAGGAAACTGTTCGGAGGCAACATACGGATACGCAATAAATGGAGGTGTTGCAGGAGGTAACTCATTTAATCCTGTATTGTTGGGTGAATTATTTATGGGTCTTGCCGGATCAAATAAGGGACCGGCGTGCAGTGTGGCAAAATCCCACTGTGCATAAGGTCTGTTGAATCCTACAAAATATGGCCAGCCAAAATTACCTGCTTTCTTTGCCTGGTTAAATTCATCATATCCTTTTGGTCCTCTCGTTGAATCTTCGCCGGCATCAGGTCCGATTTCACCCCAATAAAGAACCGAAGACACCGGATTAACAGCAATACGATAAGGATTTCTCGTACCCATTACATATATCTCCGGCCTTGTTTTAGGTGTTCCTTTCGGAAAAAGATTTCCTTCAGGAATAGTGTAAGTACCATCGGCTTCGGGATGAATGCGAAGAATTTTTCCTTTGAAGTCATTTGTGTTTGAAGCACTTCGTTGTGCATCCATGCTGAAATATTCTTTACCCGGACGCTCATCTATCGGAGCATATCCATTGGAAGGGAATGGCGTGGTGCCATCGCCTGTGGACAGAAATAAATTTCCATGTTTGTCCCATGCCAGCGACCCGCCATGATGCGCGCCACTGTTTTTTTCGACTGGCACAGTCAGCAATATTTTCTCCGATGTAAGATCAGGCGTATTGTTTTCATTTAAAGTGAATCGCGATAAATTAAAATGAAGTTTTTCTTCAGTCAGTCCTCCGGGTGTATAATATAAATATATCCACCTGTTGTTCATAAATTGCGGATCCAGTGTAACACCAATCAGTCCTGTGCCACCTTCATCTGTTATAGGGAATTTATACAACAGCCGTCTTTTTTTTGTTTTCGGGTCATACATAAAAAATCTTCCGCGCAGCTCTGTAAAAAAAATACGTCCGTCAGCCGCTACTGCCAGCTCCATCGGGTAATCGAGTTTGTCCGTGAGGATCGTTTTCACAAAGCGGTTCTGATCCGGGTTTACTTTAGAATACGATTTACTTATATCCCTTTTACCATTGCCGATAGCATATTTTATTCCTCCTGCCAGGTGAGCCAGGTACAATGGTTCTGAATAAGATTCATCTGTATGTCCCAATCCCGTATAAAAAGCACGACCTCCATCGTATTCGTGATACCAGCTTATCGGGTGCTCAGCACCGTTAGTACCTCCTTCATAAGTGCTTTCATCGAGCGACATCAGCACCTTTATACCTGGATAGATTGATTTGTAATTATACCACTCATCTTTTCTTTCCCATTTATCGGCAAGCATAGAAGAGGAAGCATGGTTTTTATCGGTAACATTGATTGTGGCCATTCGCACATTAGAGTTATTGGGATGGCTTTCAAAGTAAGCGCCAACAAGATTTCCATACCAGGGCCAGTCGTATTCAGTATCGGCAGCAGAATGTATACCCACGAATCCTCCGCCTGACTGAATGTATCGTTCAAATGCAGCCTGCTGTTCTCCGTTCAGAACATTTCCGGTGGTGCTCAGAAAAATGACTGCATCATACTTTTTCAGATTCTCATCATTAAAGTCTTCGGCATTGACGGTGGTATCAACACTGTAACATTTTTCCCGGGCTATTCCGAGTATTGCCTTTATACCGAAAGGAATTGATGTGTGGTGCCAGCCTTTTGTTTTTGAAAAAACAAGCAGATTAATAGGAGGGGCAATGATCCGTTTTGTTTTTGCCTTTGAGTAATCCAGTACAACATTGCTTCCGGCTGCAAATTGTAACCCAGCCTTCAGGTGCTTTATAAATAACGGATCCAGATAACTCTCTTTAGTATGACCAAGTCCTGTATAGAACGATCTGCCTCCATCGAAGTCATGGTACCAGGCTATCGGATGATAGTCGCCGGTGGTGCCTCCTTTATAACTTTTTTCATCCAGCGTAAGCAATATGTTCAGATCTGACTGGATATTTTTAAAATTATACCACTCATCAAACCGCTTCCATTTTTTTGGCAGGTGCCTTGTAGAAGGATCTTTGCGGATGTTTACATTGATGATACCATCCTGTGGCGCTGGATGACCATTGAATACTGCGCCCAGCAGTTTCCCATACCATTCCCAACCATATTCTGTAGCAGCAGCGCCGTGAATACCCATGTAACCTCCGCCAGCCTGGATGTATCTTTCAAAATCAGCTTTACTGGATGTGTCAAGGAGGTTATTACCGGAAGTGCTCAGGAAAACCACTGCAGCATAATGCTTCAGTGAATCTTCCGTGATGTATTTTGAATCGGAGGTAGTATCAACCTGCAGCTGAAGTTCTTGTCCTATCTGTTGCAATGCAGCTTGGCCGGCAGGTATTGATTCATGGTAATACCTGTTGATCTTACTATATACCAGTACCTTTTTCTGAGATTGCTGTGCAAATGATATACATTGGAAACAAATAAAAGCTACAAGCGGCAAGAATCGTTTCATACTCTGCATTTTACAAAAAATTGTAATTTTATATTCTATGTGGCAGCAAAAAGAAAACAAGCTCTACAAAAAGTTTCAGTTCGATAATTTTTCGGCAGCTTTTGCTTTCATGACACGCGTAGCGATGATAGCTGAAAAAATGGATCATCATCCTGAATGGAAAAATGTTTATAACACCGTTGAATGCTGGCTTTCCACACATGATGCGGGTGACATTGTTACAGAAAAAGATCACAAGCTTGCGTCTCGGATAGATGCCATTATATCCACGCCTTAGCTACCTGCTTGGAACTTCCCAATCCATCAATTCCCAATTCAATTACATCTCCGGCTTTGATAAACACAGCTTCCGGCTTCATACCAAGCCCTACGCCATGAGGTGTACCCGTTGATATTACATCTCCGGGCAGCAACGTCATGAACTGACTGATATAATGCACGATAAAAGGAATATTAAAGATGAGGTTCGACGTATTACCGTCCTGCATCATCCTGCCATTAACGGTGAGCCATAACCGAAGATTATTGATATCCTCAATATCATCGGCAAGTACTATAAATGGACCCAGCGGCGCAAAGGTGTCACAACTTTTACCTTTTACCCACTGTCCGCCTCTTTCAAGCTGAAATGCGCGTTCGCTGTAATCATTATGCAGGCAGTAGCCCGCGATATGCAGGTGCGCTGCATTTTCTTCTACGTAGCTTGCTTTTTTACCTATCACAACAGCGAGCTCCACTTCCCAGTCCGTTTTCTTACTTCCTTTAGGAATGATCAGGTCATCATTGGGGCCGCAAACAGCAGTTGTCGACTTAAAAAAAATAATAGGCTCCGCAGGAGGTGTGGCACCGGTTTCTTTTGCATGGTCGGCATAATTAAGGCCGATACAAATTAGTTTTGAAGGACGAGCGAGCGGCGCTCCTAAACGAACATCATCCGTAACCGGAACAAGGCGGTCATGATTCTGGTTGATATATTCCTTGAGTTTGCCAATGCCATCATTTCCAAAAAACTCTTCATCATATTCTTTGATCACTGATGAAACATCGTATCTCTTTTCATTAATGATAACGCCTGGTTTTTCTTTGCCTGCTTCGCCAAATCTTATGAGTTTCATATCAATTATTTTATTCGGTTATTTTGCCTTTTGCGCTTTGCCTGTTGCCTCTGCCCTCTGCCCTCTCACGCTTCTCATCTCACCACCAGCGAATTCACCCTACCCACTCCGATCAGCCGGTCTGCCCTTCCTGCCAGCTCACGGTAGTACACCAGTATCATGTATTCATTCTCCGTTTCCCACAGGTTACCCTCTGTAAATTCAAACGCGGCATTTCTCTTAGGATCTTTTTTATCAACGGTCACATACATGTAATCAAAGTATCCCTGCTTCAGGAACAAATTGGTTTCATATACTCCTTTTTCCGCATTGTATACCATTTTTGACTGGTCGCTCAGATCGTAATTATTCATGGCGCCAATTATAAAAACATCTTTGTCTGCAAAGGGTGTATTGTTTGGCGGTACAAAACTAAAATACACTGTTGCATAATCAGACTGCCACAGGGGATTAATGCTTTCGGTAGGTTCAAGGAAATATTTTCCGTTATTATCGCGGTAAAAATTAAATCGTTGCGTAACACGTTCAAGGTCGGGCCGTACAAATATCTCTGTGCTTTTTTTGCTGTAACGGGCATCCGCTACCCTGTCGCTCTGTAATCGCAGGCTTCGCAGATCGAGCCACCGCCATTCTTTTCCTGCAGCAAATACTGCTTCATTTTCTGTATTGTATTCCAGCACCTTTCTTGAAAAGAATGTTGGGCGCATGGTGGTGATGGCATTATCCCACCGCATATTCTGCAGCAATGAAACTTTTATCTGCTGCTGTGCATTGATCACGTCAAGGCCTTCGTTGATGTTTATTTTAAACTGCACTTTCTGGTGCGTTTTATACACCCGGCCGTTATACGGCTGCTGGATCTGTGCACCTACTGTTGAAAGCTCTTCTACCACCAGCAACTTTTTTGTAAAGATGAGCTGCGAAGTATCGCCATTCAAAAAAACTTTAATTATATAATTTCCCGAGCGTGACGGAACACAATTTCGATCGGGCAGCAACGCCTGGTAATGTGTGTAGCGTGTGAATGCTATCGAAGAAATCCGGTATGTAGTAAGCCGCACCTGTGAAAATCCTTTTATATAGTCGAAATGGCTCAGCATTGCGGGTGTCCAGTCGGCATTGCAAAGCTGAAAGGTGTAAGAATAATTTTTAACATTGGCATCCAGATCATCGAAATGCAGTTCCAGCTGTTCGGAAGAATTTAGCCTGATAACGGGGAAGCCGAGCTGGTTGCCGTAAGGATATAGCTGGATGGATTTTATTACAGGCGAATAAGTTTGTTCAGGGATCTGCGAATATCCACTAAGGCTGATGAAAAGGATCAGGAAAAGAAAATACCTCGTACGCCACATACAACACCAATAATAGCATAAAACCGTCTATTTTTGGCCCTAAATTTTTTTCTGTTTGAACATTTCAGGATTTATCGCTAAACGGATCGCTTTCAACCAGCAAAAGTCTTTTTCACGTTTTGTTATACGGCTGTCGGTTACCGCAACTGTGATCAGCGTAATGGTGATGATCGTCACGCTGGCATTTGCGAGCGGATTTCAGAAAACGATAAGCGACAAGGTTTTTAGTTTCTGGGGGCACATACGCATACATAATTTTGAGGCACAGAGAGTTTCCATCGCGGAAGAAACACCGATCACGAGGAACGATTCCATCACGAGTCTTCTCAAAACATTTCCGGAGATCAGGACCATCCAGGCGTATGCCACCAAGAACGCAATTTTAAAAACATCTGAAAACATTGAAGGAGCATTATTCAAAGGTGTTGAATCTGATTACAATTTTAAGAACATCGATAAGTTTTTGATAAAGGGAAGATGGATACAGTTTTCAGACACCACTTACAGCAATGAGATCAATTTATCTGAATCAATGGCCAGCCAGCTGAAACTGGATGTGAATGACCAGCTGCTGATATTTTTTATACAATCCGGCGGAGCTTCACCTCGACCCCGCAAGCTTACTATTGCAGGCATTTATAAAACAGGCATTGAAGAGTATGATAAATTGATCGCCATCGGCGACCTGAAACTTATACAAAGGCTGAATAACTGGAACCCTGATGAAGTGGGCGGTTATGAAGTTTTTCTGAAGGATTATAACAAGATGGACCAGGTAAGTGAAGAGATCATGTACCGGATCCCTATAGATTATAAGAGCAGCACCATCAGGGAAATATTCCCTAATATTTTTGACTGGCTGTATCTTCAGGATAAAACCATCTTCATTGTTCTGATCATCATGGTGGTGATCGCCACCTTAAACCTTGTAACATGCCTGCTGATCCTTGTTTTGGAAAGAACAAGAATGGTCGGGATACTTAAAGCAATCGGCGCACAGAATTTTACCATTCAGAAAATATTTCTTTATCATGGCGCCATTATCAGCTTCGGCGGATTGATAGGTGGAAATCTTCTTGGGCTGCTGGTTTGCTGGCTGCAGGAGAAATACGGCTTCATTACTTTACCGGAAGAAGCGTATTATATTTCCAAAGCAGCTGTTGATCTCGTATGGTGGCAGGTATTCCTTGTGAATATCTTTACATTCATCGTATGTTTTCTTGTGCTGCTGATCCCGACGCTGATCGTTAAAAGAATTCAACCGGTCAGGGCAATACAATTCAGGTAACATGACGTTACTCATCATACTTGTTTGCATCATCGTTCTTATACTGCTCATCACATGGGGTAAGGTAAATGCATTCATTGCATTCCTGATTGTATCTATATTGACGGGCCTCGCGATCGGCATTCCCCTGAACCAGGTGAGTATTTCTGTTCAAAAAGGTATCGGCGACACGCTGGGGTCGCTAGTGATCATTATTTGTTTGGGTGCCATGATGGGTAAATTAGTTGCGGAAAGCGGTGCTGCTGAAAAAATCACATCAGTACTTGCGAATGTTTTTGGAAAAAAATACATACAGTGGGCACTGATGGTTACAGGTTTCATTGTAGGCATACCATTGTTTTATAATGTTGGCTTTGTGCTGCTGGTACCGCTTATATTTTCTGTAGTGTACCAGTATAAATTGCCGGCGGTATATGTTGGCCTGCCAATGCTTGCCGCTTTATCAGTAACGCACGGATTTCTGCCTCCGCATCCATCACCTGCCGCGCTTGTAGCCCAATTCAAGGCTAACATGGGCATAACATTGCTGTACGGACTCATCATTGCCATTCCTACAATTATTGTAGCAGGACCATTATTTGCGAATACGTTAAAAAATATCAGGTCCGAGCCACTTGAAATCTTCAAGCCAAAAAATATAGATGAAAGCAGGCTGCCTGGGGCGGCCAACAGCTTTATTACTTCATTGTTCCCTGTATTATTACTGGTTACGACAACTGTTCTTTCGTTTACAGTTAATAAAACAAGTAATGCATACAAGTACATTTTATTTTTCGGCGATCCTGTTATTGTAATGCTTATTTCATTGATCGCCGCAACATATACGCTTGGTATTATGGGAGGCAAACCAATGAAACAGATCATGAAAACCTATGCTGATTCCGTATCAGACATCGCCGTGATATTACTGATCATTTCAGGTGCCGGAGCACTAAAACAGGTATTTTACGACAGCGGCGTAAGTACACAGATCGGAACGATGCTGCTAAAACTCGATATACATCCACTGGTTCTCGGGTGGCTGATAGCTGCTGTCATCCGTGTGTGCCTGGGATCTGCAACAATTGCAGGGTTAACAACAGCAGGGATCATTGCTCCGCTCATTACTCAATCGCATGTAAATCCAAACCTGATGGTGTTATCTATTGGCGCGGGCAGCCTTTTATTCTCTCATGTAAATGACTCTGGCTTCTGGTTATTTAAAGAATATTTTAACCTGAGTGTGAAGGACACGATACGCTCCTGGTCAATCATGGAAACTATTGTGGGTGTGATGGGACTGATAGGGGTAATGGTCATCAATGCATTTATATCATAATTTATAATGCATACATAAGACTGCACCCACGCACATCGCTGGTATCCATTCTTCCGATTACTTCAAATGATCCATCAGCATGCAGCCTGCCTATATCATCAGTGGCTATGAATGCACAAGAATAAATATTGGCAAGATCTATTACATTGATCAGTCCGCTTTGTGTAGTTGCAGAGGTAAAATTTTTTATAGTCAGTGGATCATCTTCATCCCTTAAAATTATTTTCATCCAGGGCGGGCACCTGAATAATCCCTCTCCAAAAGAATATGCCTGCGACAAAAGTTCGGTCATACCATATTCAGAATGCACTGAATCAATTTGCCAGGCTTCACGCAACAATGCATGAACTTCTGTTCGGGTAATTTCTTTTCGCCTCCCTTTCATTCCTCCTGTTTCCATCACCGTTGTATGTTTCAGTGGATATTGAAACATCTGCGCCAGGTCGAGGAGGGCGAAGGTTACGCCGATAAGTAATGTTTTCTGTGAAGCGGCTTCATTCATTTTGATCAACGCAGCAAGCTTTTCATGCTCATATAAATAGAAACCGCTTTTTGCATGGCCGCTCATTGCAATCAGCTCGTTCATCATGAATACAAGCGAAGAATTAATTCTTTCAAGGTACGACGGAAGCAGGCCAACGATACACCAGTTGCGCGGAGAACCGTAAAATAACTCAAAAGCTTTTATAAAGCTGCGCCGGTACACATCTGCGGTTTTCACCAGGTGCCTGCTGTTTCCGGATTGTGTGGTTCCGCTGCTTTCAAAAGTTAGTTCGGGTTCAAAAGATCCGGTCACCACATCATGATTCTTAAATAAACTTACCGGCAAAAATGGAATGGATGCAATATTGTTCACTTTCAGCGGGTCAATATGAAGTGCTTCAGTGAATGAACGGTACAAAATGTTATCCTTTACCTGCAGATGAAATAACCGCAGTGCAACTTCCTCGAAACCGTGCTCTGGCACACTGAAAATTTTATCTTCCAATTCACAAATCATATACATTTATTCAGTGTCAAGCCTTTAAATTTGTATTTATAACTATTTGTATGTTAAAAAGGTATCTCCCGCTTATAGTTGTTGCTTTTGGTATAGTGGCGTGCAGCAAAGATAAGCTTAACACCAGGCCTTCACTTGAAATCAAAAACATAAATACAACTGATGTACTTCCAGGACAACAGCTCGTTATAAATTTGAATTACAAGGATAAAGAAGGCGATCTTGGTAGTGGCCTCATCACTTATATCCGAGACCGTCTTAATATCAAACCTATACCTGATGCAGCTTCCAACGACAAAGCCGACACTACTCGTTCTCCTCTTCCGGATTTTCCAAAAACCACATCAGGTGAAATACAATTGAAAATAGACGGCACGTTCATGAGTGAAGACCCTTTTGAAAATGATACCATGACCTTCAAAATTTATGTAACAGATGTTGCGGGAAATGTAAGCGACACGCTCCTCGTAGGTCCCGTAGTAGACAAACAGAATTAATTTTTCAACAATACAATATTAATTTTTCCTGATGGCTAAATCTGTAAAATCAAAATCGGTTTTAACGAATCAATCTTTACAATTTCTCAAAAATTATATCAACAATGCTTCTCCTGTCGGCTTTGAAAGCAGCGGACAAAAACTGTGGCTTGATTACATCAAACCATTTGTAAACACAACAATGGTCGATCCTTATGGTACCGCGGTCGGTATCATCAATCCAAACGCAGCATTCAAAGTAGTGATCGAAGCACATGCCGATGAGATCAGCTGGTTTGTCAACTACATCACCCCTGAAGGTGTCATTTATCTTAAACGAAATGGTGGAGTAGATCACCAGATTGCTCCCGGGCAACGCGTGTTCATTCACGGCAAAAAAGGACCGGTGAAAGCAGTTTTCGGCTGGCCGGCCATTCATACCAGGATAAACAGCCCTGAAACAAAAGAACCGCAGCCAAAGGTTGATAATCTTTTTCTGGATACAGGTGCCAGAACAAAGAAAGATGTTGACGACCTTGGTGTGCGCATAGGTTCTGTAGTTACGTACCAGGATGGCTTTGACGAACTTTCAAACGGACATTACATAGGAAGGGCTTTTGATAACCGTATCGGTGGTTTCATGATCGCTGAAGTAGCAAGAGTATTGAAAGAAAATAAAGTAATACTTCCTTACGGACTTTATGCCGTGAATGCCGTTCAGGAAGAAATTGGCTTACGGGGCGCGGAAATGATAGCAAGAAGAATCAAACCTGATATTGCGATTATTACAGATGTTACACACGACACGCATACGCCGATGGTAAGTAAAATAATTGAAGGTGACGTATTGTGTGGAAGAGGTCCGAGCCTTGCTTTCGGACCTGCGGTGCATAATAAGTTGCTTGAAGTAGTAACAAATGTTGCTGAACAAAAGAAAATCCCCGTACAGATGCGCACCGTTTCAAGAAGCACCGGAACAGATACGGATGCATTTGCCTATGCTAATGACGGATGTCCTTCAGTGCTCATCTCAATTCCTTTACGTTACATGCATACAACAGTTGAAATGCTGCACAGGGATGATATTGATCAGACTATCCAGCTGATGTATGAAACATTACGGGCGCTGACTCCCAAAACAAACCTGAGTTATCTGTGACGATCACATCAATATTACTATATGTTGACCCGGGTAGCGGAAGCTACCTGGTGCAGTTGATCATTGCCGCTGTACTCGGCGCATTATTCTATTTCAAAGCTGCATGGTGGAAAATAAAGTCGTTCTTTACAAGGAAGAAAAAAGACGCACATACAAAGAATGACAATCTAAATGCCTGATACCATTACCCATCCGGCTTCATTCAGGGATCCTTCAGGATTCGTATTTCAATGGAATGGTGATTACTACAGGCAGGTGAATAAAATTTATGCGGATGAGTACGATCGGCTGATGCAGTCAGGGTTGTATCATCATCTTACATCATCAGGGTTTTTGCTTCCTCATGCAGAAACGGAAGCAATTATCGCAGATAAAAATAAATGGTATAAAACACTGCACCCTAAGCAGGTTTTATTCATTACTTATCCTTATGAGTGGTGTTTTTCGCAATTGAAGGATGCAGCATTGTTAACGATAAATATACTGAAGGCGTCATTGGATCACGGCATGATCATCAAAGATGCAACACCGTATAATATCCAGTTCATCAATAACCATCCGGTTTTTATTGATACGCTTTCTTTTGAAAAATATGATGACAGTAAAGCATGGGTGGCGTACAGGCAATTCTGCAACATGTTTCTATTTCCGCTGTATCTGGAACATTATCTTAAAACAGATATACAGAAAACACTGGTAGTGTACCCTGATGGCATTCCTGTTGACATCACTTCTAAATTATTGCCACTGAAAAGCAGAACGAGTGTAGGCGTGTGGCTGCATGTGTACCTGCAGAATACCATTACAAGAAATGCCTCATCAAAAAAAGAAGAAGAACAGTTCAGCAGAAAAAAGCTACTGAACCTTGTCAGTCATCTTGAAAGTATAATCAACAACCTGAAAAACCGTAACAGGGGTTTGGGATGGGAAAATTATTATTCAGAAAATATTACAGGAAAGAATTACCTGCAGGAAAAAGAAAAAATAGTTACCAGCATGATAAGCACGCTTGATGTGCATTCAGTTTTGGATCTCGGTGCGAACGATGGTTATTTTTCAAAGATATTTGCTGAACGTGGATGTAATGTAGTTGCAGTAGACCATGACAGCCGGAGCATCTGTTCGCTTTATGAATCCGGAGTAAAAAATATACTGCCGGTTGTAATGGATGTTGCCAATCCTTCTCCCGCAACCGGCTTCAGGAATAATGAGCGGCCTGCCTTTCTAAAAAGAATGAACACGGATATTGTGGTTGCGCTGGCATTGATACATCACCTGGTGATAGGAAAAAATATTTCATTGCATATGCTTGCTTTATGGTTAAGTGAATTTGCTGGTAAGTTAATCATCGAGTTTGTACCCAGGGAAGATGAAAAAGTGCAGCAGATGCTTGCCAGCAGAAAAGATGTTTTTGGTGATTATACACCGCATAATTTTGAACTCGTTTTCGGCCGGTATTTCTTCATTCATCAGAAGCATCCGGTGCAGGGAACCCACAGAACGATATACCTTATGGAAAAGAGGTAATATTTAATACTTTTGTCCCTAAATCAATTGAGTATGACCGAAGGCTTAAGGAACGACTGGACGATTGAAGAGATAAATGAAATATACAATTTGCCTCTGCTTGAGCTTGTTCACCGTGCTGCCACCATTCACCGCCAATACAATGATACTGGTGAAGTGCAGGTATGCACTCTTTTATCAATAAAAACAGGCGGCTGTTCCGAAGACTGTGCTTATTGCCCCCAGGCAGCGCGTTATAATACAGGGTTGAATGTTCAGGCGCTGATGAAAAAAGATGAAGTGCTTGAATACGCGCGTAAAGCGAAAGAAGCGGGATCAACGCGATTCTGCATGGGAGCTGCATGGCGTGAGGTGCGTGACAACCGTGATTTCGACAGAGTACTGGAAATGGTACAGGGCGTAAATGAAATGGGCATGGAAGTGTGTTGTACACTCGGTATGCTTACCGGTCAGCAGGCTGAGCGCCTTGCAGAAGCAGGACTGCATGCCTACAATCATAATCTTGATACCTCGCCCGAATACTACAATGAGATCATCACAACAAGAACATATGATGACCGGCTCAGAACACTGGAAAATGTTCGCAAGGCCGGTGTTACAGTTTGCTGCGGCGGCATTATTGGTTTAGGTGAAAAGCATGAAGACAGGATCAATATGCTTCATACACTTTCTACATTGCCTGCTCATCCCGAAAGTGTTCCTATCAATGCATTGGTGCCTGTTCAAGGCACACCGCTTGCCGACCAGCCACGTGTTGACATCTGGGACATGGTGCGCATGATAGCAACAGCGCGTATACTTATGCCCTCAACAATGGTAAGGTTAAGTGCAGGTCGTGCACAGATGAGCGTTGCTGAACAGGCATTCTGCTTCATGGCAGGTGCGAATTCAATATTCGCTGGAGAAAAATTACTGACCACGCCTAATCCTTCATTTGGTGAAGATATGCAGATGTTTAATCTGCTTGGACTAACACCGAGAAAAGCCTTTAAGGAAGAAATGGAATTGCGCGAATCATAAAAGTGGCATGTGCCGGAAAAAAATTTTAATAATCAAATGCTCAGATGTTCCCATCAATAAAACCGGATACTACACAATCCTGGAAAAATCTACTCGCACATTACCAGGAAGCAAAGACCTGGCAGCTGAAAGATCTTTTCAAAAATGACCCTGACAGGTTCAGTAAATTTTCAATTAAACATGGAGACATCCTGGTTGATTATTCAAAAAATATCATTACCGAAAAAACACTGGAGCTGTTACTTAACCTGGCAGAAGAATGCAAAGTGAAAGATGCGATAGAAGCAATGTTCAATGGTGAAAAGATCAACCATTCAGAAAACCGGCCTGTGCTGCATACGGCACTCAGAAACTTTTCGGGCAAGCCGGTTATAGTTAATGGCAGGGATGTGATGGAGGATGTTCATGCCGTACAGCAGCAGATGAAAACTTTTTGCGACCGCGTACATTCAGGTGAACATACCGGTTACACCGGCAAAAAGATCAAATACATAGTGAATATCGGCATCGGAGGCAGTGACCTTGGTCCGTACATGGTTACTGAAGCACTGACACCATATCATATAGCAGGTATCATATCTTATTTCGTTTCAAACGTAGATGGCACCCACATCACTGAAACATTGAAACGTGTAACTCCTGAAGAAACAATATTTCTGATTGCTTCTAAAACATTCACAACACAGGAAACAATGACAAACGCAAATACTGTGCGTGAATGGTTCCTTAAAGATGCTAAAGAAGAAGATATTAAAAAACATTTTGTAGCGCTTTCTACAAATGAAAAAGATGTGGTGAAATTTGGTATCGCTAAGGAAAACATGTTTGTCTTTTGGGATTGGGTTGGTGGCAGATATTCTCTGTGGAGCGCAATAGGTTTATCGATCGCACTAACTATCGGTTACAATAATTTCGAGCAGTTGCTGCGCGGGGCCTATGAAACTGATGTTCATTTTAGTAATACTCAATTAAATAAAAATATTCCTGTTCTTCTTGCGGTAATCGGTTTGTGGTACACAGACTTTTTCGCAACACAGACAGAGGCTATTCTTCCATACGACCAGTATATGCACCGGTTTGCAGCATATTTTCAGCAAGGCAATATGGAAAGCAATGGAAAGTCTACAGACCGCAACGGACAAAAAGTTACCTATCCAACCGGGCCGGTTATTTGGGGAGAACCAGGTACCAACGGGCAGCATGCATTCTACCAGCTAATCCATCAGGGTACCGTACTGGTGCCCTGCGACTTCATTGCTCCGGCGGTATCTCATAATAAAATCGGCGACCACCATCAGAAACTGCTGTCCAACTTTTTTGCGCAGACCGAAGCACTGATGAATGGAAAAACGCTGGATGAAGTAAAAAAAGAAACTTCCGGAGATCCGGAGATAATGACTTTCAGGCAATTCGGCGGTAACAGGCCCACCAATTCCATTTTAATTAAACAGATAACACCGCTAACACTTGGCCGGTTAATTGCTTTATATGAACATAAGATCTTTGTTCAGGGTATTATATGGAATATTTACAGCTTCGATCAGTGGGGGGTAGAACTTGGAAAACACCTTGCTAATAAAATTTTACCCGAACTTACAGATGATAAACCTGTTTCAGGTCATGACAGTTCAACCAACGGCCTTATAAATACGTATAAGGAGATGGTAGTGAACAATTAATGTGAACGGTAACCGTTAATCCTGTGTTCAGTATAAATTTTTCAAATTCAGGACCTATGAGAGGTGTCATCGCACATGCAGTCCTTACTATTGGGTACTTGATTTTTTGTTTCATCAGTGCGCATTCCCAGGGATTATATCCAATTACAACGGAACAAAAAATTATTAAATCAACCCTGATCATTGAAGGAAAAGTTCTCGCTAAGAAATCTGCCTGGAACAGTTCTCATACCATGATCTATACTTCCAGCCAGGTAGAAGTTTACAAAGTTTTTAAAGGCACACTGCAGGCAAAAACAATTGACATTATCACTGTTGGTGGTGCGGTAGACAGGCACGTTATACAGGCGAGCCACCTTCTGGAACTTAATAGGAACGATGTTGGTGTTTTTTTCTGCCGGCCCAATACAGATAAAAATATTCCTTCCGATTTTGCAGCAGCATTCGACGTGTACAGCAGCTCGCAGGGATTTTATAAATATGATCTGCCTTCTGGATCGGCAAGTGCGCCATTCATTGAATATAACAATATACAAAGAACACTATACAGAGACCTCAGCAATAAAACAGGCAGAAGCCCTGAAATAAAAAATTCATCCTTCAGTGTTGAAAACCCTGCAGGAAAATTTCAATCAGATAATTCAACACTCGCACCCTCCATCACTTCATTTTCACCAACAACGGTTACCGCCGGTACATTGCTTGACCCTACGAATAACATATTAACAATAACAGGCACAGGCTTCGGCACAAAAACTGGTTCAGCAGCGGTGTTGTTTTCAAATGCCGATGCCGGCACCGGTTCATTTACCACAGTGGATAACACCAGCGTTCTGATAATATCATGGTCTGCCACACAGATAAAAATAAGAGTACCAACGGGAGCGGGAACAGGTCCGATAAGAGTGGTTGATAACGCGGGTAATTTTGTAAACTCTTCTACTAATCTGAATGTATTTTACAGCGTTCTTACTGCTGATTTCGGTGATCCCTATGGAATAAAACAATTTACGCTCGGCAACATGAATAGCACAGGCGGTTACTCGTTAAAGTACAGTACGGCTACCGGTAACAACGGCGTGAATATTAATACAAGTGCTGCAAAAGCAACATTCCAACGTGCTTTGAATACGTGGAAAGAATCTGTCGGTGTAAATTTCACTGAAGCAGGTACTACAACTTTGCAGACAGTGAATCCCGATGATGGCGAAAATATTGTTGAATACGACAATGGAGGAACAGGTATGGGTCCGTTGGCTGATGGTGTGCTGGCAACATGTTTTTCAGGAATAACCATCTGCACAAATGATCCGGTGAATAACCAGGCGCGAAAAACAGGATTCGATATAGTGATAAGGAATACAGGATTCTCA
>DATLDR010000151.1:0-4544 GCA_035525775.1 Flavitalea sp.
GAATTTATCAATGGCTATACCATCTGGCTTGACGGACAAGCATCCGCTAAGGAGTTACCCTGATTACCGCCATATAGCATACACTTTCCGGTTGGGTGTAATTTTTATAAATTTATATACTATGCCTTCGTAATCAGAAAATTTGCTTCAATGAAAATATTCATCTTTTTACTCTCAGTGTTAACAACACAACTTTTATTTGCACAAGGCAATCTGCCGGTAATAAAAGCGACGTCTAAATCGGTTGACATTCGCGATGGAAATGATTTCAATAAAAATGCATGGACAATTTCGCCGGAAATAAAACCTGACGTCTATGCAACCTCCTCAAAAGGAAAAGTTGTTACGTTTTATACAGACAAGGATTCTATTTCGATTAAAATCACAGACAAGACAAAATTTGATTTCATAATCCTCTTGAATGATACAACAAAAGCGCTAACCCAGATAACGTTTAAGCCAGGTTATCTTGACAAGCTGAAAGCGGCTTCAAAATATAATTTTAATGATGGTAGAATAATTCCAAAATTTACCTATCAGGACGCAGGCAACTCCGATCTTGTGGCTTTAAGAAAAGGATTCAACTTAGATTCCATTGCAGGCTATGGCAACGATGTTTCTAAAATATTAAACCTCCTTCATTGGATACATAATTTAATTCCCCACGATGGAAACCACGAAAATCCAACTGTTAGAAATGCGATGAGTATGATTGCGCAATGCAAAAAAGAAGTCAGGGGATTAAACTGCAGAGGATTAGCGACGGTATTAAACGAATGTTATTTGTCACTCGGATATAAATCTAGGTTCATAACGTGTATGCCAAAAGACACGATATTCGATGATTGCCACGTAATTAATTCGGTTTACTTACCTGGCGACAAAAAATGGATTTGGGTTGACCCGACCAATAATGCTTATGTAATGAATGAAAGGGGTGAACTCTTGAGTATCGAAGAAGTCAGAGAAAGAATTATCAACGACAAACCAGTACTATTGAATCCAGATGCAAACTGGAATAATAAATCATCGGCAACAAAAGAAGAATACTTATATAAATACATGGCAAAGAATCTGTACCGGTTGCAATGCCCATTAGTAAGTGAATTTGATACTGAAACCTGGAAAGATGGAAAGAAAATCACCTATGTAGAACTCTTACCGTTAGATGCATTTCAACAAAAACCCGACAAATCAGAAAGCACAAATACAAAGACAGGAACAACTTTCACCTACCTGAAAACAAATAATCCGAAAAGCTTCTGGCAGGTTGATTAAAAAAAAAAGCCCCGACGCTTCGCGGTGAACCCAATAATTATTCCTGGATGTTGTTCGAGTAGCAATCGAGGGAGTTCTGGAGTTATACCCTATTTTCCTGAAAGCAAGATCATATCCATCCGAGCCTGATGGCTTTTCCAACCAGTTCCCCTGTAGTGCTGAGTTTCTTCTTGCGTAACATATTTTTTCTATGGGTATCAACAGTTTGCTTGCTTATTTTTAAAATACTACCTATCTCCTTGCTCAGTTTTCCATTAATCAAAAGTTTGAGTACCTGCCTTTCTCTTTCCGTTAAAACTTTTTTGCCTTTGTGCAAGACGTTTTCAGAAGCAACATCTATGAATGAAGGCTCTCCTTCCAATCCAATAAATGATAATACGGGTTTACCATCCTGCTTCAAATATGAAATATCGGTATGAACATTCAACGTTTTTGTGAACGTCCCCTTATCATCATGTTCAAGTAAAATTCCCTGGTGAAGGATACGGGTATACTGGCCATTTTTTTTCTTGTAACGTAGGTCATACCTCACTTTGTATTTCATCAATTTGTCTATCGGTAATTGCGAAAAGAAATCAACTATCCGCTTCCGGATTGTCAGAAGCCAGAAACGATCATCCGGATGAATTTTACTGTCCATAGACGAAATTGCAAATTCTGTTGGTAGATATCCCAGTACATCTTCCACTTCTTTACTTACAAAATCAATCGCCAATGTCTGATGGTCGATGATAAAATAATAACAATCGCCGAAAAGGAAAAAAGGCCAAAGCTTGTTATGAGGGTTTTGTTCTATGTTGAGAAGATTCCGACCAGCAAACAAATTGCCATATGATGTGATTGCTTCCTCAAATTGCTGATCAAAAAGGGCGGAGCTCATAAATCCCTATTAAATTTCAAATTTTTATAGGCCCATAATGCGGGCAGCAGATCATAGAATGAAATTTATTTAGAAAAAAAGGGTATTCCAGAGGGTTTGATTGAAGAACACCGACTACCTATAAATAGGTATTTGCTAGGGCTGTAAACTAAGTTACATTTATTTGGCTCTTTTTGAAACTAATTGTATTAAGCCCCTTTCATTGTTGAAACAATTTACAGAGAAAGGGACATATGATTTTTCCGCAAGATCTGCTTTCCACCTTCAATATTGTGTATTTATTAAACTCCGTGTAACACTTACGCGGCCCTTGCATAAAATGATTTTTTATTCATGTTTTCCCCCAAAGCTTAAAATTTATGAGAAAATTCTCTTTTCTAACCATTGCATTTGTCTCCCTTTTCTTCTTTTCCTGTCAAAAAGAATCAAATGAATCTTCAACTCAGGAAGAAATAATTTCCGGTGCTAACTCCGGTCACGGGCATTTAAAGCAGACAAAAACATTTTCTTCAGATGTTGTTATTAGCTGGCTGAATATGCAGCTTGTAATGCTTAAAACACCGGTTCCAGGACAAACTTCTGACAGGTCACAGGCATATTGCGGTATAGCCCTTTATGAATCTGTTGTAAATGGAATGCCTGCCTATCAATCACTTTATGGCCAACTTAAGGATTTCCCGGCGATGCCTTCCACTGAGCCAGGGAAAGCATATCATTGGTCAGCCTGTGCAAATGCTGCTCTCGCAGAAATGAACAGAAGACTTTTTCCAAACACTGCAGATGCAAACAAGAACAGCATGACTTTACTTGAAAATAGTTTGAATGTAAGCTATGCAGCACAAGTGGACGATGCCACGTTACAGCGTTCGATCGCATTTGGTAAAGAAGTAGCGCAACGAGTGGCTGTATGGGCGGCCGGTGATGGCTTTGCGAATCTCAATCCTACCTATGTTCCACCGGTAGGCCCCGGCCTTTGGGTGCCAACCGCGGCGACCGCAGCAGTTAATCCATACGCATACCAACGCAGGCTAATGGTGCCGGGTGTTGCAAATGGCACTGAACTGACCCCGCTGCCCCCGTATTCAACAGAGGAGGGTTCCGCATTCTATAAGATGGTATATGAGGTTTATGATGTATCAACAAAATTAACGGACGACCAAAAAGCGATGGCGGATTATTTTAAAGATGCACCAGGTTATGGCCCGGGCGGAGGCTTTGTTTCAATATTATCGCAGGCATTCGCGATTACTGAGCCGTCACTCGATATGGCCGCTTTGACGTATGCAAAAGTGGGCATAGCCCAACATGAGGCGACAATTATTCTATTTACGAATAAATATATATTCAATGTTATACGGCCTGTTACTTATATCCGGGCTGTAATAAAACCCGGATGGTCAACATATATACCTACTCCGAATCACCCTGAATTTCCCTCCGGACACGCTACCACAAACGGTGCTGTTCTTTCTATGATGAGTAACTCGTTTGGAGAGAATTTTCCAATGACACTCCACACATATGATTATTTAAATTATCCTTCGCGCAGTTATAACACTTTTACTGAGATGGGTCTCGATATGGCAAATAGCCGCTTATATGGTGGCTTGCATTACAGAGAAACCTGCGAAAAAAGCATCGCGCAAGGACGAAAAGTGACACAGAATATATTATCCACCCTACAATTTTCGAAATAGTCAGTTACGCTATGGCTTTACAGAGGCCCCGGTATGATGTACTACCGGGGCTTTTCATTTGTAAATGGAGCAATTACTTCCGATACAAAATCTGATCCCCATTATTTAAAAACGTTGGTTAGGTCAAAGATCAACGAGCGAAAGAAACGTCTAAATCTTTCTAAGAACTTTCAGGTTGTTTGTTTCTATTCCGATTCTTCGCAGTAAAATCTGTGTATATTCAGCAGGTCTGTGATTTTTAAAACTATATTTTCTTCGCTTTCAATACGCAAAATCCTGTCGCAGTCTTTCAGGTCAAAGTTCCATTTTTCATTGGCGAGTATTTCATTGATGTGCGGTTTCAATTTGTTAACCTCATTTTCGTTATTGACAGAAGTTTTAAAAATGTAAATCATTTTCTGGATAAGGTTTCTAATAGATTTTTCAGGTTGTTCAAGGTCGCTGTAAATCCTTCTTTGAAGCCCATTTCAATCATCCTTTCCAATCGCTCAAGCGATTCATTGTAAATCGTAATATTCACTTTTGTTGTTCCTTTTTGTTCGATGAAATTCAAATCCCAATCAGAACCGGGTAACTGCGGGTTTTCATCCTTGTCAGCAAAAGCATTAAAGATTTTAAAATTGGTTTTTGGAGTAATGGAAGTATATTTTTGAATCGACCACATTTCCTGTCCTTCAGGGCCTACCATC
>DATLDR010000155.1:0-3400 GCA_035525775.1 Flavitalea sp.
AATGGTAAGAGATGGGCAACTGCAGCGCTGCCTACAGTGCTTTCATTCATACTGCCCACCATCACCTGCATATTTAATTCACGGGCTTTCGTTATCATTCGCCGTGCAGGGGTAATACCACTGCATTTGGTTAGCTTAATATTTATACCATGAAAATGACCGTGACATTTCTCCACATCACTTTCTGCCACACAACTTTCATCGGCAAATAATGGCAATGGTGATCTTTCAAATAAAAATCTCATCCCTTCCCAATCGTCCTTAGCTAAAGGCTGTTCTATCATTTCAACGTCTAACTTTTTAAACACATTTATTTTTTCCAGCGCTTCATCTGCTTTCCATGCAGCATTTGCATCAATTCTTATAACAGAAGAAGTATGTTTCCGCAGTTCTGTAATTATTTCAATATCATGCTCAGTGCCTAATTTTATTTTGTAAATGGGCCATGGTGTTTCTTTCATTTTATCCACCATCACTTCAATTGAATCTATTCCAATAGTAAAATCTGTAACAGGCATCTTTGAAATATCCAGGCCCCATAGTTCATACAAAGGTTTTCTCTTCATTTTACCATACAAGTCCCACCCCGCAATATCAAGTGCACAAACCAAAAAAGAATTTTTTGGGCACATGTGATGACAATAATGCCACCACCGTTCCGGATCAATGAAAGAAAATTTTTCAACAGCCGTTTTTTTTGCTTCCAGGTCACTGATCATTTTTTCTACAGGGATATCGTAATAGCTTATAGCAGGCGCTTCACCATAACCTTTAATACCAAAGTGTTCCAGCTCAACTATGAAAGTTGGCTGATGTGTTTTTGTGCCACGTGAAATAGTAAATGGATGTTTAAAGCGGAGGTTGTATGACTTGTATTTTATTTTCATGCTCTGCCGCTCTCCGTGATCATGGTATTTAATTCTTTATTGAAATCTTTCTGCTTTATAAGCGCTTCCAATGGTAGATGCATCCTGTATTTCCAAAAATGATTTGGATCGGATGGCTGGTTGATACGCTCTTGATATGGATCTTCTCTTCTCAATTTCTCACTCATACCCAACAGGTCCTGTACCTGGAAAATACTCCACATGGCAGGCGAATAAACATGCTGAAGGATAATTGCCTTGCTTATGGATGGTTCACATGTGTCAGGCGCTTTTCCATAACTGCCCATTACATAATTATAAAACTTTTGTGTGAGCGCTTTGTCTTCTTCCCACCATTCACGGATGGTACTCATATCGTGAGTAGATGGGGTTACAACAGAAAGATAGGGCGCATCTTTAGGATGAAAAAAATCCTTTGAAGGATCTTTCGGCATACGCTGGATCTCCAGGCTTAAAATACCGGTTTGCGTCATCACTTCCGGAACACAGTGAGGAACCATTCCTAGGTCTTCTCCGCATATAAGCATATTAGTGCTTCGCTTTAGTGCCGGCAATTTCTGCATTGCTTCTTTTTTCCAGAGAGTATCCTGCCTGTTGAAAAAATATTCTACATACAGCTTTGATAATTGTTCCCGGGTAACACTATCTAATTGCTGAAACGAAGAAGTTTGCTGCATTGATATCCTGAAATGGAATTGCTGCTCCGGATTGCTATCGGGTTGCGAGCCTTCTTCAATTAAAATAACATTGCTTAACAGGTCAAATAAACCTTGCTTAAGCTCAGCATCAATTTCTGTTACCTCATCTTCAAAATAGCTTTCAATTTTCCTTTGCGTATCAAAGACTTCTTTTAACTGGTATGACCCATTTTCTTTTAAGTCTAAAAAGATCTTTTTTATCCCTGGCGTATTGTCGCCAAATTTTTCCTCCAGGATTGATTCAATAATAAATGGCTTGCAATAACGTGTATGATCAAACCATATCCTGTTCTTATGAAAATCAGTTATGTGTACAGGAATTGCAGGCACAAATCTTCCTAAGATGCCTTCAACCGCATGTATGGGAATACTCCATATCCTGAAAAATCCAAGGATATGATCGATCCTGAATGAATCAAAATAATTATTCATCTGTGCAAAGCGATTACGCCACCAGGCATAATCATCTTCCTGCATCTTTTTCCAGTTATAAGTCGGGAAGCCCCAATTCTGGCCTTTTACAGCGAAGTCATCAGGTGGCGCCCCTGCCTGTTCGTTCACGTTATAAAGAGAAGGATCAACCCATACATCACAACTAATGCGTGATACCCCGATGGGAATATCCCCTTTTAAAATAATTCCCTTCTTATGTGCATATTCTGTTGCCTCTTTTAACTGCAGGTGCAAATGATACTGGATAAAATAGTGGAAACATATTTCATCATAATGTGGCTGGGACGGCGAAACCAGTTTTTGTATCGCATCTTCATTATACACTTTATGCGATCTCCATTTTGTAAAATCCGCCGTTTGATATTTATCTCTTAAAAAACAATATGCAGCATAAGGGACCAGCCATTCGCGGTTAAGATCAAAAAAATCAAAATAGTTTATGTCTTTTAAAAAAGAATCTTTCTTAGCCTTGTATAATTCTTTAAGGGACGACAGCTTAAACTTAATAACACTTTCATAATCCAGGTCTGGCTGCTGGTCCAAACTCTTTTTCTTTTTATTTAATGATCTTATTACAGATGAATGCTGTCCCCCGGCTACTGCATCCAGATTTATATACATTGGATGCAATGCAAAGGCTGAGATAGCCGCATAGGGATATGAATCCTTTTCTGAATGCGTAGCAGTAGTATCATTAACCGGAAGAAACTGCAGCAATTTAAGTCCTGTTTGTTTTGCCCAGTCTACCAATAACTTTATATCATTGAACTCACCGCTGCCAAACCCTTTATTGCTTCGCAGGCTGAATACAGGTATGGCAACTCCTGCACCTTTCCAACTTCTTTGCACATGTACAAATCCATCATGTAATATTATCGCGTGCTTTTTTACAGGCTCACTTTGCAATATCCTGTCGCTGCCGGCTTCATAGATAAACGTTTTATTCTTTGTATTATAAATGCCATATTTATATTTAAGAGGAAAGTCTTCTTTACTTAAATTTAATTTAATAGTTACCCAGCCTCCAGATTGTTTTAGTGGTAACAGTTTCTTTAGATCCCAATTCTTAAACATTTTTCCTGTTCCTGTAATGCATATCCATTCGTCTGCATTTAATAATGGCGCCTTAACTTTAAATTCATGAGTAAAGAATTTGGAAGTTTTCAATTTAGGCACCTTGCCAGGAGATGGTAGTAATACCTGTTGAAATGGCTTCGTATAAAAAGCATTCTCAATTGAACCTTCGGGGTTCCAGGTATCCACCAGGGTAATTTCGTTGGCCCTGTAGGCTGAGAGATCAATGACCCTGTCCTTATCAGCATCAAGAATATCAACACTTCCTTCTTCCCGCAGTATATACCG
>DATLDR010000194.1:0-17362 GCA_035525775.1 Flavitalea sp.
AGAAAAGCTAGTCTTAATTTTTTGCTAACGGGAGGCGGTTAAAGCGCCGATACACCGCTTTTTGGATGTCGTTCCGAACGGAGGGGAGTAAGGATTCAGCATACAGACGCTGGTGGTTCCGAACCCTCTCTGCGCTCGGGATGACATTAGAGAATAAACATCACTTCAATCCACCTTGACGACAGGTAATAAAAAAACCCGCCTCTGAATAGAAGCGGGTTCATCATGATAATTTTGTTGTTAACCCAAATAAGCCTTCAGCGCATTGCTGTAACGGGCTTTCTGCAGGCGTTTGATCGCTCTTTCCTTGATCTGTCGTATACGTTCTTTTGTAAGATCGTACTTCTGCCCTATCTGCTCGATAGTTACTCCATTTTCTCCATCAAGGCCAAAATAAGCGTTAACAATCTCTGCTTCACGCGGGCTTAGCGATTTGAGCACCCTGCGGATCTCATTTCTTAAAGAATCCTTCATCACATCATCATCGGTGTCATCACCACCTTCAAGAAGGTCGCCCATTGCTACATCTTCTGCTTCATGCACAGGTGCATCAAGTGAAGTGTGACGGGTGTTACTCTGAAAAATATTGTTAATCTCAGTTTCACTCATTTCAAGAAGCTCAGCAAGCTCTTCAGTGCTTGGCTCCCTTTCATGTTCCTGTTCAAAAGCCATATAGGCCTTGTTTGCTTTGTTATAGGTGCCAATTTTGTTTTGAGGCAGGCGGACTAATCGGCCCTGCTCTGCCAACGCCTGCAGGATGGACTGGCGAATCCACCACACCGCGTATGAGATGAATTTAAAACCCTTGGTTTCATCGAAACGCTGGGCTGCTTTAATCAAACCGAGGTTACCCTCGTTGATCAGGTCACTAAGAGAAAGGCCCTGGTGCTGGTACTGTTTAGCAACAGATACCACAAAACGCAAGTTGGCCTGCACCAACTTGTCTAATGCTCTCTGATCACCCATCTTGATCCTCTGCGCCAGAACTGTTTCTTCTTCTGGTGTAATCATAGAAATCTTGGAAATCTCCTGTAAATACTTTTCTACCGCCTGGGAATCCCTGTTGGTGATCTGTGTAGCAATTTTGAGCTGTCTCATATCTGAATATAAAAATTGACGAATCCTTTCGGTTCGGGTACAGGGATCAATACATTGTTAATAAGTCGAAATACGTTCAGAGGAAGTTGCAAAGGGTAGTTTCTGAAAATCAATTCCGTCCGTTACTATTGCAAATTTAATACGCGAACTTTAAAGTTCATAGCGTTTCATTATAAATTATGTTTTCATTATTGACCCGAAGCACCAGTTCTCTCTTTTCCGACTTCTCTATTCTACCTACCACTTTCGCGCCAATACCGAAGCCGGACGCTATTTTTATGAGTTCTGCCGCACATTTTTCTGTAGTAAATATTTCGAGGCGGTGTCCCATATTAAAAACCTGGTACATCTCCCTGTTGTCCGACCCCGAGGCTTTTTGAAGCAGGTTAAAGATCACAGGGGGCTCAAAAAGATCGTCTTTTATTACCCTGAAATTACCCGGGAGGTACTTCATGCATTTTGTTTGTCCGCCACCGCTGCAATGGATCACGCCATGAATATCAGTGAAATGATGCCTGAAAATGTCATTTAAAAGTGGCGCGTAAGTACGAGTTGGCGAAAGTAAAAGTTTGCCGACTTCAATTGTCTGCCCCGTTTCTGGTATAGCTACGCTGTCGGTCATACGATGAGAACCGATATAGGTTACCTGGCTGCTGAGTCGTGTGTCGAATGATTCCGGGAAGGTTTGCCCGTAATATGACAGAAGAGCATCATGTCGGGCGCTTGTCAGCCCGTTACTGCCAATTCCGCTGTTATATTGCTGATCGTAGGTGCAGGAGCCCGAACTGGCAAAGCCCACAATCACATCTCCATCAGTTATCTTTTCATTGCTTATTATGCGGTCTTTTGGCCACCTTGCCGTCATCGTACCGTTTACGGCTATCGTTCTTACCACATCCCCTACGTCGGCAGTTTCGCCACCGAGGTAGTGAATATGAACGCCATATGATTTCATATGATCGAAGAACTGCTGCGTTGATTCTATCAACACGGTCAGCACTTCGGCAGATATCAGGTGTTTATTTCTATCGATTGTAGATGAGAAAAGGATATTGTCGGTGATCCCTGTGCAAAGCAGGTCATCCAGGTTCATAACAATCGCATCCTGCGCGATGCCTTTCCAAACAGACAGGTCGCCTGTTTCCTTCCAGTACAGGTAAGCAAGAATGCTTTTGGTGCCGGCTCCATCAGCATGCATGGTGTTTATCCAGTTTTCATCTCCAGACAGGTAGTCTGGGTAAATTTTGCAGAACGCATAAGGGTAAAGGCCTTTGTCGAGCATGCGCGTGGCTTCATGTACATCTTCTTTCTGCGCCGACACTCCTCTTTGCGAATACAAACTCATAGTAATTTATTTTTATTCGTTTCTGCGCAGATCCTTCGTTTCGTTCAGGATTACAGAAATTTTTTTATCTGCTGAACCCGGGATCACGATGACAATTTACTCAATGCTGACAGCTTATCTTTCTCCAACTGCAATTTCAATTCTTGTATTCCTGAAAACTTCTTCTCTCCTCTTAAAAATCCCTTTACAAATACACGGATGATTTTACCATAAATGTCTTCATTGAAGTCAAAAATATTCACTTCCATGGTTCTTTTAGTTCCATCAACTGTAGGACGAACACCGATGTTCATCATGCCTGAGAGAAGAGAGAAGGATGAAGGAAGAAAAACATTTACTGCGTACACACCATTACCAGGAACAATCTTTTCTTCATTGGTCAGCTGCAAATTAGCCGTCGGAAACCCTATCGTTCTCCCACGCTGATCGCCTTTAACTACCAATCCTTCAAAACTGAAATCATAGCCCAGCAATGAATTGGCTTTTTCAATTTCTCCATTAGTAATGTAATCGCGGATAAGCGTTGAGCTTACAGTACTGTGGTTGATCACATGCTGTGGAATTTCTTTCAATGTAAAATACCCTTTCGCACTATATTCCTCCAGCAATTTGTAATCGCCCTTACGTTCTTTCCCGAATTTATGATCGTATCCAATGATCACTACAGAAGGTTGAAATCTTTTTTTAAGAAATGACTCTACATAGTCAGCCGGTTCAAGTTCAGAAAAGCCCTGTGTAAATGGAACTATTACAAGGTGATCAATAGCCGCTGCCGACAACCGTTCGATCCTTTCTTCAATGGTGGTAATAAGTTTAATTTCTTTTCCGGAATGAACAATCTTTCGCGGATGGGGATGAAAGGTGATGATCACAGTTTCTCCTCCTGTTCTGCCGGCTTCCGATTTCAACTGGCCGATAATCTTCTGGTGGCCCATATGCACACCATCAAAAGTGCCAATCGTAATAACAGCGTTATTAAAGTGCGGGAGCCGCTCAATATCCTTATGGATGGTCATGGTTTGGGCGGCAAAGCTAATTTAATAACCAATTCTTTCATCAGTGCGCCGTCGGAAGAGCCTGCATCACCTACACCTAAGCTTCTGAGATTGTAATGATGCAACAGCATCAAAGCATTTTCTACTCCCTGCGCACCATAATTACGTGCAGTGAGCAGGTAATCTTTAACAAAGAAAGGACTAACACCAATGTTCATGGCCACCGCTTTTTCATCATTGCTGTTTTGGCCGAATATCATATATGTTTTACTGAATAGATTATAGAGGGCAGGCAGCACCAGCTGAATAGGCGCTGCTTTTGGATTTGCTTCAAAGTAATTAACGATGCGGATCGCTTTTGA
This sequence comes from Flavitalea sp., assembly GCA_035525775.1. Lineage (GTDB taxonomy): Bacteria > Bacteroidota > Bacteroidia > Chitinophagales > Chitinophagaceae > Flavitalea. The sequence goes on from DATLDR010000194.1 coordinate 3,801, forward strand.
AACATCTTTTTTGGCAAGCGCACTTTGTAGTTCAAATGGGTTGTATTCTTTACTTACCCCTACATATTTCTCCACATCATCTTCCGAAATTGATTGGCGGCTTCCAAGATTCACGAGAAGTTTGCCTATCTCATTCTCAATGCGGCTCAGATCATTTCCTATGTGATCTACTAACAGCAGCAATGCTTTTTGCTGGATGGTATAGCCTTTCCCTGATATCATTTCACTTGTCCATTCAGGCAACTGGTTTTCATAAAGTTTCTTTGTCGTGAACAGTACGCCTTTGTCTTTGAGGATCTTTGCCAGCCTGCTGCGTCCATCGACTTTTTTTTCCTTATATGAAACCACGAACACCGTTGATGTTAAAGGTTTTTCTATATATGCTTCCAGCTTATTGATGTCACGCATCTGCTGTGCTTCCTTCAGTATCACCACCTGGCGATCGGCAAACATGGGATAACGCATGCATGCATTCACCACATCACTCCATGCAGCATCCTTACCGTAAAAAACCGAAAGGTTAAACGATGCTTCAGCAGGTTCCAGGATGTGATGCTCGGCAAAGTCTGTCACTTTATCGATAAAGTATTCCTCTTCACCTTCAAGCCAGTACACCGGTTTATACAACTTTCTTTTCCAGTCGCTGATGATCTTTTCTGCCGACATTATATGTTAAAAGAGTTAATTAAGCAGGCGTAATATTACATCAAAATTAAACTGAATGCTATCAGAAATTTTAACGTAACGGAATGTAATTCAGTAGAGTAATTAAGAGTAGTTTTGCACATCCGTTGGAAACTTTTTATTGCTATTGGCACGGTTTTCGCCAAATTGATGCCGAAACTGTATTTAAACCCAGTTTTCAAACCAAAAACACATATATGAGCACAAGCAACTATCCATCAGCAACTCCCCCCAGTACTCCACCCCGTAGAGATTCAAAGAATCTTATCATCGGGCTGCTGGCAGTTGGTATACTTGGAACGTGGGGTTATTTTCTCTGGGATAAAAATAACAATGATCAGAAAATGACGCAGCTGCAAACTCAATATGTAGCCGTTGATTCATCAAAAAACGAACTGCAGAAAAGTTTTGATGCTTCACTTTCACGTCTCGATTCACTTACAGGATATAACAATGAAATTGAAGGTAAGCTCACTGAAAGAAATTCTGAGATTACCAAGCTGAAAAGCCAGATCAACGGTATCCTCAGGAAGCAGAAGATCACTGCAGCGGAAAAGAGAAAAGCTGAAGAACTGATAGCTGAACTGAATGAAAAAATAGGAAGCCTTGAACAGGAAGTAGCGCGTCTTACGCAGGAAAATCAAACGCTGACTACGGAAAAAGCAGCAGTAACTGTTGAAAGGGATACGTACAAATCACAGAAGGATACACTGGAAACAGTGAAAAAAGGACTGGAAGATAAAGTGAACGTTGCTTCTACTCTCAATGCATACGGTATCACTATCACACCGATAAATGAAAGAAGCGGAGGCAAGGAAAAAGTTACTACTAAGGCAAGGAAAGTGGATAAGCTTGTTATAGCATTTGATGTTGATAACAGGATCGCTGAAACAGGTTCAACTGAAATTTATGTTTCGATAGTTGGTCCCGATGGAAAACCTGTTAATGTTGAAGCACTTGGTTCAGGAACATTCACTACCCGTGAAGAAGGTGAAAAAGCTTACACTGCAAGGATACCTGTTGATATAGAGGCAGGCAAGAAGAAACATGTTGAATTTGCATGGAAGCAGAATGAAGATTTTAAAAGAGGAAATTATAAGATCGCTATTTACCATAATGGATTCAAAATTGGCGAAGGTGTAAGAGAACTTAGAAAGGGTGGATTATTTGGATAATATTTAGTAATTATTACTATAAAGAAAGACAGTCATATTTGGCTGTCTTTTTTTTAGTGTTTATTATGCCAGCTTTTTGCTTTAAAAATCGGGTGCGAGAAGGCGAGAAAGTGAATTAATAATGAGAATCATGATATTGTTCTGCGCCCTATTCTCGATTCTCGTTTCTCGTCTACAGCAATGCTCTCACTGAAGCCCTCCCTATATGCACTACTCTCGAAGTACCTGGCTTCCTTCCCTCGTACTGAATGTTCATCTCCAGGTTCCTGGATAATCGTTTGCTTACATCCACATTCCACAGATAATTTTTACCAGGCATTAACCCATCAAGAATAATATACGATGAAGTGCTGTTTGTATTCGGCGATGCTTCCAGAGATGTAAATGATATATTATTATAAGTAAACTTACCCTGCAGCGAAGTACTTTCGAGTATATTATATTTCACCTCGGTATTCATGACATTTGAAATTGATTTCTCAAGGCTGCCAAGCTTATTCGTTTTTTCGCCATAACGATATCCGACGATCACACGAAAATTAGGACCACCGGTTACACTAACACGGGGTTCAGCAGACTGCTGCCTGATATAATAGTTCCTGTTATCGAATTTTATACTTGAGGTAGTCAGTTCATTTATGCCTCTTTTACCGGTAATGTCAACCACTATACTTTTAGTGAGGTTATACCGGCCACGCATCGTCCACTCATACAGGTTCCTGCTTTCGTAACCATACGTAAGAAGCGACTTGCTGCCGTTCTTTGCATTATTAATATCGATGCCCCATTTGGAGCTGAACCGGTTAAATGATAATGTATTTACAAAAGTAGAATTAAGTGTTATCAGCGAGGTATCACTTAACGGTGCCTTAAACGGATTGAACTGTACTAAACCTTTCGCCATTTCCTTTTTATTAATCTGCAATGCACTCTGCAGATTGATCCTTGATATAAACTTTGAAAAGCCTTTTGCTTTTGCAGAGTTGATCACAGACCTGGGATTTAATCCAATCGTGTAATTAAAAGTATTATAGTTAGCTTTTATAAATTGATTGGTCGGAGTAAATATTCTTATATATTTCGCCTGGTCCTGGAATAAAGCGACTTCAAACTCATTGAGCGACTGCACGCTATTACTATCGTAATCTATCCAGGTATATTCTCCCTGACCTGCGGGCACTTCAAGAAAAGCAAAATCTCTTTTCTGCTCCTGCCCTGCCCCAACTTCATATAACAAATTACCGTTCACCAATCCGTTCCATTCATTTACCTGGTATTCTGCGCGTCCAAGCAAACTGTTATCCGCTTTAATTGAGGGAACAATTTGATTGATCACTTTCAGACTTCTGTAAGTTCCGTTAAAGCGGAACTGATGATGTTCATTTTTCATCAGCTCACCCGATACGGTAACATTCTGGCTTCTGTCCGAACGTAAAAGGCCAGTCCCACGGGGATAAGCGTCTTCTCTTGTAAAATAAGTAATGCTCCACCGGTTCATTTTTTCTTCTGATGATTTGATGCCTGCTGTAAAGACATTGAAAGAAAAGCTTTGCGGCGAAACAGAATCGGTTATCTTATTATGTATTTCATTATGCTCAACTGAATAACCAAGCAGCAGCTGATAATCATCAAGCCTTTTAAATGATTTTGTCACTTTCAATGAAGGCCTGAAAAAATATCCATGATTGTCTATTGAATTAATATTCGAAAGACTGATGATGTTATTAAATTTCCACCCGACAATGTCCTGTATCTGCGTAAAAGAATTTCTGATGCCTTTAAATCCATCACTTCTGTTATAGGATGTTACCTGATAACGGAACGCATTTGTTTTTGCATGTTCAAGCTGCACCCCCCCTGTAACAATCTTTTCATCCGCGGGAGCCACACGCAAAGGCAATCCCCAGTCCCTTGTATATTCTATATTTCTTAATCTTTCCAGCGGTTTGAACAATGCTTCTACATATTCATACCCTATATCAGTGATAAGTTTTTTACCTTTTGAGCGGTTGCCTACATTCATTGTATTTTTCAACGACATTTTTCCTGCATATCCCCGGTCATTCTTTTTGTCTCTGCCTGAATATGTGTTCACATCATAATTACTCATCGCGCCTTCGGTTGAAAGTACCGTAGTTTTTGAAATGGAGTAATCAACACCAACAGTAACAACCTGTTGTTTTTTCGGCGTCACAAGAAATACGGCCGGTTCATAATTTCCCTGCTTTATTCCATTAACAGGTGCTATCCAGCGGTATACCTTTCCGTTCGCTCCATTAAGATCCGGAACATAATTACCGAACCCCTGTCCTACTTCAATGAAAGAAAGATTATATATCGCACTGTCGGGAACATTTGAAAAAATATAAATAGAATCGCTTGATGTTCCACCATTATACACTGTATCAATGCGCTGGTATAAAATTTTACCGGAAGAAAAAGTATCGAGCGGCGCAACAGGATAAAATGCCTGGCCAATGTTATCGCCGATGGTGTCAAGAAAACGTTTTTGCGGATTGTCGAGCGTCTGGTTGATCGGTGAACTCTTTGCGTCGTTGTTGCTGAACGCACCTATCTTCAATTTTAATTTATTTCCAAACTGTGTTTCATTATAAGCATACAGATTTGCGTTCAGGTAATTTCTATCGGAATATTCAAATTCAACCTGTATCCTTTTATCTTTTGTTACCATCCGTTTTGGGGTGAAAGCTATTTCAGCCGTATTGTAGTTGATCACATAATCCTGGTCTTCGCCCCGTTGCAATAATTCATCATCCATGTATACACGTTCAGTATTTGCAAGTACCACGAAAAAAAATTCGTTGTTGGCGCCGGTTAATCTGTAAGGTCCCTGGTTGCCTTCCTGTGGTTGAATGATGTTGCGTGTAAACTTTCCTTTTGCGATAGAGCCGCTGATCAGTGAATTATTTTTTATTTTGTCACCTGCCTGTGTTTGTGTTTCGAATGACACACCCTGCAGCCTTTTATAGAACTAAAGAAAATAAGTTTGGTTTTGCCTGATGTCAATGTCTCCTAAACTCAGCTGCCATGTTTTTTTCCTGAATTGCAGAAAAATGCGGTCGAACTCATTGAGCTGTTGGGTAGTGCCATCTGGTTGTATCGGTATATTGTTATCCGTGATGGCAGCGACGATCTCGATGCTGTCAGCAAGAAAGCCGTTGAGCTGAAGATTTAAATTTGAGGATACTACGGCGTCCTGGCTGTTACCGAATGAAATGCCCCTGCCGAAACTTCCGCTGTAATTCATGTTACCGAAATCAAAGAACCGCTCTTCGTTTTTGTCAGCGAATTCAGGCGTATATGTCTGCCCGGCAAACTTGTTCATAACGCTGTCGAATTGCATTCGCTGCATCTTAGCATTCAGCCTGATGCTGAACACCCTATACCGCACTATCACACTGTCAAGCGCAGGTTTGTATTTCCATACCATGCGCGCATTAACATAATCAACCTTATAGGAAGTGTCAGAAAAACCTGGGATAACAAGGGTATTGGGAATTATGCTGAGGGAATCGAGCTGCACGGTATCGGCGACCGTAGTGATCATTCTTGTTCTCAGGTTCGACAGCGGTCGCTCTGTCCTGCGATCCTGCGAAAAAGCAGCCGCACTTAATGCCTGAAGGATCAGGCACCATATCAGGATCCTTGGGAACAAAAAATGGTTTTTCTAATAGCGTGAAAATAAGGCTTTTATTGCCTTTATGCCATTTGCAATTTCCTTGCATTTTTATTCTCAAGGAATTCATCAAAGCTCATGAGCTTATCGATTGCGCCGGTTGGTGTCAATTCGATGATCCTGTTCGCTACTGTCTGTAAAAATGTATGGTCATGGGAACTGATTAGTACAATACCTTTGAAATTTTCCATGCTTTCGTTAAATGCCTGGATAGATTCAAGGTCGAGATGGTTAGTTGGCTCATCAAGGATCACAACATTAGGATCCTGCAGCATCATTCTGCTGATCATGCATCTTACTTTTTCACCCCCGCTTAATACGGTAGTTTTCTTCAAAATTTCATCTCCGCTGAAAAGCATCTTACCCAAGAATCCTCTTAAAAATGGTTCATCAACATCTGTTACATGAGGAGGCACATACTGGCGGAGCCAGTCCATCAGGCTAAGGTTGCCAGTAAAGAATTTAGAGTTATCGTTTGGCAGATAAGCCTTGGAAACGGTAGTACCCCATTCGTACCGGCCTGCATCAGCTGGCACTTCTCCATTGATCGCCTCGAAGAATGCCGTGACGGCCGTCTGATCGTCGGAAACAATAGCAATCTTATCACCCTTGTTCACGGTAAAACTTACGTTACTGAAAAGTGATTTTCCATCAGCCGATTTAACCAGTTTTTCAACGTTCAGAATCTGGTTGCCTACTTCGCGAAGCTGCTTGAATACAATGCCCGGGTATTTTCTGTTTGAAGGGGTAATGTCTTCAATAACCAGTTTTTCAAGTGCTTTTTTACGGGAGGTGGCCTGTTTAGATTTTGACGCATTCGCGCTGAAGCGGGCAATAAATTCAAGCAGGTCCTTGCGCTTATCTTCCATCTTCTTGTTCTTGTCTGTCAGCTGGCGTGCTGCAAGCTGGCTCGATTCATACCAGAATGTATAGTTGCCCGTGTATATTTTGATTTTTTGCCTGTCTACATCTGCTACATGGGTACAAACGGCGTCAAGAAAGTGACGGTCGTGCGATACTACAATCACTATATTTTCATAATCTGCCAGGAAATTCTCGAGCCAGCTGATAGTCTGAACATCCAGGTTGTTCGTAGGTTCATCAAGAATCAGGATGTCCGGATTACCGAACAGGGCCTGCGCAAGCAAAACGCGTACTTTCAGAGCGCCCCGGATATCTTTCATCAACGTTTGATGCATGTTTTCCATCACACCCAATTCACTTAAAAGACTGGCAGCATCACTTTCTGCAGTGTATCCTCCCATCTCGCCGAATTCAGCTTCCAGGTGACCCGCCTTCATTCCATCTTCTTCCGTAAAATCTGCCTTGGCATAGATCGCATCACGTTCGTGCATAACATCCCAAAGCTTCTTATGCCCCATCAGCACTGTATTCAAAACAGTCTGCTCATCATACTGGAACTGGTCCTGTTTAAGCACCGCCATCCTCTCACCGGGAGTTATCTCCACCGTCCCCTTGTTAGGATCTATTTCACCTGATAATATCTTTAAAAATGTTGACTTGCCGGCGCCATTGGCTCCTATCACACCATAACAGTTACCTTTGCTGAAACTCAGGTTTACCTCATCGAATAAAACCCTTTTTCCAAACGACAGGGTCACATTATTTACTGTAATCATTATATGCTCAAAAAATTGAGGCGCAAAGGTACGAAAATTCAACCTTACGACTAATTCAATGTTGAATATTTGGCGCATCTTGCATCTATGAAAGCTACCCGAATACTGCTGTTGATCCTGGCAGTATTTATTGTAAGAAATGCAGTCGCCCAGACTTGTACACAGCTGGGACAGAATCCCGGGACCGCTTTTCCTGTTTGCGGAACTTCAGTTTTCACACAGTCACAGGTTAAAATATGCGGTGACCGTCAGGTGCCCAGCCCTTGTAACACGGTCCTCATCACCGATAAAAATCCCTACTGGTACAAATTCAAATGCTATACTAGCGGCTCACTTGGTTTTATCATTACCCCTACTAATCTGCAGGATGATTATGACTGGCAATTATTCGATGTTACGAACGAAATTCCAACATCCGTTTATACCAAAACATCCTTATTTGTTGCCTGCAACTGGTCGGGCGAAGTTGGAATAACCGGCGCTTCCAATGCCGGAAACTCAGTAAGTGTTTGCGAAGGTCTTGGCAAGCCATTATGGAGTTCAATGCCCGACCTCGTTGCCGGCCACGACTATCTTTTATTGATTAGTCATTTTACTGATTCACAAAGCGGTTACACGCTTGGATTTTCCGGCGGAACGGCAGACATTACCGACCCTACAATTCCTTCCATGTCATTAGCAACCGGTATATGTACCGGTAATGAAATTCGTATCAAGCTGAACAAGCAGATGAAGTGCGCGAGCATAGCGGCAGACGGAACCGACTTTTCAGTGTCTTCATGGCCAGCAGTTGTTACTACTGCACAATCTGTTACGTGCAGTGATGCCTTTACCACCGACTCAATCGTGCTTACACTCAATCAGCCGCTGCCTGCCGGTGATTACACTGTGAATGTAAAAAAAGGCAGTGATGGAAATTCTCTTCTTGATAACTGCGACAATAATATGCCGGATGGGTCGGCAGAATTTACAGTACATGAAAATGTTTCTGCTGATTTTACTTATATTTTGAAGGAGGGATGCCAACAGGACACTGTTAATTTTTTTCATGATGGAGCAAATCACACCACTTCATGGAACTGGGACCTTGATGGTGCTGCATCTTCAACGCAGAATCCTTCAGTCATCTTTAATGTACCCGGAGATAAAAACATTACGCTAACAGTTGCAAATGATTACTGCAGCACTGCAAGTACTTCTGTCATAAATATTGCTCCGCGGATTGATGCTGCATTCAACAGTCCTGAGATCACGTGTGCAGTAGATAATGTTGTGATCACCAATATCAGCCAGGGAAACATTACCTCCTGGAAGTGGGAATTTGGCGACGGCTCTACAGTAACGCAGAAAGATCCTGACCCTTTCAAATACCAGGCACAGCCGGGGGAGAAAACTTATAAAATCAAACTTTCTGTATCCAATCCGATCGGTTGCACGGATACTGCTTCAGCGAACATCATTGTGGTTGGGAATTGTAACATTGTAGTACCCACTGCATTCACTCCCAATAATGACGGGAAAAATGATTACCTCTACCCTACCAATGCATTTGGAGCCGACAATCTGGTTTTCAGGGTGTATAACCGGTTCGGTCAAATTGTTTTTGAAACTAAAGACTGGCAGCGAAAATGGGATGGTAACGTTAATGGGCAACCGCAAACATCGGGCACCTATGTATGGTCATTAGTTTACACCCTACGTTCAACAGGAAGAAAATATAATTTCAAAGGGACCACACTTTTAGTCAGGTAGTTGATTTTTAGGGCATAATATTTTCAGTAATCCAAAAAAACAAATGTTATGGACACCAACCAGGACGATAACAGGGGCTTACAAAACGAACAGGACAGGGATCTTCCGGGTTATCCGCATTATCCTCCTGATGAAGACATCATGAATCCGCAGAGTGGATTTAAAAAAATTCATGCTGATGAGGAGCTCGCAAATTCACGAAGCCTTTCAAGCCGGGCATTACATGAAAGAACAGATGAAGGCACAGATGCAGCAGCAGCGGTTGATGATAATGATATAAAAATTGTACGGGGTACAGAAGCCGATGTAACAAAAGAGGATATTCTGCTTCTTGGTGTAAGAGAAGGAGATGCTGATCTGGGTGATGATGAAATGGTGCATGCCAGTGCACGGGTTGATGATCTGGACAATGAAGACGATCTCGACATCCCCGGGGCCGACCTGGATGATGATAAAGAAGATCTGGGTGAAGAAGATGAAGAGAATAACTACTACAGCCTTGGGGGAGACCGTCATGAAAGCCTTGAAGAAGATCAATCATAATTGAAGCCAATGCAAAGCGACACGGGTTTTCAGATAAGAAATGCCGATAAAACTGATGTGCATGTTATCAGTACACTGGCCCATGCCATTTGGCCTGATACCTATGGTTCCATTTTAACAGATGGTCAGCTACATCATATGCTTGACCTGTTTTATTCAGAACAATCTCTGAAAAAACAGATGGATGACAAGCATCATTTTCTCCTTGCTCTTTCCAATGCTGAAACTGTTGGATTTGCTTCCTACGCTCACAGCAATAAAAAAGGGGTATACAAAGTGCATAAATTATATGTGCACCCTATGTTGCATAGTCATGGTATCGGCAGAAGAATACTGGAAAGGATCATTAAAAATGTGAAGGCAGAAGGAGGAACGAAACTGATCCTTAATGTGAACAGAAAAAACAGGGCTTTTAACTTTTATGAAAAGTATGGTTTCAAAAAAACCGGTGAGGAAGACATTGCGATCGGTGAAGGTTATTTTATGAATGATTATTTGATGGAGCTTAATATATGAATTACTTTAACAGGTGAGAAAGTATGATGCCTGTAGCCACTGCAGCGTTGAGTGATTCTGCCTCTCCTTTTTTTGAAATGGTAATTTTTTGGTGAGCAATTTTCAGTAATTCTTCACTCACTCCTTTTGATTCATTCCCGATAATGATCACGCCTTCTGTGATGCGGTTCATTTTCGTTACATCCTTTCCATTCAATGCGCCAACATACACTGGCATTTCAATATTGTTCAATAAATAAGGAAGATCTTCATAAAACACTTTTACACGGGCGATGCTGCCCATGGTAGACTGAACAGTTTTCGGATTATAAATATCGGCTGAATCACGACTGCAAATCACCTGCTTCACTCCGAACCAATCGGCGCACCGGATGATGGTACCCAGATTGCCCGGATCCTGAATACCATCGGCCACAATTGAAATTTTATTCTTCAGCTGAAGCTGACCGTTATCCGGCATTTTGAATATGCCTATTACCTGGTTTGGTGTACTGAGAAATGACAGCCTTTCAAGCATAACGTTATCTATCTCGGTAACAGGCCATGAAGAATCACGGTGTTGATCTATCCATCCTTTTAAGGCGAAAATTTCCTGGGGCTGCAAGGAAGGTTCATCCAACAATTCGTTAATTATCTTGGGACCTTCCGCAACAAATACTCTCTCGGTATCTCTTAATTTTTTGTCGCCTAAACTATTAATATATTTGATCTTAGATTTAACAATCATTGCATTCCTTTTTAAAACATCTATGCTTTTCTGCAGGCAAGTTAATTTTTTTCCAGTATCATGTTTTTGGGTTGCAGCATTAGCTTTAATCGTCGCCATCACATCGTGCACGGCACCCCGCCGGGGAACATACCGAAAAGAGAAACCATTTGTTTACAATACACAGATAAAGCTTTTACATACGAATCTGAAACCTGAAAAGAAGCTTCTACTGAAAGAGGCACTTAATAACCAGATTGATGATAGTTTGAAAATAAGAACAGTAGTGTCGGTAGGATTCCCTAAACTGATATATAACAGGCTGATTAAACCTGCAGCGTTCGACACCATGAATATAAGCCGCTCAAAAACTTTTATGACAGCCCTGTTAAATGCACAAGGGTATTTCAATCCGGTGATCACCGATACGTTCTGGATCGATACATTAAGAAGTAATCAGAAGCGAACTTATGTACGGTTTGATGTAGATCCCGGAAAAGCGCTGCTTTATGATTCAATAGCTTACGACCTGCGCACACCGGAGCTGCAGCAGCTTGCAATGGAAAATCTCGAACACTCACTGGTCAAAAAGAATGAAACGTATTCCATTCAATCTATTTCGAATGAACTGGACCGGTTGCTGAACATCTACCGTGATCATGGTTATTACAAAATAAATAAGGAAGATCTGTATGCCGAGCACGATACGGTGGTGGCAGCACTTATCGACCCGGGCCTCGATCCGTTTGAACAATTCCAGCTCCTGGATTCATTATCGAAAAAAACAAGGGAACCAACAATCAATATTGTATTTAAGCAAAGAATTCCAAAAGACAGCACACACCTGCAAAAATATGCATGGGGGAAAATTCATGTATATCCCGACCGGCAGCTGATTGAAGAAAATCCACCGCCCTTGCCTGATACGGTTCAGATAAACGGTTACACCATTTTTCCCAATACAGTCAGATTCAAAAATTCATTCATCGCCCGGAATATCAGCCTCCACCCGGGATCGATCTATAAGCAATCGGATTATTTTAAAACCATCAATACATTCAATAACCTGGGCGCATGGCAGCAGGTAGACATAGATCTTAAGGAAAGAAATGATACATCACGAATACTCGATGCCGACCTGTTTTTATATCCTGCAAAAAAGCAAAGCCTTAATATCGATTTTGAAACGAGCCGAAATGCCAGCGATGTACTGACTACCGGTTCCTTATTCGGATTGGGACTTAATCTCGGCGTTAGAAACCGCAATGGATTCAGGGAAAGCATATCCAGCTCAAGTAATGTAAGGTTCGGAGTGGAACTTGGACCCGGCATCATACAAACAGTGCAGGCGAGCTTTTCACATAATATCTATGTGCCGCGTTTCATTACACCATTTAAAATAAAGACAGATAAGCTGACGCTTCCAAGAACGATTATTAATTTCAACACCTCCTTTACTGACAGAAGGTTGTTCTTCAACGTTCGTTCTGTAAATACTTCATGGGGATATGATTGGACAAAAAACAACAGAAACTGGCAGTACACTCCAATTAATATTGAATACACCGACCTTAATGGAGGAGATAGTTTAAAGCGTGTGCAGGAAAGTTATCCTTTCATCAAGCAGGCATTTAATGATGGTCTGATCATCAGCCAGATCCTGGCTTATAACACAGGAAAAACAAGAGGCTCTATAATAAATATATTCAAGGCACGCCTGGAAGAAAGTGGTGCCATATTCGGACTCATCAGAAGTCTTGACCGCGGTGCACTCAGAAGATTTTTACGGCTTGACCTGGAGTATAAGTTTTTCATTAATCAAACAAATTCAACATGGGCCTTCAGGTTGTTTGGCGGCTATGGGTGGATATATGGAAAAACAAAAGACGGTGATGAAAACAACCTTCCGTTCTTCAAAGCTTTTTTCGGCGGAGGACCATATACAATGCGTGCATGGCCGGTACGCAGAATAGGATTAGGGTCTACGGATGTATTTGAAGGACAAAAAATTGATCGCTTTGGTGACATGAAACTTGAGGGCAACGCAGAGTTTAGATTCGATATAGGAACCATCTGGGGAGTTAAATTGAAGAGTGCCTTATTCACAGATATGGGTAATATCTGGGCTAAGACATTTGATGAAACCACAAATACCAAACTCGACTCAACTGAATTTAAACTAAACCGGTTGTATACAGACCTTGCAATAGGCACCGGTACAAGCCTCAGGTTCGACTTCGATTTTTTCCTTATCCGTCTTGACTGGTCGTACCAGATAAAGAATCCCGCATTTGCAAAAGAAAACCAGGGATGGTTTCACAATCTTCAAATTAAGGATGGGCAGTTTCAGTTAGGCATTGGTTATCCATTCTAATGCAGTGCTTCCAGAATTTTTGTTTGCGCTTCTTCCATTGACCATGCATCTTTCAAAGTAAATGCACCTATTCTGGTTCTCGCAAGAGCACTCAGATATCCGCCACATTGAAGTTTCTGGCCAATGTCATTTGCTATACTTCGTATATACGTTCCAGTTGAGCAAACGATTTTAAAATGCACTTCCGGATAAGTGAGTGTTGTTGAGAATTCGGAGATGTATATTTTCCTGGGTTCAAGTACCAGATCATGACCCTTACGGGCAAATTCATACGCCCTTTTACCATCTTTTTTTACAGCTGAATAAATCGGTGGCACCTGCATGATCTCTCCTGTAAAACTTTTAGCGGCTTCCTCTACCTGTTCAGCAGTAATGTGAGTACCATCTTTGAAATTTTCAGGAATGCTTTCAAGATCATAAGTAGGTGTTGAGGCACCAAGTATTATTGTGCCTGTGTATTCTTTTTCCTGTGCCA
>DATLDR010000203.1:0-13090 GCA_035525775.1 Flavitalea sp.
TTGATACCATTTTTAACGCCAACTCCCGAATCGTTTTGCGATAATACAGTTGTCGGTATTCGTATGTGCCTTATTCCCCTGTGAGAAACGGCAGTGGCGTAACCAACAAGATCCAGGATAGAGCCGCCACCCAACCCAACAATGTACGAGTGCCTGTCTATGCCGTATTGGTCCACCGCATCTACGATCTTATAAAAAAGGTGTTCGTTGTTTTTTGCACTTTCACCACCAGTGATGATAATAAATTTCTTCACTAACGAAAAGCCGGGAATACCGGTAAAATAATCCTTGATATCATTCTGCAGCAATGGGTGATGCTGCAGAACACCTTCATCAATAACAAACAATATTTTTTTGATGGTGTCGGTTCGCTGAGAGTTTAAAAAATCTTTAAAAACGTTGTTGGTTGTGTAAAAAAGATGCTCAGTAAAATACACTTTATATTCAAACGTAACACTGAACGACTGCTGTAAATAATCCATTTTCTTCAGATCTGTCAAAACTATACGAAAATTAAAAGTAAGAAATATTGCGGTTTCATGTTACGGCAAACAATCTGGCCAGTAATAAGGAAACAGGCATCAAGAGCAATATGATCAGAGCAAATCCCAGGTGGCCAAAAGCTGCAGCCCAGGCAGCATTCATGATGATAAGAGAAATAACTCCCCTTTTTACGGCTTTACCTATACGCGGACCTTCCGGTTTTTCAATGGCTTTGAGTAAAGGAAAAAATATCATCAGGCCGAATAAAGCTATAAACGGGAGAGTGAATAGGAGGAACGATGTAACAAAAGATATTATCAATATTGAGGCAATAACTATCGTGTATAGCAAAGCAGCTATGTACATTGTTGTTTTTTTGCCGCCGTGTACTTCACCCCTGCTGATCATGGTGATCGCAAAGATGTAAATAACAGGCACCAGCGCAATGAACCAGTAAAATCCAATTGCGGGTGTATAGAAGCTCATACCCAGCAGAAGATTTAATCCACGGCAAATGCCCATGTTGAGCGGGCCTAAAAATGAATGATGCTTCATCCATTTATCATAAACCACTGCTGCTATGGAAATAAGTATAGCCATTAACGAGGCTGTTGCATTACATAACGCAGCGGATGCAATGCCAAGCATCAATAATATCATACCGAAAGCTGCTGCATGAGATTTTTTGATCAGTCCAACTGGTATGGGCCGTTCCGGCCTTTCAATTTTGTCAAGATCCGCGTCGAAAACATCATTCAATACCACACCACCGCCATAAAGAAATGCCGTTGAAAGTGCGAGATAAATAATATTAATTGAAAAAAAACCCTGCTTGAAATATAGTAGTGAAGAAGCAATAGCAACGCCAGCAAGTATATCAGCGACTGCTGTAACAATGTTCGCCGGACGCAACAGGCGCAGGTAACCGGTTAATGTCTTCACTATTTAATAATGATTGAATTTTTATCCATCCGTGGTTGCTGACCTCCTCTTAGAATTGTATTTCCACTGAATTTTTTGCTTTGATCAATTTCCTTCGAATCGGCAAAATCAGCTTCATCGATTTGTCCGCTTTGTCCAAATGCAGTGATCGCATTGCGGTAAGTAACCAACCGGATATCACTGTCACTGATGCTGTGCTGTTTCATCAATGCGGCAGTTTTAGGAACAGCCAGCGGATCGCTTATGCCCCAGTCTGCGGCAGAGTTGATCATTATATTTTTAGCACCAAAATGTTTTACTACTTCCACCATTCTTTCATTTCCCATTTTAGTGAACGGATAAATGGTAAATGCGGCCCAGAAACCGCGGTCAAGTACTTCTTTTACTGTTTCTTCATTGTTGTGGTCCACGATCACCATTTGCGGATCCAGTCCGTGTTCTAAGGCGATCTCCATGCTGCGTGTAGTACCTTTTTTTTTGTCGCGGTGCGGGGTATGTATCTGAACAGGCAGGTTTGCTTCTTTGGCAAGGTCCAGCTGGAGGCGATAATATTTTTCTTCAGCTGCTGTCTGGTCGTCGAATCCAATTTCGCCTACACCGACCACACCTTCCTTGTAAATAAACAGCGGAAGTATTTCCATCACTTGTTCTGCCAGCGGCTCATTGTTCGCTTCCCTAGAATTTAATCCAATGGTGCAGTAATGCTTAATACCAAATTGTGATGAACGAAAACGTTCCCATCCTATCAGGCTGCTGTAATAGTCGCGGAATGTATCAACTCCCGTACGTGGCTGACCCAGCCAGAATGCCGGTTCTATCAGCGCTACTACACCTGCATCCGCCATTGCCTGGTAATCATCAGTGGTGCGCGATGTCATATGGACATGCGGGTCGAAAAAAACCATTCCACGGATCTTTTCCAGGTATGACGTGTCGTTATTTCCGGGTTGAAGATCTTGTTCGGTGAGGTTATTGCTGCAACACATAATCGTTATTATTTTGTGCTAAAATTTCCCAAGACAATTTTCCATCTCGAATTTCTGCGGTGTCTTTTTCTGAAAGAAGTTTCCTGGCCGCGCTGAAATTGCTATTGTAGGCCGCAAGCGCCGCGGCCTTTCTTTCCACTTCATTATGTGAAGTAAATAATTTTTCAATATCAGGCAGCATCTGTTCATCAATGAAAGGTCCTACACATCTCCATAACAAAGGATTTACTTCACGATGAGCCGCCCATCTTTCATGGGCATAGTCACTAAGCGTTGTGGCAAGTTTTTCATTCGCACGTTCGTCGAGGCCGATAATTTCCTGAATTGGCTTTTCTGTGAAAAAAGCTTTCAGCACCATCTGGTTCCATGCGGCTTCGTTCAGGTTTTCGGATGGATATGGATTATTGCACATGATGGCTTTCAATACATCTGCAATATTATTTCTTATACCTTCCGAGCATCTTGCTGTCCATTTTTCCTGGTATGCGAGTATTGGTAATGAGGAGTACAATGCAATCAGCTCATTGACCTCTGCAGCCGGAAAAAGATTTTCTATTGTACGGAAATATTTTTCCGTGTCTGTTGCGTCTGTGTGAAGCAACAGCCAGACACGCGCTACCCGGTCAACCGCCCAGTCTTTAATAATGAGGTTTGGACGGATTTTGGATATTGTTTCTGATTGTTCTTTGTTCAGCCTGACGGGCGACTTCCCTGTTTTCCGCGGCAGAACGACGAAAGTAGCATTGAGCTGGCTGGCATTTTGAACAGATTCAATTTTTTCATTCAGCCAGTCATACGCCGCAGGTGTGGTATGCGCACATATAACGGACGCTAATGCTGATTTAAGATTTTGCAGATGGTATGAGTACATAGGAGGAGATGCAAGGTAGGAATTTTTAGAAGGCGAGAGGAGAAGGGAGAAGGAAGAAGTGTATGTTGACGGCGAACTTTTATAAATTTTATTTATGTCAAAAAAAATAAAGGGTGACGATCTGAAGAAGGTGGGTTACAATGAAGGAAAGATATTAGGGATGGCCCTGGATGCTGCACAAAAGCTGAAAAAAGTAAGGAAAGATCAAGTGCTGGTGCTCCTGAAAAAAGTGAAAGATTATCCTGAAAGCTTTCTCGAAGACCCGGAGATGAAAGGCCTGGCACAAGCCATGATCGAGCACTTGAACAAACCAGTTGAGACCACAATTTCATTAAAGCCAACCACGCAAACTTATAAAATTTATGGCGCGGAGTACATAGAAGATGGCGCGCGAAGCCAAATGGATGTTGCTATGAAATTACCCGTAACTATTGGAGGTGCCCTTATGCCAGATGCGCACCAGGGTTATGGATTGCCGATAGGTGGTGTACTGGCTACCGACAATGTTGTTATCCCATACGGTGTGGGAGTTGACATCGGATGCCGCATGGCGCTTACCATCTTTGATATTCCGGAAAAAGACTTTGAAAAAAATGAATCTAAGTATAAGCGCGAACTGATAGCACACACCAAATTTGGAGCAGGCGAAGCATTTAAGGGGTCAGACAGAAGTGATCATGAAGTGCTTACGCGGAAGGAGTTCAACATTGCTCCATTCATTAACCAAATGCGCGATAAAGCATGGTCACAGCTGGGCACATCAGGTGGAGGAAATCATTTTGCAGAATGGGGAATTATACAATTCTCAGATGAGGATTTTAAACTGGGTATCGGTAAGGGGAATTATGTTGCCCTGCTCACTCATTCTGGTTCACGTGGCTTCGGCGCCACGATAGCCGGCCACTATACTAAACTTGCAAAAGAGATCTGCAAATTACCAAAAGAAGCGATTAATCTGGCATACCTCGACCTGAACAGTCAGGAAGGCCATGAGTATTGGGTTGCAATGAACCTTGCGGGGGATTATGCATCAGCATGCCACGAGGTGATTCATGATAAACTGGTGAAAGCTATCGGGGGCACAGTGCTTGGAAGAATTGAAAACCATCACAATTTTGCCTGGATGGAAAAGTGGCAGGGCCGCGAGGTGATAGTTCACCGCAAAGGGGCAACACCCGCAGGTACTGGAGTAATGGGTATTATTCCGGGCAGCATGGCAACGCCCGGCTTTCTCGTAAGAGGCAGAGGAGATGAAAACTCAATTAATTCTGCATCACATGGCGCCGGAAGATTGATGAGCCGTACCCAGGCAATAAAAAGTATTTCAAAAAGCGATCTTGCAGCAGTTTTACATGACAATAAGATAACACTGATTGGCGCCGGACTGGATGAGGCGCCAATGGCATATAAGGATATCAATATGGTGATGAACGCACAACAGGATCTGGTTGATGTGGTGGCCCGTTTCAGGCCAGCAATAGTAAGAATGGCGCGCGATGGAAGCCGTGAAGATTAATCAATTTTCACTACTGATCCACTGCCGCTGATCTTTGTATTTACCTGTGCATTCCCTCTGTGTTTTATTTCACCACTACCCATTACGCTAACATCCAGCTTGTTATTTGCAAAAATTTCAACATTTCCGCTTCCTGCTATGTTAATCCTCGAATCTTCCGTGTGCAGATTCCCGGCTTTGATGTTGCCGCTACCATAAATACCGCCCTCAAATTCTTTTGAAGATCCTTTCACAATGATGTTTCCGCTGCCAGCTATCTTTCCATTTACTTTCGAGGCGTTAACTTCTACATCAATGTTGCCTGAACCTGCAACCTCCATATGAACTTCTGCGTTATTTGTACTAAGCAATCCCTGTCCCGTGATACTACCGGAACCATGAGTACTTAAAGTGGTAAATACAGGTCCGGAAACGATGATTTTCATATCTCCACTGGGGCGAAGGTTGTATCCGTCTCTTGAGCGTATCTGGAGGTTATTGTTATCGACGTAAGTTTCAATATACTGCTGCAGGTTTTCATCCGCTTCAATTTTAATTGAGGCTATTGATGCCGGGATAAGGGTGATATCAAAAGAACCATAGCTTTCAACTCCTTCAAAACCGGTTGCGGAGCGATCGCTGGTAATTATATTGCCATTTCCATGAACTCTTTTGCCACCAAGGTATCTGCAGGAAAAGAAAACCATTGTGCCTAGGAAAAAAAGGAAAACGTATTTCATGTTGAGGTGTTTGGAAATAGGACTACAAGGTCTGAAAAAAGGTTACAAACTGAGGTTAAATACCCTGACAATTTTTAACAAGGATGGTTTGGTGGTAAAGCCCATAAATGCTAATTTGATATGCTATGAGAAAGGGATTGCCTGTCCTCCCCCTGATTTTATTATCGTTAATTGGTTTCGCACAAACGCCCCGGAAAACTTCGTTTAAGCCGGTGCCTTCATCTGAATCGGGCATAAATTTTACTAATCAGCTTAGGGAGTCGCCCGTCTTGAACATCATCACATACGAATATTATTATAATGGCGGCGGTGTTGGTCTTGGCGACTTCAACAACGACGGCCTTACAGATATTTATTTGTCAGCCAATATGCAGCCAGGCAAGCTGTACCTGAATAAAGGCAACATGAAATTTGAAGATATTACGGCAAAAGCCGGCGTGTCTGCAAAAAGAGGATGGAAAACTGGTGTAAGCATAGCAGATGTTAATGGCGATGGATTTCAGGATATTTATTTATGCCTTTCCGGCCCTGTAGACCGTGAAAAAAGAACGAACCAGCTTTATATCAACAATGGCGACCTGACCTTCACGGAAAAAGCTGCAATTATGGGCGTCTCTGACTCGGGGTATTCAACACAGGCCGTGTTTTTCGATTACGACCGCGACAATGACCTTGACCTGTTCGTCATAAATCATAATAATAAGAACCTGCGGAATTTTGATGCATCATTTGTAAAAAAAATGATTGATCCGGACGCCGGCGACCGTTTATACCGAAATGACAATAACTTTTTCACCGATGTAACCACAGCGTCAGGGATCATTTCCAACCCGCTTGGCTACGGACTCGGTATTTCTGTAAGTGATTTAAATAATGATGGCTGGCCGGACCTCTACGTAACCAATGATTATGTTGAGGAAGATTACATGTACATCAACAACCGCGACGGAACTTTTACGAATAAGGCCAAGGACGAGCTGGGGCATCTTTCAAATTTTTCAATGGGATGTGATGTGGCGGATATCAATAATGATGGATGGACAGATGTATTTACACTGGACATGCTACCGGAAGATAACAGGCGGCAAAAATTGCTGTACATGCCGGACAATTATGAAGTGTATAACAACCAGGTGCAGAATGGGTTTTACCATCAGCTGATGCGTAACATGCTTCAGCTGAATAATGGGAATGGGACGTACAGCGAAATAGGCCAGCTGAGTGGCGTTTATTGTACCGATTGGAGCTGGGCATCACTCCTGATGGATTTCAATAATGATGGGTACAAGGATATCTTCATCACCAATGGATATGGAAGGGATATGACGAACCGGGATTTTGTAAAGTTCTATGCAAATGAGCGAATGAAATATATCCGGAATGAGCCAAGTGAGAATATGTTCAAGTTACTGCAGGAAATTCCTACCACTCCCGTTCATAATTATCTGTACCTGAACAACGGTGACCTGAAATTTACAGATGCATCAGCAGATGCAGGCTTTGATAAAAAAACTCTTTCAAATGGAGCCGCCTCTGCCGATCTTGATAATGACGGCGACCTGGACCTTGTGATAAATCATCTTAATGCACCGGCAGAAATTTTACAAAACATGCTGGTAGAAGAAGGAAAGGCAGGCAGCTGGATCAACTTTGAATTCAAAGGAACTGGTAACAATAAAAATGCGATAGGGGCGTCTATAAAACTGTATACATCTGAGGGCGTCATCGTGCTCGAAAATTATCCGGTCCGTGGTTATGAAAGCTCTATGCTTACGCCTCTTCATACCGGATTGCCATCAACGCATATTGATTCTGCTTTTGTTATCTGGCCTGATGGAAATATTCAGGTGCTGAATGATATGAAAGTAAACGGATCGAATGTGATCACTTATCAGGCTGGCTCAAAGAAAACAGATGATAAAAGCCGTAAAGTAATTTTTACTCCATCAAGCAATAATTTTCCCTATACAAATGTTACTCCTGATGTAAATGATTTTAAGGTTCAGCCGCTGATGCCGAATATGATATCATTTAATGGGCCGCATGCTGCCAAGGCAGATGTTAATGCCGATGGACTGGAAGACATTTTCATTTGCGGTGCACAGGACCAGGCAGGCAAATTGTTTATTCAGAAATCTGATGGAACATTTACTGAGAATGCGCAGCCGGAAATAGAAAAGGATGCTGTTTCGGAAGATGTTGATGCGATATTTTTTGATGCTGATAAAGATGGTGATCCGGATCTGTATGTTGTAAGCGGAGGCTTTAATTTTAATGACGGTGATGCTGCATTGCAGGACAGGCTATATGTAAATGTGAACGGGAAATTCAGAAACAGTAATTCTTTACCAGCAGAAACATTGAGCGGTTCATGTGTTCGTGCGGCGGATGTTGATAATGACGGCGACCTTGACCTTTTTATAGGAAGCCGCGTTATTCCAGGAAGATACCCTGAAGCGCCGGAAAGTTTGTTGTTGATTAATGATGGCAGGGCGGATTTTACAAAAGCTCCTGCTGCCATGACCGAGGCGTTGAAAACAGCAGGTATGGTTACTGATGCAGCATGGTACGATGCCGACAATGATGGTAAAAAAGATCTTATAGTTTGTGGTGAATGGACCAACATTCATGTATTTATTAATAAGGATGGAACACTGATAGAAAAGTCTGACAAATATTTTCCTGACGCACTGAAAGGATGGTGGAATAAACTGCAGCTTACAGACATGGATGGTGATGGAGATGCGGACCTGATAGCGGGTAACTGGGGATTGAACAGTGCGATAAAAGTAAGCAAAGAAGAACCTGCAACATTATATTACAGCGATTTTGACAACAATGGTTCTATTGATCCTTTGATCTGTTATTACATCGAGGGTAAATCGTATCCAATGGCGAGTCGTGATGAAATAACCGACCAGATTGTCAGCCTGCGTCAGAAATTCCCTACCTATGCATCTTATTCCAATACTACACTGCAGGATATGTTGACTGAAGATCAATTGAAGTTAGCAAATAAGCTGGAAGCAAATTACTTTGAAACAACTTATTTTGAAAACGAAAATGGAATATTCAATGCAAGAAAACTTCCTGTTGAGGCTAATTTTTTCCCGGTTTATGCAATAACGACAGGCGATTTCAACCATGATGGCAAGCAGGATATTATCTTAGGAGGCAACACTGAAAAAGCGAGGATAAAAATTGGTAAAATTGATGCCGGATATGGATTGATGTTGCAGGGTGATGGAAAAGGAAAGTTTAAATATGTACCGCAGCTTCAGTCGGGCCTGATGGTAAAAGGATGCATAAGGGATATCATTAAAACCGGCGATAAAAAAGGAGAAAAACTGATCTTCACCATTAATAACCAGGCACCTCAAATTTATTCGTATTGAGAAGTAGGACCATGAAAAGAATCATTGCCTGTTCAATCTGCTTATTGTGTGCTCAGGCCATTTACTGCCAGAAGAAAAATACGTTTGGCACAAACGACTATATCAGGGCATTAAAGAATTCTACAGATGTAATGATAAACGATGTTACATCGCCTGTTGCTGCCGCAAGGTATTATGCTTACATCTGTCTCGCGGCTAATGAAACATTCAGAATTTTTGAAAAACAACAACCGCATTTTTCAGGTGCCATACGTGGTTTTGATGAAGTTAAAATCGACCAGCAACTTATTGATAAAAGCGATCAGTCATTTGCAGTAATTCTTGCACTTTTAAAAGCTGGGACCAGGTTGCTGCCCTCCGGGTATTTACTTAAAAACAAAGCAGACTCATTAATGCTGGTAGCGAAAAAGGAAAAGCTACCGGAACAGAAGATAAAGCATACATCGGATCTTGTTGACAGTGTATTGAACCATGTGATGAAGTATGTTGGTATGGATGGATTTTCAAAACTCAGCGGCTTTAGAAGGTTCACTCCAAAAACAGGCGATGCATACTGGCAACCCACAGCGCCAGGCTTTATGGCGCCTGTTGAACCGTACTGGTATACTCTCCGCACTTTCATTCTTGATTCATGTACACAATTTACCGGTGGTGCGCCTGATAATTATGACACTTCAACTTCTTCAGGCTTTTATAAGCAAATGAAAGAAGTTTACGATATAAAGAATAATCTTACGAAAGAGCAGGCTGATATTGCCATGTTTTGGGATTGTAATCCGTTTGCCCTTCAACAGGTTGGCCATCTTGAGTTCGGCATAAAAAAAATATCACCAGGCGGACACTGGATGGAAATTACCGGGATAGCATGCAAAAAACAGAAATTAAATCTAGGGAAAACTGTATATGCGCATGCTATTGTTTCACTAGGTATGTGTGATGCATTTATTTCGTGCTGGAACAACAAATATAAATTCAACCGTGTGCGACCAGTTACAGCTATCAAAAAACTTATTGACCGTGAATGGTCGCCGCTTCTTCAAACACCGCCATTTCCTGAATACACTTCCGGACACAGTGTAATTTCAACTGCATCAGCTACCATACTCACTCATTTATTCGGTGATCATTTTGCGTTTACTGATGACAGTGAAAAAGAATTCGGATTGCCTGTGCGTAAATTCAGTTCATTTAAAGATGCTTGCCGTGAAGCAGCCATTTCCAGGCTTTACGGAGGCATTCATTTCAGGGATGCAATAGATAATGGCGTAAAGGAAGGTGAGCAGATAGGAAATTTTGTTGTGATGAAAAGCGTTAGTCTTTTAGCTGCGCAATAATATTTCTAACTTCCTCTTCATCTGTTATATAAACATTTCCATAATCACTCACTTCTTTATTAATGTGAGTAACAGGATCAGGTGCAATCTTTCTTGCGGAACCATGATATTCAGTTGCGTTTGATTCGCGTACAAGTTGATTAATGTTCGTTGATTTGATTCCTGCACCGGGCATAATGATAATTCTGTCACCGGCAGCACTAACTAATTTTCCAAGCAGCTCGCCTGCATCAGCAGCAGATGACTTTTGACCAGAGGTAAGAATTCTTTCGCATCCGCAACTGATGATCTCTTCAAGCGCTTTAAATGGTTCGGGCGCGCAATCAAAAGCACGATTACAGGTAACACCCATCGTGCCTGACCATTCAACAATCCGTTTGAGCATTTCTGTATCAATTTCGCCGTTTATTTTTTGTGTACCCACCGATATGCCGTCGCATCCAAGTTCGCGGCAGATCATGATATCACGTTTGATGATTGCATACTCCTCATCACTATAAAAATAATTACCGGAACGTGGCCGGATGATCGGGTAAAGTTTGATAGTAATTCTCTCCCTTGTTTGCATGATAGTGCCATATGAAGGTGTCGTTCCACCTTCGACAGGGTTATCACAAAGTTCAACCCTTACTGCTCCGGCTTTTTGAGCGATAACAGCAGACTGTATATTGAATGCGCATACTTCGAAAATCCTTGATGTCATCGGAGGTTAATATACAGATTTTGAATCTGTCATTTTATTGTTTTTACCATCAGTGAGTGCAAATGAAAATCCTTTTTGCAATGCATACGATCCATACTCTCCTTTTTTATTCAACGCGAGAAATCCCACTTGTATTTGCTTAGCTTGTTCCGGGCGTCTTTTGATGATCCTTTGCACTGCTTCATAACATGCTTTTTCAGGCGACATGCCCTGGCGCATCAGCTCTACCACCAGGAAAGATCCGGCAATTCGTATTACCTCTTCGCCCACACCAGTAGATGTGGCTGCACCGATTTCGTTATCAACATACAAGCCTGCTCCGATAATGGGTGAATCACCAACGCGTCCATGCATTTTAAATGCAAGTCCGCTTGTTGTACAGGCACCGCTCAGATTACCGTTTTTATCAAGCGCTATCATTCCAATTGTGTCGTGGTTTTTTTTGCTTCCTGGAAGAGTGTCCGGATTGAATGATCTGTTCTCAATATTTATCTGCGGTTCGTATTTCGATGTTTTCAACCAGTTCTTCCATTCGGCTTCACTTTCAGGAGTAAGAAGGTTTTCTTTTGTAAAGCCATTCGCAAGTGCGAACTGTAATGCACCTTCTCCTACCAGCTGTATATGCGGTGTTTTCTCCATAACAAGCCTCGCTACAGAGATCGGATGTTTTATATGTTCAAGAAACATTACTGATCCACAATTGTACTTATCATCCATAATGCATGCGTCGAGGGTAACACGTCCATCACGGTCTGGTATGCCACCATATCCCACGGTATTAACTTTTCTATCTCCTTCCGGAATTTTTACTCCAGCCTCAACAGCATCCAGTGCCCTGCCGCCATCTTTCAGGATCTTCCATGCTTCAGCATTTGCGGGAAAGCCAAAATCCCACGTTGAGAGGACCACAGGTTTATTGATTTCCGCCGCACCGGAAGCAGCAGCATTACATGCGGTAAGAATTGCAGAGGAGCCAATTACAGAATTTACAATAAATTTTCTGCGGGTTGACATAGCATTGTTTATTCAGATGAAGGTACAACTTGAGAACTTATTGATTCTCTACTCACATTCGAAAGAGATTTCTTAATCGCGGTTCATTTTTTTGGCTGATATGCCATTGAGATCCCAAACAATATTTCCGGAGCGTAAGGTTAATTCTGATTCAAGCTTTTGTTTTCCTTCAATTGCATTTCCACCTGCATCAACAAATCCGAATTTTCCATCTCTGATTCTTATTACTGCAATGTCTGCCAAAGAACCTTCGGAAAGATTGCCAAGCTCTTCATGCTTTATTGCTTTCGCTGCATTCCACGTAGCTGTTTGAATAACATCATTAAAGTTCATTCCCATCGCCATGTATTTAGACATTACATTCAGCATGTCTTTCATGCCTGCATTTATACTGAAACGATGAAGATCAGTACCAAAAGTATTTGGAGGCAAGCCCTGTTTCAATGCGGGGATGGCAACACTGTACCAAAAACCTGCACCGCCATGGCCAAGATCGAAAAGCACACCACGTTTTTTTGCATCCAGTACAAATTGCCGAACCTTTCCCTGTTCATCTATAACAGGCATGCGTTCATCTATCTTCTCGAATGAATGTGTAATGATGTCGCCGGGGCGCATTTTATTCAGCTGGTCTTCCAGTGAAAATTTTGGAAGATGACATTCTACAAATAAAGGTTTATCAGCAAGTTTGCCAGCTTCCAAAGCCCTGTCGAAAGGTGTCCAATCGCTGCCTTCGAAATGGCCGATCTTTATACCAACAATTACATCAGGATATTTTTTTGCCATGAGCGATGTCATATATGCATCCATATCGTTCATGTTCTGCTCTACAGGACTTCCCTGCATACCTGCTCCTGCAATATTGAGAAACGCCAGGATGCGCGTCTTGGATTTATCGATCACCTGCTCCTTGAATACCGGAAAATTTCTCCAGCCGGATGTTCCTGCATCTACAACGGTTGTTACTCCGTTGCGTAAAGTAAAATCATCAGGTGATACGCTCGATGATCCATCTGCAAATGTTTCCGGCTTACTACCTACAAAAACATGTGTGTGAATGTCGATGAATCCTGGGGTAATGAACAATCCTGTTGCATCAATAATTTTCTTTGATTCTTTTTCAGCAA
>DATLDR010000187.1:0-18886 GCA_035525775.1 Flavitalea sp.
TTCCTGCAACAATGTTATTGGAAAATATTCTCTTTTTAATAATTATGAAGATCTCTTTCGTATTCAAAATGAAAATAACTCGGAAATTATTCTGGACGTAGAATATTTGCAAGATGATCAGGCTTTGTGGGGTTTAGGAACATTGCCTCCGGCAAGTGCAGGTGGTTGGTATATTGTGGGTCCTACACAATCACTGGTTGATGCTTATGAAATGAATAACGGTAAAACAATCGATGATCCATCATCAGGTTATGATCCCAATAATCCATATAAGAATAGAGACCCGAGATTAGCTGCTACAATCATAGTTCCGGGCTCAACATACAATGGCAAATTCTTTGATCCTGTCGATGCTACATCAGTAGATTATTATGTAGGATATGCTTATACCGGATATAGCATACGGAAATATATTCATGAACTGTCGGATTATAGTGATATATGGAATACCGGGCTTAATATTCCTGTTATCAGGTACGCGGAAGTGCTGCTAACGTATGCGGAAGCAAAAATAGAATCTAACCAGATTGACAATTCTGTATATGAAGCGATTGACCAGGTTCGAATTCGTGCAGGGTTGCCTGCTGTTGACAGGACAGTATATGCTTCACAATCACAAATGCGTGAGCTGGTTCGTAGAGAGCGGAGAGTAGAATTGGCTTTAGAGGGGCTAAGGTGGTATGATATACAAAGATGGAAAATTGGCGACCAGGTAATGACAGGACCCGCATTAGGCTGCCGTGAGGGAACCGTGGATCCAATTACCGGACATTACACTCCAACAGGTCCAAATATTGTCGTAGAACAGAGAACTTTTAAAAATTATTTGTGGCCGATCCCGCAGTCGGAAATAGATGTAAACAAAAACCTCGTTCAGAATCCTGGTTATTGATGTGTGAAGTAATACCGCGTTGAATTTCTTTCTTACTGAAGAGAGTTATATTGGTATCATTAAACTGGATATTAAAGGCACAATTAATGGGCATTAGAATTTTCATTCGATTAAACGCATTTGCTTTTATTTTTCTTTATTCAATTTATTCGCAGGCACAAAATATCAACAGCTTCACCGAACCCAATGTACAGGTTGGAATGCAATGGTGGGGAGATATGCCCAATGTATGGACTCCGGTAGGATGGAAGAATCATTTGTTCCGCTTCAATGTTGTGCATAACGGAATTATCATTGCAGACCCTCATCCGATGCTGCCTGTTGCTAAAAAGCATACAGCTCCGTATGAAGGACTAGGCATTCAGGTAGCGATTACACCCACCAGCAATGATAATCTTCCACCTTCGCGGACAGAGCCATATCGTATTACTGATATGAATGCGAATATGATTGGCAACCAGGGCTGGGCTGCTCATGAAACTCCTTTGCTATGGACAGACTGGCGCCAGCCTCACTACTCTCTCAATGGTATTACCATGCGGCAGGAAATGTTCGGTCATGTATCCGGAGGTTCTGACGTGAAAAGGGGGGATGAGCCGTTGTTTGGCTGGGTTAGAATTTCCATACCTGAGAAGCTGGAACTTGTTTCACGTGAGAAAGTAGGATTTTTTATTAAGGTCAACGCTCCGCATACCGATGTTACTATGTGGTCTTTGGATAATTTGATCCTTCATCCTGCACAATCTTCTTATCCTAGAAAATTAACCTTTGAAAAGATTGGGGAAAATGATCATCCCGGAGGTTTATTAACGGAAAGCGCAGGTTCAAAAATCCGGATTGCTGTGTTGCCAGGTAAAGCGGACTCGATCGTTTTCTTTGGAAAAGGCGGAGATGAAAAAGATTACTACATCTACGTGATCATGCCGGCAAAAAAAGGCGCCTATGTTGATCTCCTCCTTCCATTTTTACCGACCGACAGAGCTGTTGCTGAAACAGAAATGAAAATGGGTTATGATGCTGCATTAGCTGAAAGCGATCATTATTGGTCTGAAAAACCAACTACAGCAGCAGAGATTACAACCCCCGAGCCACTTATCAATGATCTCTTAAAGATGGCTGTTAAGCTCCAGCAAATTACAGCTGAGAAAAATCCTGAAACGGGACAATACGAAGCGCTCCTTGGCTCTTATGCATATTCCAGTATATGGGCTACACCGAACGCGATGATGCTGCGGCTGGTTACAGATCCACTCGGTGATCACGCAGTTGCGGAGCGATATCTTAAAATTTACAAAGATGCACAGGGATCATCCAAAGCTCCGGGTCCGAGCTACAAAAAACATCCTGGTTATTTGAGTGCACCAAGAAGCGTGTCTTCCATAGATTGGATGTGCGACCATGGGGCCGTGCTTGATGCCCTTAGCCAGCATGCTTTGATAACTGGTGATAAACATTTTATTGATGAATATATCGATGTAATTATTCGTGGCTGTGAATTTATCCGTGACGCGAGAAGAATTACGGATCATAAAGGTATCAAAGGGCTTCTTCCGCCTGCTGTTGCTACAGACCGCGACGAACCCGAACAAGCGGTGTGGAATGATGGATGGGCTTACAAAGGATTAACAAGCGCCGTTAAATTGTTGCATGTAATTAACCATCCACGGGCTAATGAATTTGAAGCAGAGGCTGCAGACTATAAAAAAGTTTTTACCAAAGCATTGCGGGAAAAAGCGAAAACGATGCCTGTATGGCAGGATGCGAAAGGAAATTCTCACAATGTAGTACCTACTGCGTTTCTCAACGGAATTGAAAACGATCCTCTTTATGCTCCGTTCTATCTTGACGGCGGTCCACTCTTTCTTGTTTATTCAGGCTTGATAGATGCGAACGATACATTGATGCGAAATTGCCGGCTTTACTTCAGGGAAGGTCCGAATACACGGACATTCGATCCCCTTGGCAACTCAAATCAGATGCCCGTACTTACTCATGAAATGTCAAGCTGTGAACCGGGTCTTAGCTGGAATGTTTATCATTCCTGGCAAACGGCTGATAGAATGAAATATCTCGAAGGCATGTATTCACTGATCACAGGAAGTATATCACGTCAAACATTTGTAGGCTCTGAATGGAGGGCAGGAATATCAGGCCTCTTCGTTA
Source organism: Flavitalea sp. (assembly GCA_035525775.1). Taxonomy (GTDB): domain Bacteria; phylum Bacteroidota; class Bacteroidia; order Chitinophagales; family Chitinophagaceae; genus Flavitalea. The sequence continues at coordinate 3,056 of DATLDR010000187.1, forward strand.
CTCCTATAATGATAGATATGATTCGTCTCGCGGTTATCGACGACCAGATAGAAAATGACAGGCTTCATCTCTTAAGACTAACTCCCCTGGCATGGATTACAAAAGAGTCTCAAACCAGCTTTAATAATATTCCCACTCAGTATGGTCCTGTTTCTTTGAATTTTCAACTTTCTAGTGATAACAAAACATTGAAAATATTTTTCAGTGGCCAATGGCGGAATAAACCGGGTAAAATTATTATGCATATCCCTCCTGTTGCTGGTCTGCAGAAAGTGCAGGTGAATGGTAAAAACTTTCCTGTTAAGCAAGAAATTGAATTATAATATTTACCGTGACTAGTATAGAAATTATTTTCAGAAATGTTTAATCCAACTATAATTAAATAAAAGCAATGAGATTTTTTTTCTGTCAAAAATTATTATTCCTTGCATTGTGTGGCTGTTTTTTTTCTTCCTGTAAAAATAAAAGTCAGACTTTAGAACGGAAGATTGAAAATTCTTTAACAGACAGTAGCAGGAAAGAGTGGGTAGATCACTTCTCTTTCCCCGCCTGGACTTCTTCAAAAGATTCAGGTTTACAAACCGAACCTATAGATGATAAAATAGCTATAACATTCCAGCGCAGTGTTATACCCTTACCTAAACTGATCCGGTTTGAAAGCAGGGTTACGATTCCGGTAGCTAATATAAAGCTTCGGCTTAGGTCTGGCGCAAGTGATGTTGAACAATTCGCATCAGAGGAACTCGCAACGCTCATTAGAAAAAAAACCGGGGATAAGCTAACTGATGGATCATTTGAGATATTGATAGGAATTTGTGATGAGCAAGGTAAAGTTGATGGTGTTTATATATCAGGTGCAGAAAAACTCTCCGGCTTGAAAAACAAAGATCAGGCGTATGTTATCTCACCACTTTCCAATTCCGGACTTGCGATAGTCGGTCTGACCGGAAAAGGTGTTTACTATGGCGTTAAAACACTCCAACAATTAATTAAGCCTGGATTAAGTACTAGTTTTGCCGTTGTGCCAATTCTGTATGTCCTGGACTGGCCTGATCTCGCAGAAAGAGGTTTATGGGGAGGATGGGAAAGTGATCATAAGTTAATGATGAAAAATATAGAATTCATGTCTAACCGTAAGATGAATCTTATGGAATCAAGTGGGGTGGGTAAATATCTAACATTTGATGAGCATGGCCGTGGAGAAGTAAAGATCGATTCTGGTGGCAGGAATCAGGCGAGACTACATGCAATGAATAATGTACTTATCGTTACACATCTTGACATTTTTGGTATAATCACACAGATTTATAAACATTATCCGCAGGCTAAAGGCAAAGGAAAGGCTGCAGTTTCGGATGATCTGGTTGTGCCATGCGCATCAAGCCCACAATTTGTTAAGGTACTTTCCGAGTGGCTCGAATCAGCTGCTGCCCAGGGCATTACTGATATCAATATGTGGCTCACTGAGCACGGTGATATACATTGTGAATGCGAGCAATGTAAAAATTCAAGCCAATATGTTCTGGAAGCCAAAGCATGTGCCAAGGCCTGGCAGATCGCTCATGAAAAATACCCCGGTCTTATCGTACGAATACTTTTAACCCAGGGGTCGTACCACGTGAACGATCAAATACTTGCAGCTGTACCACCCGAAGTTAAAATAGTTTTCTATTCAGGTGAGTGGGATAATGGAACATATACTGCTTTACGTCAACCAATAATTTACCCATTGTTAACGGATTTTGTGAAAAAGGGACATTGGCTCGGAACCTATCCAACATTATCTGCTAGCTTTACTTACATCCTTCCGTGGAGTGGAGCGAATTTCATAAAATATCGCATGACCGAACTTGTAGATAAAAATGTTCCCAGCTTTACAGGCTATGTAGCATATAGTGATAATAACAACAATTTCTACGATTATAACATGGCCGCAGCTGCAGAATGGTCATGGAATGTGCAGGGTCGCGATGAGCATGAATTTGCCGCCACATGGGCCACACAAGAGGGCATTAGTGATCCGGAAACTTTTGCTGACTGGTCAGTTATGATGAGCCCCGTGAGCTGGGATGTATATGGTTCGCAGGTTCCTCATCTATGGTGGTTTAGTGCAAAAACAAAGGACATGATCAGGAAGCGTGAGAAACCAACACTTGGAAAGGATATGTTCCAATATTTCCCTACACTTAAGCATCTGGAAAATGACCTGGCTACTACCGCCAGGGCGCTCAGGCTGGCGGAAAATTTAGATGACAAAAGAGTCGTGTTCGAAACCCAAAGCATACAGGGTTATCTTAAAATGCTTAAGGGCATTTATACTGTCGCAAATATGACAGCAGGAAAAAAAGAATTGGACAAAAGTCAAATTCAGGCTCTTCAGGCTGCATTCAAAGATCTGCAGAATTCGGAGCGCGAAACAGCAGATGCAATGAACGCCTGGTATCATGCTATTGATCCGGATTTCAAGATCACTTTAAGTAATGCAATTGTTGTTATTCACCAGGTGGTATCCGATATTGGCGTTTCGTTGAAACCCTTTGGCATCAAAAAATGATTATTAGAATAATTAGTGCACAAGAAATTATATGGTAGAAATGATAGACAGGAAACTGAAAATTATGGTGATCGCATCAATGTTCCTGCTGGGTTGCACAGCAGGAAATCGATTGCATCAAAATACTGCTCGTCTTCAATCCAAAAACCTGGATATTATAATAGCCAATAATAAATCGTATGGAAAATCACATCAGGCAGGATATAATGGACTATCAGAACTTTATATAAAAAACCAGAATACCCGAAATATTTTTATGTCCGCCTATGGTGGGTTGAATTTTGAACACATTTTCAGCGGAGATTCATCTACCTATGGCTGGCACATTTTCGAACCGCGTGTAAGTCCAATGAAGTTGGTAAGGCTTTCGGATACAAAGGTAGAGTTGCAACAGGCCCGTACTAAAAACTGGCCATTGCAGACTTCTATGACTTACGAGTTGTCTGGTAGTAGTATAGATTTTGTTTTTACAGGCATTCCTTTGGAAGATGTTTGGAAGAAACATGGGTACATTGGAATATTTATAGCGTCCTATATTGATTCACCTGTCGAGAAGGGAATCAATTTTATTGGCCAGGAAAGCAGCGGAAACGTACCTAAATGGATTTATCATCTCCCGCTCAAGCACGGAGTTCAGGCTAGCCAGCGTCCGGCGGAAAGTTTATGGAAGCCAGGTTTTGATCCTGGGTTTCCCGTTACTCTTGCTTCTGGATTATCGGATTTTAAGTATACTTACCCGTTCTACTATGGAGTATCTGGTGAAAATGTCCTTATCATGATGTTTGATAATCCGGATAAGGATGCTGAAATTAGATTCGCTGAATCTCCTGATGGAGCAGGACCTAATAATCCAGCGTGGGATTTTATGTATTTCAAGAAAAATTACAAAGTCGGAGAGAAATTTTCCTTTCATGCCCATGTAGTTTATAAAAAATTTGAAGGAAGAGACGATGTTATTAAAACATATGAATCATGGTCTGGCAAAAAGGTAATTGTCCCATAATTTTTCCTGAACATTATCATACATCAAAATCATAATTACCTACATGTTTTAGAACACGGTTTATGCTAATTTGAATGGGACCTAAAATTACAATATGTTAAAGCTAATAGTTTCGTCTATCCTGTGTTTATCTTTCTGGTACCAGCAAAAACAGTCGGTAAATAAAAATGTTTCGCATCAGGCACAGCAAACTGTAAAGGTTGCAGCTATAGCATTGGCTACTGTTGACGGCATGATGGACGCTAATTATCAAAGAGCATTGAGACTAACCGAAATAGCGGCGCAGGAACATCCGGATATTATACTATTGCCTGAAGCTTTTGCTGCCGGTTACGCGGCAAATGATCTGACTCCATTTGGTGAAACACTGGAATCAAGCAAATACCTTAATGAATTTCGCCAACGCTCATCAAAGTATGGCTGCATGATTATTGTAGGGTATCTGCAAAAAATATCTGCCGGTTTACACAATTCTGCTGTGATTTTTGACCGTGGAAAAGTAGTGGGTTCTCACAATAAATCAACTCTCTGGCCTGATAAAAAAAGAGCCTATCGTGACGAGCAGCACCTCATAGTGCCTGGTAAGGGAATGGAGGTTATTCAAACGCGTTTCGGAAAAGTGGGATTGCTGATTTGCTATGAAAATATGATCGGTAAAAACTGGGATTTACTTAAAGGCAAAGTGGATCTGGTCATCAGTCCGTATAATTGTGAAGATGATCCATCCCGACATAATATCGCGGGATCAAAAAAAATTAACGTTCCTTCCGTATGGGCCGACAGAGTGGGAACAGTATATTGCGGAAACGATAATTATACTTCAAATCCTGGCACTGCCGGCATAGTGGACCAGAATGGAAAAGTCTTATATAAAAGCAGGATTGGAGAGGAAAAAATTATAGTCGGTAATATCGTTGTGAAACAACGTTAAAAAACTTACAGCATATATTTTTGGCGCACTAGCCGAATCTGCTATTGTAATCGTATAGAGATGCCTGTTAGCTTTAACATTTCTAAAATCGCTATAATCGAAATTGCCTGAACCATTATGAAATTATTATTATTACTTGCATCTTTGTTTCTTAAATTATCCTTCTCTTTTGCTCAAACAACTATAAATATAAACTTAAGTGATACCGGTAGAACATTCGAGGGTATTGGTGCTTTAAGCGCTGGTGCATCAACCCGGTTACTGATTGACTATCCGGACTCCATTCGTGGGCATATCCTGGACTTTCTATTTAAACCGAAATTTGGAGCAAGTTTGCAGCATCTGAAAGTCGAAATAGGTGGTGATGTAAACTCAACCTGTGGAACTGAACCGAGTCATGCCCGGACCAGGGAAGAATTTGATAATCCCAAACCACAATATTTCCACAGAGGCTATGAATGGTGGTTAATGACTGAAGCTAAAAAAAGAAATCCTGATATTTTTTTGGACTGCTTGGAATGGGGTGCACCTGGCTGGATTGGGGACGGCAAATATTATTCGCAGGATAATATTAAATATATTATTTCTTTTATCAAAGGAGCAAAGCAGTACCACAATCTAAAGATCGACTTCACCGGTATATGGAATGAAAGAATGTATGACATTGAGTTCATTAAAAACCTTCGACAGGCATTAGATGAAAATGATCTGAAAGACGTTCAGATTGTCGCCGCTGACCAATGTTGTGATAACCAGAAGTGGTTAGTTGCTGAACACATGAAAACCGACGAGGACTTACGAAAATCAGTTTCTGTAATTGGTGATCATTATCCTGAGCGGGATCAAAAAAAAGCATACCATAGCACAGAGCAGGCGAAAAGTTTTGGTATTCCCATCTGGAACAATGAGGGAGGACCCTGGAAAGGAGACTGGAAGGCTTTCAGTTATCTCGCGAAAATGTATAATAGAGATTATATCGAAGGTGCGATGACTAAAAATATAACATGGAGTTTAATTACTTCTTACTACGATAACCTGTCGCTCCCCAATTCAGGATTGATGACGGCCAACACACCATGGTCTGGAAATTATAAAGTTGAACCGGCTATCTGGGCAGTTGCACACACTACACAGTTTGCCGATCCGGGGTGGAAATATGTTAACTCAGGATGTGGTTATTTTCCAGATAAAGGGAGTTATGTGACTTTAGCGTCCCCTTCCAGTGAACAGCTAAGTATCATTGCAGAAACCATGGATGCACGCGTCCCGCAAAAAATAAAATTCAGATTTAAGCCGGGTACAAAAGTGGATAAGATATATGTGTGGAGATCCACAATGAGAGGCGAAATATTTAAAGAGCTGAAGGCTGTTAACGTGAAAAACAATGAATTTATAATTACACTCGATCCAAAGGCCTTGTATTCGCTCACAACCACTACTGGCCAACAAAAAGGGCCTACTCAATATTTGAAGAATAAACATTTTCCATTTCCATATAAAGCAGAATTCGATGAAGAAAAACTTGCTGTTACACCTAAATATTTTTCCGATATGGGTGGAGCATTCGAAGTTGCAGAAAGAAAAGATCACAAAGGAAAGTGTTTGAGGCAGGTAATTAGAAATAGAGGAATAGAGTGGGAAGAACCGGTTTACAATCAAACCATTTTGGGTGATACAATGTGGAAAGACTACTCGGCAACCAGCGATGTTTTTTTTCAAGAGTCATATAGTTATGCAACAATATTTGTGAGGGCAATGGAAATGCATCGTTCACATAAACTTCCTGAAGGTTATATCCTGAAATTACAATCCTCAGGGCTCTGGGAATTATTTGCAGGTTCAAAAAGATTGGCGAGGGGAAAGGTTTCTTTAGATATATTGAAATGGCAAACTATTTCCATTGAAACAAAAGGCAGGATCGTTCAGGCAACCATAAATGGAAAGGTAATTGCGAAAGTAGCTGATGCTGCTTTTTCACATGGAATTGCGGGAATAGGAAGCAGCTTTCACGTAGTTGATTTTGATAATTTTTCAATTGCTGAACCGGGACGGAAATAGCTTTTAAACAAAATCAGAAATCTTTCTCCAAACTGTCGGCCATCGAATGGTCAGAGAAAATAGTTAGAATGGAACGTCGGAAATTTTTACAATCGTCTGGTCTTCTTGGTACCGCATTTTTTACGGCGCGATTTCCATTGATTGCCGGACCGTTTGAGAAAAAAGATTTTCTTTTTGCTAACCGTTCAACTGATAAAAAATTTAACCGGGAATGGGTTAATTCATTATGCAATAGAGGGGAAGTAACTAAATACAGGAAAACGAAGAATGAGTTACATTTCATAGGCATGCCTGTAGGTGGTATTTGTTGCGGTGGTGTGTATGTAGGCGGCGATGGAAGATTGTGGCTTTGGGATATTTTTAATCAGAACCAGTTAGGTGCGGTTAACAAAGTACTTCCAATTAAAATGGAAGGTTCCAATTCCCCGGAAATAAATAATGTTCATGGTTCCTTATATCTGGAACCTTTAACTGTGTCCAGCCTGATTCAACAAGGTCTGGCAATTGTGATACATCAAAAGGATACAACTATAGTAAAGCGGCTTATACAGGACGACTGGGAAGAAGTTATTTTCGAAGCTACGTATCCTGTAGCAACAATAACATATATTGATAAGTCGCTTGCTATAAAAGTAATTATGAATTCTTTTTCTCCATTCATACCAGGCGACGCAAAGAACAGTGGGTTACCTGCAACAATTCAATCTATTACAGTAAGGAATGATTCAGTTGAAAGCAGAAAAATAGAAATCAAGAGTTGGCTTGAAAATAAAATGCTCGTTTATACTGAAGAAAAGAATAATGATTTCACCCGTGAGAACAAGGTGATCGAAAATGAATTTTACAAGGGAGTTGCTCTTGAATGCAAAACAGATAGCAAGGAATTGAAACAAGCCGCTGATTTTGGAAATATGTCTTTAGGCACCCTTGTAAAAAACGCTCAATGTGTTGCGAACTTGAAGGATAGCGATGATGCAGGTTTTAAAGTTATTAAGGATATAATAATTGCAACTGGTAATTCTCCAATTGCTGCCATCAGTACGGAACATGTATTGAATTCACAGACTGAAATAAAAGCCGATTTTTTTATTTCCTGGTTTACGCCTAACATTTCTTTTACGAATATGGATCCTGAAAAAGACATTACAGTACAGGATGCCCGCTTTCATTTCTATTCTTCTCAATTTTCCAGTGCCGCAGATGTGTTGGCGTATATAGGCAAAACATATACATCATTGCAGCACCAGACTTTTTTATGGAAAAAAACATGGTATGACAGCTCTCTTCCATGGTGGTTCTTAGAAAGAACATTCTTAAATATTTCAACGTTGGCCACAACGACATCGCACCGTTTGCAATCAGGAAGATTCTATGCCTGGGAAGGTGTAGGATGTTGTCATGGAACGTGTACGCATGTGTATCAATACGCTCACGCTATGTCAAGAATATTCCCGGAATTAGAGCGCGATACGCGTCAACGCGTGGACCTGGGGATTTCATTTGATGAAGAAACTGGAATGATAAGATATCGCGGTGAAAATACCGGGCCTTCTATTGATGGTCAGGCCGGAACGATTCTGCGTATCTATCGTGAGTATTTAATGTCCGGGCATGATGAGCTTCTAAAAAATAATTGGAGTAAGATTAAAAAGGCGGTTGAATTTGTAATCAGGCAGGATAAGAATGGTGATGGTATGGAAGATACTCCAATGGAAAATACTCTGGATGCATTATGGAGCGGAGAGATTTCCTGGATTGTCGGATTATGCATCGCTTCTGTTCGTGCAGGTCAGTTGATGGCTGAAGAAATGAATGACAAGGCTTTTGCAGAAATATGCAACGACTATTGGCGAAAAGGCCAGAAGAATATGGAAAAATATCTTTTTAATGGCGAATATTTTATTCATAGGGCTGATCCCAAAACAGGGAAGAGTGGCCTTGGATCATACAATACCTGTCATATAGATCAGGTATATGGACAAAGCTGGGCATGGCAGCTAGGTTTAGGGCGTATACTGGACAAGGAGAAAACGAAGAGTGCATTAACGGCGTTATGGAAATATAATTTCCTTCCGGATGTTGGACCTTATATTTCTAAGAACAAAGGCGGCCGGTATTATGCTGTTGCCGGCGAAGGCGGAATGGTGATGAATACTAATCCTAAAAACGATCCGGAACCTTATGGAAAAACCAAAGCTTGGCAAATAGGTTATTTTAATGAATGTATGAGTGGATTTGAACACCAGGTAGCTTCTCACATGATGGCTGAAGGAATGATCGAAGAATCTTTGATCCTCACGCGTACGATCCATGACCGGTATCACGCTTTTAAGCGTAACCCTTTTAATGAAATCGAGTGTAGTGATCACTATGCCCGGGCAATGTCAAGTTATGGAACATTTATTAACGCTTGCGGTTTTACTTATCATGGTACAAAGGGTCACATTGGCTTTGCACCAAAACTTACACCTGAAGATTTTAAAGCACCTTTTACTGTTGCGCAAGGATGGGGAACATATTCACAGCAAAGGAATGAAAATGAATTTTCCTGCAAAATAAAACTGGAGTACGGAAGATTGAAGCTAAAAAGTGTTGCTGTGGAATTAGCCGAAAAACATAAAATGAAAAGGGCGACTATTGTTATACGTGGTCGTTCAGTACCATGCACCTTTGAACAGGTAGATGTAAATTGTAAAGTTGATCTGGTGTATCCAATATTGCTACGGGTTGGCCAAATATTAACTTTAAAAATTTTCTAATAATAATTATCCAACTTGAAATTATTTTTCGTCGGTGGATTTTTAGGCAGCGGTAAAACAACAGCCATAAAGGCAGCAACGGATCTGCTTTGTTTTGAAGGACGCAAAAAAGTAGCCGTTATTACAAATGATCAGGGGAAGTTGCTAGTGGATACCCGATACATTCAAAGGCATATATTTCCTGTTCAAGAAGTCAGCAATGGCTGTTTTTGTTGCAGATACCACGACATGGAAAACAAGATCAGAAATTTGGAGGATTCAGATCAGCCCGATATAATTTTTTTGGAATCAGTTGGTTCATGCGCTGATTTGGTATCAACCGTTATTCATCCGCTATTACAATCATATAATGGTGCGATAGAAATTATTCTGTCTGTGTTTTGTGATGTTCGTCTTCTGTCAACGTATCTGGAATCCGGAAAATTGGTCTTTAATGAAAATATAAATTATATATTCAAAAAGCAGTTAGAGGAGGCAGATGTAATTGTAATTAATAAGGTAGACCTTTTAAACGAACAGGAATTAGCAAGAGTAAAGAAATTGACACACAGGGAATTTGATGGCAAATCAATATTGTTTCAGAATTCTCTGAACCCAAATAATATTGAAAATTGGATTCACAATTGTGAAGTCGATGCCTTGTTAAGGCAAAGCCCCGAAATAGATTACAGTATCTATGGTGCCGGAGAAGCTGATCTCGCCTGGTTAGATGGAGAGATTGGTATTGTTTGCACTGAAAGAAATGCAGTGTCGGCTGGTTGTAAACTGATCAGCACAATTTATAATAGTGTCCTTCGCGATGGGTTTCCTATAGGGCACCTGAAATTTTTAATTGATGATGGAAACCAGACGCGAAAAATTAGTTATACATCAATTTTTCAGGAGGCAGATCCGAAACCCCTTCTTGATTTTGAAGCCGAAAGAATTATATTGATAATCAACGCAAGGATTCAGGCAGCGGATTACCAACTTAGGGGAATTATTTCAAATGCTGTGCTTGAAGTAGAAGAGTCGATGAGATGCAAAATCATCGTATCTGAATTGGATGCTTTTCATCCAGGCTTTCCGCAACCGACTTATAGAATGCATCAAGCAACTTAAATTTTAAAAATTTCCACTTTGATCGCTATGTGCATTTACAAATATTAACTCAGCGATAAGCCAAGTCCGTCTTGAGGTGGGGTGAATCGTGTGAATTCTGTTATGATTTATGTTACTCTAAGCTAACAATGGCATGAAACCGCTTCATCGGTATTTAAGAAAGCTTGCAGGTTTTGCAGGGATTGATTGATTTTTTTAATAAAGCTATTTTTCATGAACAAATGAAACATAGTGAGTAACAAAATATTTTTTTTCATAAAAAAATTCATAATGAGCAGAGTTTTGAACTCTTCCTTCTTAACCAATTCAAACTGGCATGTAAACATTTTCTTTTTGTCTGTTTCTTCCATTACAATTGTACTATCATCACTGTAAAAATCAGAAGTTGTCATTATTTCAATACTTTTATCTAGGAGGCATTGGTGGCTGGTACCAATCTGATTGATCGGACTGGATATATGTGTTGTGCCTTTTACATTCTCCATCCAGCGTGGTTTATGAGATATATCGCCAATGACCGAAAATAGCTTTTGTATGCTTACATTGTATTCTTTTTCAGAAGACAGTATTTTAACACGCTTGCCCTTGATTCCAGGTTTAACTTGTTGTACTAATTCTAATTCTTCTTTGAGAGGGCTCAGCAGAGAATAATAAAAATCAATTTTACCATTTTCGGTTTGTTTATGTCCCTTTTCCCACTTAAGCATTTCAGGCAGTTTTACCGTTTCGTTTTGCAGGCTAAAAAAGCTATCACTGATTAACCAATATTCATGAATAGGAATTTCATTTTTAAGCAAATGATGAACCGTTATAATATCGGGACCAATCAATTTGCTATATTCTTTTACTTTATAGGTCGAAAAAATACCTTTGTGAGTTACTACTTTTAAAGTAAGCGAATCTGCTTGCCTGCATGCTGAACACATGCAAATTCTTCTTTGGCTGTTGCTGCGGAGAATTTTATGAAAGCTGCAAAACATGGCTTTAACCTGATCATAGATCAGTTCAAGGGGAGGAATTTCTCCAAACCGGTAGAAAAGAATAGCATCTCCTTCTATCTCAGATACTTGTAGTTGCAGTTGATTTGAATTTATTAATGCTTCCAGAAGTTCCTGAATGATAAAACGACTATGGTCTACTTCAGTTTGATGAATGAATTTTGTAAATCCACTTATGTCCGGCATGAATAGCAGACCTTGATTCGCCATTTTAAGAAGTAATAAATGTAAAGTTATTTATATTTTGCCTGACAACAAATATTGATATACCTGGGTAAAACCTCCTTACCTCGATACTTTTTTCATTTGGTAGGTGATTTAAAAGATAGCGTGGGCGTAATCGTCTTGCGACTTAACTGCAGGTTTTTTGCCCCGCGGCTTTAAAAGGATGCTTATTGTTTTATTATTCTTTTTTTGTATTAGCAGCACTTTTCTTAATAAGAGAGGATAATATTTTATTGTATATCTATTGGAATAGAAAATATAAAAGTTGAACCTTTTAAATTTTGACTTTTAACCGTTATACTTCCGCCGTAGGCTTCTACAATTTTCTTACAAATAGCCAGTCCGATTCCTGTACCCTCAAACTCTCTTCCATGCAAACGTTCAAAGGGTTCAAAAACCTTTTGGGAAAATTGATCATCGAAACCCAAACCATTATCAGAAAAAGAAATCCTTATAAAGCGGCTATTCAATTTCTCCCAGGTAATCTCGATTTTTGGAGAAATTTCCGGATTAGTATACTTTAAGGCATTTGAAAGTAAGTTGTGAAATAATTGGTAGCCATGTAGTTTATCAATCAATGCATAAGGAAGCGGGGTATGATTTATAAGCGCTTTTTTTTCTTGAATTATGTGGTCAAGATTTTCTATAACTTCATTGAGTATCTGATTCAGATTGACCCTATTCAATTCAATTTTTGATAAATTGATATTTGATAAGCTGGCAATACCATCCACTAACGAACTCATTTTTTCTGCTTCCCCCTTAATCTTCCTTAATAATTTGTCAGCTGATAATTTGGCAGAAAGCGCAGTATTGTTTGTTAACAGATCTGTAAAGGTTAAAATCTTTCTAATTGGTTCTTTCAGGTCGTGGGTAGTCATAGAAGCATAGTGAGCAAGCTCTTCATTCTTTTTCTCTAATTCATGCTGATGTAATTTTAAATCGTTTTCCATTTTCTTATTTACAGATATATCTCTGATAAACGCAATAAATTGAGTTGCCTCGTTGTGCAAGGTTTTTGAAATAGTTAGCGCTATATTAAATTCAACCCCAGTTTTATTTAATGCTGTTACTTCAATAGTTTTATCCAAAACATTCGCTTCGCCAGTCAAAAAAAATCTTTTCATTCCTTCATAATGCATTTTTCTATATTGTTCAGGGATAATTGTGTCTCCTAAATATTTACCAATAACTTCTTTTGCCGTCCATCCAAATAGAAGCTCACATTTAGGATTCCACAAAACTATTTTGCTTTCTTCATCGATGACTATTATTGCATCAGGAGCATGTTCTATAAGTTGCTTTAATTGGTGTTCGCGCTCAACAATTGATTTATGAATTTTATCCATTTCTTCTTCTTGTTGTTTCCTTAAACTTACATCACGTAGTATGGCATGAGTATATTTTGGTTGCTTTCCTTCATATATAGCACACATGAAACCTTCAACATTGATTTCCTTGCCACTTTTTGCTTTTAAGATCGTTTCGACAAATACATCAAAAAGCATGTTTTCGATTAAATTTTCGCGAAATACTTTGAATTTATTTCTAGAATTATCCGAAATGAAATTATAGATGGAATTACCTACAATTTCATGAATAGAGAAGCCCAAAGTTTTTTGCCACGATTGATTTGCGTATAAAATAATGCCTTCAGGATTTACTATTTGGATAAGATCCTTCGAGTTTTCAACTATGCTTCTGAAATCAGTTATGTCTCTTTCCTGCATACATTATAAAATTCTATTTTTCTTGTAGAAAAGTAAAATCTTAATTTACATTAAAAAAAATTGTACCCGGTTAAATGGTGGGAGTATAATAACAGAAAAATGATTAAATATTTAACTAGTAGGTTAATTGTAATTACCCTTATATAAAGAAAACATGATTCATCGAGACGCAGACCGATTTACTGAATTAATATTGAAGTAAACCATATAGAAGAAAAGACCAAATAAAATTGAATTCACGTATGTGCCAACTGGTATTTTGACGAAGATGGCGCCTTGAAAGAAAAGGCAAATCAAAAATTTTGTTTAACAATTAATCTAAGCAAAACCGTTATAGATTAAAAAGCATTATGTATCCAGCTTACTCTGTTATCTAGTTTATTTTTTATTGGCCGAATATCATTTACTATTGGCTTGATAATATCCTGCCCTTTGTTGTTTTCACACGCATTCTGGCACGGACGTCCGATTAGGCTCTGAAGCAGGGATTCTGACTTTAATCTTTTTTAATTTCAAAGGGACTGTAATAAGAATTGTTGTGCCAATGTTGATCTTAGAACTCACCTTAAAAACTCCGTTATAAAAACAAACTCTTTGAGAAATATTTCTCAAGCCTATACCTTCCTTACTATTGTTAACGTCGAAGCCCACTCCATTATCGGTAATTTCCAGGGTTACAATCTTAGCTGCCGACAAAATGACCGTAACGTTTGTTGCCTTTGAGTGCTTTACAATATTATTAACTTGCTCTTGAATTATCCTGAATAAAGTTACAGCTAAGTCTGATGGTATTTTGTCTAACTCACCCTCAGTTATGAAATTGGCGGCAAAGGAGTTGCTGGTTGAATATGAGCCTAGTAACTCCTGGATAGATATGTTCAAATCAAAGCTATTCTTTTTAATGACTAATGTATGCGAGAGTGATCGAACCTGCTTTATTGTTTCAACAATATTTTCTCTGCTTCTTCTAATCATCTCTAACCTCACATCTTCTTCACTGTAGGCAGTGTCAAGCAATAGTTTGGTACATGCCAGCATTTGATTGATGTTATCGTGGAGTTCTTTACCTATGTGGTCTCTCTCGTTCTGGCGCGCAGAATTTTTAGCTGCCTTGATTATTGTATTTGAATGTCGTTTGATTTTAATCAAATCATGCTTCAATTTTTCTTTTTCTGTAACATCTATAATCGAAGCCATGCGTGCTGGTCTACCCAAATAAGTAACGTCTGAGATTGTAATTTCAACCTTAATTATACTTCCATCCTTTGTTTGATGAGCAGAATTAAACGTACAAAGTTTATTATTACCTCTTACGTTAGCCGCAAGCTGGTGAATATTTTTCTTTTCTGCGTCGGTACGGACATCGTACATGGTCATCTTTTGAAATTCGTCTCTGGTATATCCGTATTTACTCAGAGCTGCTTCATTTACTTGTAGAAATGCTAATGTCTCTATATCGTAAATCCAATTTGGAATCCCGGCCTGATTGAAGAAGGATTCAAAAGAGCTTTCTAAAGACTCGAGAGCTTTTTTGGTATGCGCCAAAAGTACTTCGTTGCTTAACCGCAGTTCAAGGAGTTTTGACACTTGACTAGCGATAAGTTGAAGTACCTTTACTTCGCTCGCATTTATAGACCTTACATGTTGATCAATGACACAAACAGCTCCTATATTTCTGTTGTTTACAGATTTGATAGGCACTCCCGTATAGAATCGGATATTTAGCCCACCGGTAACGTCGGGATTTGCTGCGAACCGTAAATCTTTTGTAGCATCTTCAACAACGAGCGACTCATCGGTTAAAATGGTATGTGCACAGAAAGAAATATCCCTGGGGGTTTCCCTTACTTTGTCTCCAACTTTAGCTTTGAACCATTGTCTGTCTTGGTCAATAAATGTAATTGCAGCTATTGGGCAATTGGATATGTTGGCGGCCAGTTCGGCTAACTCTTCAAAGTCGGGCTCGGGCACAGAGTCAAGAATTGCGTATGAATATAAATCGCGAAGTCTTAGAAGTTCATTGACACGGCCAAACTTCTGATCAGGATTTTCCATAATGATATTTAAACGCTTAATATAGAATTTTAATTGTACTTATATCAGGGATATTTACGTTTAAGAAGTTAGTATTTATACTCCATTCCTCACAGGCTTTAATAGCAAGGTTAAACTTCGGAATTCAAGAGGTCACTTACAAACGTACGTTAGGTATGATTTTTAAGCATGAAGCGCGCGCCCAGTAAAAAGAAAAACTAAGTAGATGTCGCCAATGGAAGGCTCATTTACATAGAACTTGTTTGAGTGTTCTACAAAATGTGTATACAAGCGAAAGTCATAAATAGATTAGGGTCCAATGTCCGCATCGGTTAAAGTTCCAATTTTTAATTAAATTGAAGTATCAAATTTTTTAAAACCTGATTCCTCAATTGAAATTCCGTTTTTCAACAATTTCTCACTACAAGAGAAAAATTT
>DATLDR010000204.1:0-14764 GCA_035525775.1 Flavitalea sp.
CAATTATTTTATCGTTTCCCAATCCACCCATTTGTAGGCAGGTTGGCGATAATCATCTGCTTTTGACATATCCAAATCCGTGTCAGAAAGCACCAATAATGTTGCATCAATTGTAAGTGCCTTTATACCGGTATAACAACCGCCAGGCACTCTCAAGAAATGATTATTTACTGAAGTGAGTTCAAAGAATTCGGGTATTTCACCATCTCCAGGTTGTTCAAAACATGACGGACTCACCACACCTATTGCAAAAGCGCCGCTTATTGCAAAGAACGCTTTTTCCTCGTGCCGATGTCCCTGCCATGCCCTTATAATTGTTTTATCGGTTGGTGTAATAATATAAAACCGACGATAAACGCCTGAACCCTTTTCATTCACAAAACGCATCACTCCCCTGCTATCGCTGTGAGCTAGGCCGTGGTACAGAATTGGTTTCATCAACATTTAGCTTAAGGTGGTTGCGAATGACATCTAACTTCAGCAGCAACTTTTTTGTGCCTTCAACATCAAGCCGCTCTGTGTTATCGGAATGATATTCCTCTACTTTTGATATATCCTTTCCTTCGGAAAAATAGCTTTTGTAATTAAGGTCGCGAGTATCTGCAGGAATCCGGTAGAATTTGTCAACGTCTTCAGCCTTTAACATATCCTCTCTGTTAACAAGCACCTCGTATAATTTTTCACCATGACGTGTGCCGATAATCTTTATCGGATTGTCTGCATTATAAAGTTCTTTAAGCGCCTGAGCTAGTGTGCCGATGGTAGCAGCGGGCGACTTCTGGACAAAAAGATCCCCCTGCCTGCCATTTTTAAAAGCGTATAATACAAGGTCTAGCGCATCTTCAAGAGTCATCATGAAACGAGTCATGTTTGGATCAGTGACTGTCAACGGCACTCCGTTTCTGATCTGTTCTATAAACAGTGGTATGACCGATCCCCTCGACGCCATAACATTGCCGTAGCGGGTACCGCAAAATACCGTGTCGGTGCCGGTAAGGTTACGGCTTTTTGCTATCATCACTTTTTCACTTAATGCTTTGGACATACCCATTGCATTTATCGGGTACACCGCCTTGTCGGTACTTAGCACAATCACATTTTTCACTCCAGACTCCAGCGCACTGTCCAAAACATTTTCGCATCCGATAATGTTCGTCCGCACTGCCTCCATCGGGAAAAACTCGCAGGAAGGGACTTGTTTTAGAGCAGCGGCATGGAATACGTAATCCACTCCATTCATCGCTGAATCGATACTTCTCTTATCCCGGGTGTCACCGATATAATATTTAATTTTATCATTCTTATACAACTGGCGCATATCGTCCTGCTTCTTCTCGTCCCGGCTGAAGATGCGGATTTCTCTAATGTCAGTATGCAAAAAACGATTTAGAACCGCGTTACCAAAAGAGCCGGTACCGCCTGTGATAAGAAGAGTTTTATTTTCTAACATACTTATTTGTGCATGGTTGTATATATTCTCTATTGCATAAAAGCCTGTCTAAACCGCTCTCTTATAATCACACCATCAAAATTGTTTCTTGCATATTCTTTTGCAGTATTCCCGAGTTTAATTCTCAAATCCTGTCTTTTGTACAGTTCGGAGATTGCCGCTTCCAAAGCACTCTTACCTTGTTCTGAAACTACATATGCCCAGTCATATTTTAGTGCATGAGCTGTAATTGCCGCTTCAACGCTTGAGTACAACAGGATCGGTGTACCTGAAACCATATACTCACTTGCTTTTGTAGGCATAGAATATTTTAAAAATGAAAGGGATTTATTATCGAAATCATTTGGCAATAAAAGCAAATCAGCTTGTGAAAATATCGCTGGTAGCTGGCTATAAGAGACCGTCGGATTTATTTTAATGTAATCGAATTTTTTTAACTCATCTAATAGCGGATTAAAATTAGTTGCCTGTATGTGGAGTCGGATATCATAACCTTTTAAATTAAGGCAACCAACCGCTTCTGCTATTTCATCAATAGATCTCTCGATACCCAAACCAATTCTACCCGCATAAAGAATGATGAAAGTACCATTAAATTCATAATTCTCTTTAGAAAACGAATTCCAAAATTTTAGATCAATGGGATTGTGAAATGGCACGAACTTATAGCCATATCGAATCAAATATTCCATAGACATGGCCTCGCTGATACTCATTAGTACTTTTGCGTTAGACAACAACTGGCGAAATCCGTTATCAATCTTCCTAAACCAGTAAGATTTAAATAGCCCTCCTTTACCAACAGTGAGCGGCCAATCATCCATTATATGAATTGCTATTGGTAAACGAAGGCTTTTATGGATGTCGTTTACCAACTCAATAAGCTCTATCGATGAAAGTTGAGAATAAATTATATCGGGAGAAAACTCCTGTATCCAACTTAAAAGTTCTTCACTGACTTTATGTCGGCGTTTATAATGAAATATGCCCGTAAACAGTAAAATATTAAGATATTGCCTTCTCAACCATGATGTCTTGACCACATTTGGGGATGAATATGTCGATGACTCAATTTTATGTACGACTCCTGACTTAACATATTTTTTCCAGGGGTTAAGGTTAAACGGAAATCTTCGTTCATTTTCCATTAATCCCAACTGATAATATTTATCACATACTTCAAAATTTGGATCATAGATATTTTCAGCTGCGCAAGCTATACTTTGTTTATCCCACCCGGTGAAAAGATTAGTTAGTGTGATTCCCCCTCCCCCTGTTGTATTAAAATATTGCCCGACAATAAGAACTTTAGGGTACTTCATCACCGCAACATTTTATTGCCAAAATAACCTTTTACAGATTCTTCCGGCATGTATCTTATTTCTCTTGAGTAGCATATTCCTATCGATATCCAAACCAACAGATAATTTAAGCTAAAAGAAGCAACAGTGATCGGAAACAAAGCAATCATCCAATACAATATCCAGATTGCTGCGGCCTTGGAAAGAACATTTCTAGAATAAAAAAGTCCCTTAAAAATAGCAGGAATTGTTATAAGCAATAGTAATCCGAGGCTTATTACTCCGCCCTTTAAAATAATCTGCAAATAACCCGTTTCAACAACATACCTGTAACCGTCCTCGGTCGCTCCTGTAGGGCAATAATATCCACCTTCTATCCCCCTTCCTACGACCAAATCCTTCTTCTCCATATCTATATAAAAATAATCTTCAACACTCGTTCTTGTGTCTTCAGTCAATCTGTCTTTGATTAAAGCAAATGCGCCGGATCGTTTATCGTTGAATATATTAATTGCATACATTGATAGATAAAATACAATTAATAAAGGGAGGAATTTAAACATCAAATTCATCCTCGTTGTATAATTATAAAGTAAGTAAGTAAACAAGAAAATGTTGGCTGACATAAACATCAACCCACGCCGTGCTCTCATTGCTGCCAGCAAAAAAATAAGTCCAATAACGAACACCACCCACAGTTTGCCTAACAACGCCCAATTTCTTTGTTTATCCGTATAGTATATAATATTAAGCAAAATAAAGCCACAAGGAATGGCGAGTATTTTTGTGAAATACTCCAATATCGTCTGACCGGTTTCGCTTTCTGAAGTAAGTAACGTTTTAATAAAAACTATATCACAGAGAACATAGGTGATGCTCAAAATAAGGATAACATTATTTACCTTTTTTAAAAATCCAGGGTTACGTGGAAATAACAGTACCAATGGCACGAAATAGGCAAATACGCCATCAGACCCATCAACTAGTGTATTAAACAGATATTGAGAATCAAGCGAAAAACCTCTCAACACGATGAAGAGAAGCCATGCGCAATAAACGATGAAAACTACTTTCAAATATTCGTTTTCGATTTTAAATCTTATAAGATTAACCGCCGGTATGATAAAAATGAGCAGGCCTAACAACTGGAGATAAACAAGTTTAGAAGATACAGCGCCACTAACAATAAGTGTGTAACAAATGGTATATATTAAAAAGCCGGCCCAAAATTGATTGAGTTCCTGATTAGTTTTCTTGTTAAAACTATCATCAACTAGATATCCGCTTTTACTTTTCATTGAACAGCGCCAGATGCTTTACTACATTATAATAACTGTCTTGATCACCGTACCCCTTAAACCGTCCTTTTATAGGAACAAATCGTCTCCGCTGCTGTCTTTTCCCAAGAGAAATTCGTTAGTCTTCTTTGTCCTGCCTCTACAATTGCTTTTCTCAGAACCTCATCATATATGACCTTTTGAACAGCACTTAAAATTGATTCATGACTATATGGATCAAAATAAACTCCTGCAGATCCTGCGATTTCAGGGAAGCAGCTTGCATCACTCAGGCATACCGGGCAGTTGTTAGCAAAAGCTTCCAATATCGGCATGCCAAAACCTTCATAAACTGAAGGGTAAACAAACACAAGAGCGCCAGCATACAAGTCGTTTAAAGTATGATCATCGACGTTTATCGCGATTGCCTGATCTGACATTTTCAAATTTGTTAGAACCGTCATTTCCTCGTGATCAAACGGAGGGCCTACACAGACAAGTTTTATTTCTTTCTCCCTATTAAGCAATGTGCTTATCGCCTTCACAAAAGTTAAAAAGTTTTTGTAAAGACCGCGCCGCCCAACATACAGAATATACTTGCCATAATCCAATGACTTTTTGGCCGGACTCGCTTTTGTATATCCATGATATACAACATCTATTTTATCCGGGTTGATCTTGAGAATTTCGATAAGGTCTTTCTTAGTGTTTTCACTTATTGCGATAATTCTGTTAGCTCTTTTTATCGCATTTTCCATTTGGCGCTTTCTCTCAATCGGTGCGGAAAATGTATGTTCAAATTTGAAAAGAATTAAATCATGTACCGTTATAACGTATGGTTTTTTTAGCGACCTTAAAAAATAATTATTATAATAAGTAGGATGAAAAAGATCGAATTTACCTGATGCAATGCACCTTGTGGAATAGTAGTGATTAATGGAACTAAGAGCTTGTTTTACATAATATTTTCCTTTGAAATTGTTGTCCCCCAGAACATTTGACTTTTTGAAAAACCTGAAGTTCTCTTTCAAATAATAGTTGTCTGAAAAAATTAGGGCTAACTTGAATCGGTGCTCGGATGGAATATTCTTCATCAATTCAGAAAAATATCTTGATACTCCTCCAAACCTCTGGATCGAAAACATTTGATGGTCATAAAGTATCTTCATAGAACGGAGCCATATTATTTAACCCAGATACCCTTTTTATTTTTGAGAACAACCTGATAGTATTGAAGGGGTGCCAAAATATAACCGTTGAAATTTGCTACGATAGATGCAATAAATAGTGAATAGACACCCATTTTATAATATTTTATCAATAGCATGCATACACCTGCATACACAAAAGGACTTAGAATGCATGCCAGGAATTGGATACGTAACGCGTTTATTCCATTTAAAAAATACACATACTTCAGTGCAAAGATGTTTATAGAAAAATATATAAAGCCCCACAACGAAAGATAAAAGCCAATATCTACTTTCCCTTTCCCTAACCAAAGCCGATAAAGCGTACCAGAAAAAATCAACATAAAACAACCTACAACGAACAGGAAAATATTCAATTGAGTATACTTTTTTATTCCGTTTTTAATCCATCGGATATCATTTTTCGCATAAGCTTCTGTAGTAGCGGACCAAAACGGAGTAAGAAAAATCACAAATACCATGTCTAAAATTCCAAAATATTTATAAACGATATTGTAAGATGTGACGTCTGCGGTACCGAAATTCCGGGCAATGATAATATTCGCCGTTTGAAATTGTATGATGCCTGCAACCTGGATTATGAAAAATACTACACCCAAATTAAACAGGTTCTTCGCATAGTGGAAATTGATTTTTGAAAACGTCGGCTGGTATTTTTTAAATACACCCTTGAAAAAAAAGAAGTTTGCGCCTATCAACGCGAGAAGGGGACAGGCACACAATGCAATTCCCAACTTAAGTAAAGAACCTTCGGTTGTCTTAACTAATATTATTATGCAAATTAACGAGCCAACCTGCCCTATAACTCCAATTAATGAAGATTTTGCAGGCTCCTGATTCGCTAATATAAGTGTAGTGATGATTCTGAAAACGAAGTTTAAACAAAAATATGTAAACACGATAACCGCTAACACCGACACTTCCGATTGCATATTCTTCGGAATGTTCAGGATATGGGCCCAATCCAAAAAATTGTTGACCATTAAAAAAGCAATCCATACAATAAAAAATATTACTGCAAGAATCGCATAAGTTGTACTCACATAAACCTGCGCAAGATTGTCATCGCCTTTTGCTTTTGCTTCAGCAAACTTGTTACGCAAACCCTGCGATAAACCAATATCAAAAAAGCTAAACCAGCCTATTATGGAGCTGAGCGTTAACCAAATGCCGTAACGCGACGGGTTTATATAGTCGATGGTTAACGGTACCATTATTAAGCTTACCATGATACCAAACCCTCTGACCAAAAACGAAGCGATTATATTTTTCTTGGCCTTAATGCTGCGTTGATGGCCATTGCCAAGTATATTATTAAGAAATGTAAAGGGAATTGAAATTAAATCTTTCACTATTTGTTTTCGCTTGTGTCTCGCAAAATGCCGATATTAAAAAGGCAGTACAAACTATCTATATTAATTTTTTATTACCGGCCTTCTTAGCTTTTCCATCTTTCCTTTTATTAACGTAAACGTAATCGTAGCCGTACCCATAATTGTTCTTGAAAAAGCCCCTTATTTTGACACCATTAAAAATGATAGCTGGATTAACGATTGGATTTATTTGGTTGTTTTCATCAATTCTCTTAATAAGCATTTTTGGAGTGTACTTATGTCTTACTACATATAAAGTAGCATTACATAACGGCGACAATATGAATGCATCGGTGACCATGGCAGAAGGAGAAGTATCAATAACCACGACGTCAAAAACTTTCTCCAGGTAGTCGATAATATCTTTCACTTTTCCATTTGCCAAAAGCTCGGTAGGATTTTCCGGCAGGCTTCCCGCTGAAATCAGGTACAGATTTTCATTTTCCTTGATACGCCTTATAATTTGCTCCGGCCGTTTTTCCCCGGTCAGGCATTCAGTAACACCACCGCCTTCGTCAACAACATCAAAAATTTTGGAGATGGTCGGGTTGTTCAAATCAAGATCAACGACAACGACTTTTTTTCCCGTGAGGGAAAGGCTTACAGCAAGGTTTGCTGCAATAAAACTTTTCCCTTCTCCCGAAATACTTGATGTAACAAGAATCTTTTTATGTGTGGCGTTAAGACCTAAATAGGATAATGAAATTCGTAGTTTTCTAAATCCTTCTGCAATAAAACTCCTCGTATTCTCTGCGATTACGAGAGAAGTCTTTGACTTTACAAATGGAATTTCGGCAATAATGGGTATAGATGTTCGCGACTCCACTTCCTGGCGGTACATTACTTTCCCGTTCAAAGATTCTTTGATGGTGATAAATCCAATTGACAAAGCCAGGCAACCGACAATAGCCATCAGGTAAATATTCCTTTTTTTAGGACTTACAGGAGTTGACCCCGATTTTGGACTGTCCACAACAATGTGATCAGATACCGCAGACGCATAGGAGACTGCGCTTTCTTCTCTTTTTTGCAGCAGGAAGGCATATATACTACCCTTGGTTGCGTGTTCACGATTTATATCAAGTAGCTGCCTTTCTTTTTGCGGTACTGACTTGAGCATCGCACTATATTTGCCATTAACATCGTTCAGATCTCCTCTTTCAGCATACAGGCTCTGTTGCTGGCTATGGATGTTTTCTAATATACTGGGTCTGATTTTATTGATCTGGTCAACAACGGCTACTAGAGCAGGATTGTTGGGTCCCACAGTCTTCCTTAGTTTCTCGTACTGCAATTCAGCATTGTATAAATTATCGAGGAGTTGCGAAAGCATAGGATCACTAATACCCAAGGTAGACGGAACTATGGCGCCGGTATTTACTTTGTCCGCTACAAATTTTTCAACTTGCTCCAATACCGAAAGTTTGATGTTCACTTCACTTAACCGTTGATCGTTTGAACTTACATTTTGTAAAAAAAGTTGTCCCTGGGCACTAATGTCCACTGCGCCCTGCTGCGATTTATATTGCTGAACTTTCTTTTCAATTGAATCTAAATCGCGGGCTAAAATTTCCAATCGCTTATCTAAAAAAGACATGGTGTTAGCTGCCAGATTATTTTTCTCATCAATCGCGGCCTGATTATAGGCGATAATCAATTCGGTAAGTATATTCTCAGCACGTTCCGGAACTTCGTCATAATAATACAGATCTACAATCGACGATAATTTATTGGCTGGTTGAGCTATAACACCAGCGACAAGAGCCTCAGCCATATTCCTCGGAGTACTAAGAGAAAAAAAATAATTTTTATCAGAACTGAAGGTGCCATCGTAATATTTGTTTGGTACAAATTTCAGGCGGCCAAAAGGAGTAGTTACGAATTCATTAATACCGTATTTATATTTATTGTTGAGCAATACAGTTTGGTCACGTTTATTGTAGAAGATATTTACCCTCTTTACACCTTTTATTGAATCAACATTTGCTGCTTGGATTGAAATTGGAAACTTGGTATAGGCAGAAATCTTTTTTAGTCTCCCCTCTTCATATATTGGCGCATACAGACCAAGAGCCTTGACAGCTTTAACCATTAAGGAACGTGACTGAAGAATTTCAACCTCATTTTCAACGATCTTTTTCGCTGAAATTATATCCAGAGACTCGCTTAACTTAGAACTTTCGTTACCTTTTTTTTCATCTTTGATAATAATAGTGGCTGTGGCTTCAAATATTGGTGTAGCATACCGCAGGTAAGCAAAAGCGATAGCCGCACCTGTAATCGCAGCAAGTAGAAATAAAGGCCAGAATGGAAGATATTTTGCAACAAGTTTTTGAATCAAGTTATCCTCGTTCGCAAATTCATAACTGTTTGTGTGCATGATTCGATAAAATGATGGCTAACTAATAAACGCTTCGATTTTGGATCTAAAACTCCTCATAACCTTCGATGATGCCATGTATATGGTATGATTGGCTGGATAGCAAACACCGGTTGTTCTAGGTCAAAGATCGTATTTTTCTAGAATCGCTGGAGGGCATTGAAGATACGCTGAGAAGAATGATATCCAAATTTTTTAGTGTAACAAATTGATTGTAAAACATTTATAAGCCATCAGCCGCCAGTCTAATTCGAATGCTATATTTTGATTACAGCATCACCGTTTGTTCGCTGAAACATAAAGCTTCGCCATCTCAGTTACATGACCAAGTGCTTCGTGTTACTATGAATAAAAGAAATAATGGAATTAAGACAGTTTTTTAGGGGCGAATCAATTGGTAAGACGCAATAGGCAAGAAATAGGACTTACGGTTTCGTACAATCGGTTAATTCGGCAGAGAATATGTTGGATTAGTTATGAAAATATGCACGTTAAATGTATAAATTTAAAATTAAACCTGAAAGCATAATTATGACTTTCTGTTAGCGATCAGATCTTAAGTACTTATCTAACATTAAAAGTGTCCATATAAAATTGCCATTGTCTTTCACTCTACTCCGATTTTGTTCAAATATTTCAGATACAGTTTGCTTGTCCGTCAGGTGACCCACTTCCCGCAAATTCGATAGTACCGTATCTTCAAACGATTCCTTTTGAAACCATTCCCTAAGTGGAACAACAAAACCCTTCTTCGGTGCATTTAGAACAGACGTGGGAAGAGTTTTTCCAATTGTTTTACGAAGAACACTTTTTCTCTCCCAACCATCCAACTTAACATTTTTGTGAACTCTTACCATATACTCAATCAGTCGGAAATCCAGAAAAGGAATTCGTGTTTCCAATGAATGCGCCATACTCATTCGGTCGACCTTAACCAGGTAATCATTTGGTAAGTCGTGTTTGAAATTAAAATACATTAGTTTATAAAAACCGTCCCGGTAACTACATGATTTAATGAATTCGGTTAAATAGTCTTCGATAGGTACAACTCCATTAATATGATGAGTTAATACTTTTATACTACTTAAATCAGTAAAAGATCGCTTTTCGGCCAGTTGATTCGTAAAGTCCATGCCGGCTGTGGAGATTATGCTTCCAATCCGGTTTAACTTATATCGTAGACCACCTTTGAAGGAAGAGCCAATACTGCTGGTGAGTTTTGCAGCACTTCGTGTAATTGACTCAGGAAAGCTATTTATTATTCCAGATAATTTAATACCTGCATAAGACGGATACCCGGATAATACTTCATCACCACCATCGCCTGTCAACACCATCTTAACATGCTGCCTGGCAAACTTTGAAACATAATAGGTGGGGATAGCAGATGAATCACCAAATGGTTCGTCGTAGTAGAATGATGCTTTTTGTAACAACTCGGAAATATTTTCCGGCCGAACCTGTAACGCAAAGTGAGTAGTGTTGTACTTTTCTGCGACTTCCTGCGCCAACTTACTCTCATCGAAAGCTTTATTTTCAAATCCTATAGTGAAAGTCTTTACCGGTTCGGGCATAATCCCGGACATCACTGAAACTACCGAAGAGGAGTCCAGCCCGCCGCTCAAAAAAGCACCATAGGGAACATCAGCGCGCATCCTGATACCGATTGAGTCTTTCAGAAGAAATTCAAAATTTTCATAGACATCTTGTTTGTTGGTGATCATGGAACTCTCATCTATTTCAGGTAGGTCCCAATATTTTCTTGCGTCCAGTTGTCCGTCGCGGATCACCATAAAATGACCCGGCATAACTTTATAAACATTTTTATAAAAGGTATGGGGAGCGGGAATGTTAGTAAGCGTGAGGTAAATCTCCGTCAATTCGGGTCTGACCTCACGGGGAACTCCAAAGTTGAAAAGAGATTTAATTTCTGATGCGAATACAAAGGATCCGTTATAATGGCAATAGAATAACGGTTTCTCGCCAATTCTGTCGCGTGATAAAAAAAGCTGCTGCTCACGCTCGTCCCACAAAGCAAAGGCCCACATTCCGTTGAACTTATTTTGACAGTCGTAACCCCATTGTTCATACGCTTTAATAATTATTTCAGTGTCGGAGTTAGTTGTAAAATGATGACCCATCGAACGCAACTCATTTTTCAATTCGATATAATTATATATTTCACCGTTGAAAATCAGAACTTTTGATCGGTCATTGCTAAACATTGGCTGATCGCCTGTATGCAAGTCAATTATGCTCAGGCGTCTATGTCCTAATGCAACATTTTTATTTACAAAAAAACCTTCTCCATCCGGACCACGATGGGATAGACATGTAGCCATCGCTTTAATGGTAGATAAGTGAGCTAACTTGTCACGATCGAAATTTATATACCCCGCTATCCCACACATGCTAACATAAATAATAATAATGATTTTAACGGTAGTACTACATCATGCGCTTTAGTTTCAAAGCGCTCATGCGTCTGGCTGTTGATGATGGCTCTCAAGTTAAAATGGAAGATCAAGACCCGGATGGTACCAGAATACAAAAAATAATGAAGCAGCCAATTGACGCACCTGCGTTTGTAAACATAGTGTAAGATTTGAGGTTATCTGTAATATACGAAAGTAAAGACAAAAGTTTCGACGAGCGGTTCACCTCAAATCGCCCCTTTCAGCTATATTAACTGAAAAAACGCATATATTATCTTGGTTAAAAATTCAACATCATGTCCTGTAGTTTATTCCAATTCAAACGGTGTTCAAAGCCAATTGAATCAAATCAAATTCCAATTATTCCCGTTGAAGCACACAAGATGTTACCTTTGAAATCGTCCTCAAATTGTTTGAACACCAAATGAAAATAGCTATTCACGATCATGCTGGCAGTTTCAGTGACCGCTGGATAAAGTATTGCGATGAGAATCAGGTTTCCTATAAACTAGTAAACTGTTACCATTCTGATATTATTTCTCAACTTGATGGTTGCCAGGGATTGATGTGGCACTGGTCTCACGTTATTTATAAAGATGTGTTATTTGCCCGACAACTGACCATCTCTTTGGAGAAGAGAGGAATAAAAGTTTTCCCGGATACAAACACAGCTTGGCATTTTGACGACAAAGTCGGCCAGAAATATTTACTCGAAGCTATTGGTGCTCCTCTGGTCAAATCCTATGTATTTTATTGTAAGCAGGATGCACTTGATTGGCTCGATGAAACTAGTTTTCCAAAAGTCTTTAAACTTCGGGGTGGTGCGGGTTCTGTAAACGTGCGTCTTGTCAAAACAAAAAAAGACGCCGAACGGCTTATAGAAAAAGCGTTTGCGGAAGGCTTCTTACACATCAATCGCTTTTCCCGTCTGAAAGATCGATTCCGCGAGTTGACACGAGATAAGAATTTAATTGCAGCAAGAGGTGTTGTGTCCGGCATTGCACGGATGTTTTTTCCAACGGAAGTAGAACGATTTTCCGAAAACCAAAAAGGATATATCTATTTGCAGGATTTTATTCCTGGAAACGAGTACGATACACGATTGGTGGTGATAGGCAACCGATGCTTTGCTGTACGGCGATATTGCAGAAAAGGTGACTTCAGGGCATCAGGCAGTGGTATCAAAGCTTATGAACCAGAACTTTTCGATATAAAATGTATTGAAAGCGCATTTGACATTGCAAAAAAACTGGGTACACAGTCTGTGTACATGGATTTTATATGGGACAATAAAGAACCTAAAATAATTGAATTGAGCTATTGTGGTATAATGGGACCGTTTTATGATGATTGTCCGGGCTACTGGGATTCCAATTTAAAATGGCATAACAAAAATGTCAATCCTCAATATTTCATGATTGAAGATTTCATAAAGGAATTACGTAAGTGAATAGGATCAGTAACTTTTCCCTCGGCCGAAAAGCTTGGTTTGTTACCACAATGACCGCATTGAACAAACACCATTGGTCACACTTAGAAGCCGTAGTTAACTTAGCATTCGTCAAGTATTAACTAAATACTGCAATGCACATTTTCATACATCCTTCACGCGCCATGCACTGGTTTTCACTTACTTGAACACTAATTATGTTTCTCTTATTCTTTCCTGCAACCGGGAATAAGAAAATCAATTGTTATTCGTTCGTTAACTTAATTTACTTTCACTCGGTCATAGTACGATACCCCTTGTAATAACGCCTAGACCTTAATTCCATTATTCTTCACGTTTCATCAATGGACTCTTAATAAGAAGTCATTCATTTAATGCGGCGCTTCAAAAGCTGCATTGACACCTTTTAGTTCATTCCTATTCATTACCGCAAACATTACATAGCCCTTGCATTTCATTTTATCAAACTAAACTGACTCCTATGCTTATTTCTACGCGGACACAAAGTTGTTTCCAGCTTATTACAACGAACACTTTGAATTCCTGGGTCAAAATCGGGAACAGGCTTTTTACCTTGCTCATGCTAATGTCTGGTTTGCTGTTTAGCCAACTGGGGTTTTCCCAGGCTAAATGTCCTAATCTCAATTGCACTGCGAACGATGTACAGATCAATCGCGTGTTCTTAGGCGATGCAAATGGAAACGCCCTTACACAAAGTTGCGAGCCTGGAACACCACAGTCAGCTTATTTGTACGTCGATTTTAACACGAATGCGACACGAAACGGGCTTTATTTTTCCGGTACCCTTAATGGCCAGCCAATCTCTGCGTGTTTCGACCAACAGCTGAAAGGAAACTCAACGCCTGTCAAACTGCCGGATGCTATCAATTATACCTGCGGAACTGTGTTAACACTGACTGATATTTTCGTGGCATATAATCCGGGACAGGATAACTTTTGTACGGAAAATCCAGCCGGTGACTGTGACAATATAATTACATCTAAATGTAGCAGACTGGCATCTGTTGTAGTTCAGGCACCATTGGTAGCTGATTTTACCTCAGCTGGTTCCTGTACAGGACAACAGGCTTTCCAGACTTATACCTTCTCAACAAACATAACAGGAGGTAAAGCAAATTTTTCTTATAGTATCGATTATGGCGACGGCAGCACAGCGACGGGTACTTCATCCGATGGTACCGAAACCTTAATGCATACGTATGCGTCTGGCGGTTCTAAAACTGTCGTGTTATCCGTTACGGATGCGAATCAAAAAACAGATTCACATACAGAAACAATTACTGTTGGCACCTGCTGTCAGATTGCAGTCACCTGCCCTACGCCGGAGCAGTCGTACAATACCGATCAAAACGAATGCAATGCGACGTTGAGCTTTACCGCGACGGCACCCACAAATTGTTCTGGAGCCACAATCACTTATTCAATTGGTAATACCCCGATCACATTCCCTTACGATTTTCCAGTGGGAAGCACAATAGTAACAGCTACCGCTACAGACGCGGACAATAACACAGCCTCATGCAACTTTACCGTAGTCGTTGTAAACAACAATGCTCCGGTTGAAGCAGGTACATATGGTCCTGTTTGCAGTGATGCAGCTGACATTACGCTTACCGGCACTCCGGCCGGAGGTGTATGGAGTGGAACAGGGGTAACCGGAAATACATTCGATCCTTCTGCCGGTACACAAACGCTCACTTATACAGTTAGCGGTGATTGCGGTGGATCTGACCAAACCACCATTACTGTCAATGATAGAATTGTTGTTGAAGCGGGTTCTTATGGTCCTGTTTGCAGTGATGCAGCTGACATTACACTTACCGGCACGCCAGCCGGAGGTGTATGGAGTGGAACAGGTGTAACCGG
>DATLDR010000211.1:0-4152 GCA_035525775.1 Flavitalea sp.
CAGCGCATTCACTTTAAGAGTATTGTTCAGACCCACTGTAGTAGTATAGTTATAAGTGCAACCTGGTGCGTCTTTAACTGTAATAATATAAGTTCCCCTTGTGAGGCCTGTAAACTGGTTGCTTGTTTGATAAGTGCCACCATTCAGTGCGAACTGGTAAGGAGCTACGCCTGCACTGATGTTCATCGAGATTAAACCGGAGGGAGCACCGCATCCTGAAGCAGTAACCGCAGGTACCGCATTTAAAATGCCGCCTGTTTTGTTCACACGGATTGTATCGGTTCCAAAAACCTCCACAGCAGGATTGTCGTTTTTCGCATACACCGATTTTACAACAAAGGTGGTAACCCCGAGTTGTGTGCAGATGTTGGTAAAAGATGCTTCAAGATTACCATTATTAAGATTGCTGGTTGAGCCAACAGAAACAAGGTTGCCGGTGAGGTCGTACAATTCAACTCTTTTAAATAAGGTAGATGCGCCTGATGGGATGAACTGGTAGCTTTCTACTGCATTTACATTATTTCCGGTTACTGACCATGCAGGGTCTGAAGCCCTTCTGCCTGGCACCATGATAGCAGCTGTCCTGTTCATATCCTGCATACCGATCATTGCCCTTCCTTCATTCCAGGTAGTACAGATTTGTTTATTAAAGATCAATACTTCAACAATGGAAGTAGATTCATGCAGAACGATCTGGTGTGTATTCTCGATAAGTGTGTTACAATTAAATAAAGGAACCCGGTAAAAGCTCAGTACCCATTTACGATGCGGAGCAGTACCTACTGTGGTATATTGAATCCGCTGCGTAGGAGAAGTTGTGAGTGCAGGATTCAGATCATGATAAGGGCCCATGATGAGCGCCTTGTCGTATAAAGCACTTGGCAGATTCAGTGGTGTTCCCCCGATAGCGCTAAGAAATCCACCCTGGTCCAGAATTCCATAATGGCTGAAAGCATTGGCAAGTGTTAGATCAAATGAAAGAAGTCCATTTGTACTTGCAACGAGCTGGTTATAGGTTGTACCAAAAAATGAAAAGGGAAATCCAATGTTAATGGCCGTGCTGTACCTGTCATCAATGGTAAGGTTGGTGGGTGTACCCGGTCCGTTGGGAAGAACAGGGGGTGCCATCATACAACTATTGGAAGGCGAATTGCCCGGAACCATTACATATGTTGATGTGGAAGAATGGATATCAGGCACAATTGCCTTTAATGTAATGCAGGAATTGCTGCAACCTACAACAGTGGTATCTCTGGAACAATGATAATTAAAACTTTGAGCTGAAGAACCTAGACCAATAAACAATAAAACCAATAAAGTAAAAAATCTCATACGCAGTGTATTTAATCAAAGAATTAGTGCGGTTTAACAGGAAAAGTGGAGGCTTTTGGAGGTACGGACTAATTACACCAGGGAGTTTTTCAGTATGCAGATTAGCATGGTCAATTGGAGACTTCAAACCTAATAAAACTTTTTTACAGCCGGGCATTTTTTTTAACGATTTATTTAAGATCATTCATATGTGACTTTCTTTAAATGTTCAAATTGAATTGTCATTCCCTTACCTTTGCTGCCCCAAAACCAATATGCAAACCAAACGGGTTTTGCTTTTGAAATTTGTGAATCAGAGTACTATGCGGGTGTGGCGAAATTGGTAGACGTATCAGACTTAGGATCTGACGCCGTGAGGCATGGGGGTTCGAGTCCCTCCACCCGCACTTAGATAAAGGGATTACCTGCTGGCGGCAATCCTTAATCATTTAAAATTCTGTATTTGTACTGAATTCTTTTCCAGACCAGCTATTAAATTACTCATATGGCAACAGTTACGCAGCAGGATGTAGCCCCTTTGCACAAACATCTGAACGTTACGATAAATAAGGAAGACTATCTGCCCACGTTTGAAAAATCCTTAAAGGATTATAGCAAAAAGGCAAATATTCCCGGTTTCAGAAAGGGCATGGTACCCTCCGGTCTTATTAAAAAAATGTACGGCACCTCTCTTTTTGTTGATGAAGTGCTGAAGACTGTTGACAAGGAAGTTTTTCAATATCTCGAAAGTGAAAAGCTGGATATTTTCGCCCAGCCCCTTCCAGTGGAAATGAACCTGACACAGCTGGATGTGAACCATCCGAACAACTACACTTTTACTTTTGAAGTAGGCATGAAACCTGCCTTCGATTTGCCCGACCTTTCGAACGAAAGCCTGAAACGGTATAAGGTAGCGGTTGATGATACAATGCTGAACGAGGAAGTGGATAGAATGCGCAACCGTTATGGCAACATGACAGAGCCTGAATCCGTTTCAGGAGAAAACAATGTGCTGAATGTAACTTTCATACAAACTGATAAAGAAGGTAATGAACTGGAGGGTGGCATCAGGAAAGACAATTCCCTGCTGGTGAAATATTTCCGGGAAGGTTTTCGAAGCCAGTTGATGGGAAAGAAAAAAGATGACACGGTAAATTTTTCATTTGACGAAGCATTTGAAGGAAAAGAAGCGGAATGGGTTTTAAATGACCTGGGCATTGATTCTGCAACCGGTTCTTTTTTCAAAATCCTGATTACAAAGGTTGGCCTGGTGGAACCTCGTGAACTGAACGAAGAATTTTTTTCACAGTTGTTTCCGAACGAATCCATTAAAACAGAAGAAGATTTCCGCAACAGGGTTAATGCTGAATTGCAGAAGCAATGGGATGCAGAAAGCAGCAACCAGTTACAGCATACCATTTATCATACGCTTCTCGATCATACCCGGATTGATTTCCCGCTCGATTTTCTCAAGCGCTGGATCAAAACGCAGGGCGAGAACAAGCAAATGAAAACGGATGAAGAAGTTGAAAAAGAATTTCCATCTTTTCTGAACCAACTGAAATGGTCGCTCATTTCTGAAAAGATGATACAGGAAAATGGCATACAGGTAAATCCGGATGAGATCCGCCAGTTTGCAAAACAACAACTGCTTGGATACATGGGCATGCAAACGCTCGATGATGAACAGCAGTGGGTGCGCGACTATATCGACAAGATGATGAAGGACAGGAAGTATGTGGATGATGCTTATAGCAAGTTGCAGGCTCAAAAAATATTTGAATGGGCTGAAAGCAAGATAAACGCGGTTGAAACACCAGTTTCAAAAGAAGCTTTCATCCGGATGAATGAGCAGCACCAGCATGCGCATCATTAGGAATAGTAGGGATAGTGATTTTAAATAAAAGAAGTCGTCCTGAAATTTATTATCCAGTGACACCGGTATTTAGTTTGTGAACTATTTATTGTTTGCAATACGATTCCATAATATCAGCCAATACAGGTTGTTGATTTCCTCCTCAGCTTTACTCAGTTACATAACGAAGGAATATTTTCCCTGAAAAGATCACTATCATCTTTTAATGCGTCATGCACTATCAATTTATGATGTGTAATGTTGCGGAAGAATTATCTACCAACTTTAAGATTTCACTGCCCTGACCGGTAATTCTTATTTTCTTTTAATCATGATACCTGTGGCAAAATGTCCGGTTTTTCCGGCAAGCATGGTATTTGATACTGCACAATCCTTTAATTTGCCTAAAATCTAATCTAGACGATATGAGTTTCAATTCTGAATTTGAAAAATATGCCGTGAAGCACCGGGGAATGTCAAGCAATACTTTGGACAGTTACGGCAAATACCTTGTTACAGCGCTTACACCAAATATCATAGAGGAAAGACCGATGAATGTAGCTGTAATGGATGTATACAGCAGGTTGATGATGGACCGCATTATCTTTCTTGGTTATCCCATCAACGATGAAGTGGCAAACATTGTAACCGCACAGCTTCTCTTCCTTGATTCCACCGACCGTACACGCGATATCAATATGTATGTAAACTCACCGGGTGGCAGTGTATATGCCGGACTCGGTGTGTATGATACCATGCTGTATGTATCTCCGGATGTGGCAACCATTTGTATTGGAATGGCGGCTTCCATGGGATCTGTTTTACTTGCTGCAGGCACCAAAGGAAAAAGGGCTGCACTGAAGCATGCCCGCATCATGATGCACCAGCCAAGCGGCGCTATCGGCGGCCAGGCAACTGATATAGAAGTAACCGTAAAAGAAATCCGGAAACTGAAGAGAGAACTATATGACATCGTATGTTATCAT
>DATLDR010000220.1:0-18382 GCA_035525775.1 Flavitalea sp.
AAAGAAATTCATTTATAGGATTTGCATTCTTGCCATCAAGTTGAATAAATTCTGACGATCTCACAAACACCTGGTAATGGATATTCTTCAATGAGCAGTAACGCTGATAATCAAATGATGAAGAAGCTATAAAATTTTTTATACGTTCAGGGTTTTTCCTGAACGCTATACGGCTGCCGTAGACGGGTAACTTCAGGTTGCTGTCTTTTCTGATGTATAGCAACATGTTTGTTTCAGGATAAATGATCTTTTGTTCAATATGTATGTAATCAATACGGCACTCTGCTTTCCAGGATGATTTCTTTTCTGCAGGAGGCTCACTTACAGTGATGAAATAAACAGGCGTCTGGTGTTGATTGTTGAATTGCAGGAGAACATTTTGTTTTTTAAATGGATTTTTTATCCCTGCGAGATAGCCGCCGGCACCTGCAATGAAAATATTCATCATTACACCAACCACATAACGATAACGGAATTTTAAATTCAGATTTAGCTGGGCGTAACAGGTAACAGCACACAATGCTATTACCATGATCGCTAAAAAAGTAATTTCCTGAAGTGCGGTGTAATAACTAATGGCAATACCTGCAATGAAGGGAATGATGATTCTTATGCTTGGCGATTCTTTCCAGCATGCAAGATGATACTTGTTCATGCCTGCAAACTGAAAATTTGCAGGCATGTTTCAACAGTATAAAAACTGGTTTGTAAATGTATTTTACCTCCCTCTGCCCTTTGACCTCTGCCTACTTGCTCAAATACATACTCCTGTCTTTATACAGCTGCCTGAAGTAAGGATCCCGCAGATCTTTAATAAAACGAATGGCCTCACCAGTGCTTTTCATTTCCGGGCCAAGCTCTTTATTCACTCCCGGAAATTTATTAAAGCTAAATACCGGTTCCTTGATAGCAAACCCTTTCAGCTTTTTTTCAAAAGTAAAATCGGTAAGCTTATTGGTTCCCATCATGATCTTGGTTGCAATATTCAGATAGGGTATCTGGTAAGCCTTGGCTATGAAAGGTGTAGTTCTGGAAGCACGTGGATTGGCTTCAATTACAAAAACATTACCGTCCTTAATAGCGAATTGAATATTGATCAGCCCTTTTATTTTTAGCGCGCGCGCAATCTTTTCAGCGTATTCTTCCATTGTATGCACGATGAGAGGCGATAAATTGAACTGCGGCAACACTGCATTGCTGTCACCGCTGTGTATTCCGGCAGGCTCGATGTGTTCCATTACACCCATCACATGAAAATTGTCGCCATCGAATATTGCATCGATCTCTGCCTCCTGGCACCTGTCGAGAAAATGATCGACAAGTATTTTATTTCCTGGTATATGCTTCAACAGGCTCACTACTGCTTTTTCCACTTCATCATCATTGATTACGATCCTCATCCGCTGACCGCCCAATACATAACTTGGTCGTA
This sequence comes from Flavitalea sp., assembly GCA_035525775.1. Taxonomy (GTDB): domain Bacteria; phylum Bacteroidota; class Bacteroidia; order Chitinophagales; family Chitinophagaceae; genus Flavitalea. The sequence continues at coordinate 1,433 of DATLDR010000220.1, forward strand.
CAAGAACAGGATATGTTACCTTGTTCGCAACTCTGATCGCTTCATCAACTGTGTACGCGGTACCATAATCGGGGTAAGGTATCTTAAGCTCTTTAAGCATGTCGCTGAAACGCCCGCGATCCTCTGCAATGTCAAGACTGTCATATGAAGTACCTATGATCTTTATACCTTTTTCATTAAGTTTCTCTGCAAGCTTCAAGGCTGTCTGACCACCAAGCTGAACAATTATGCCTTCCGGTTGTTCGTGTTCAACTATCTCCCACAAATGTTCCCAGAATACCGGTTCGAAGTAAAGTTTGTCGGCAATATCAAAATCCGTAGAAACCGTTTCAGGGTTACAATTTACCATAATAGCTTCGTAGCCGCTTTCCTTTATTGCCAACAAACCGTGAACGCAGCAATAGTCGAACTCAATACCCTGGCCAATGCGGTTAGGACCAGAGCCAAGTACTATAATTTTTTTCTTATCGGTTCTTTTGCTTTCGTTAGAAGAGCCACCTTCAAAGGTTGAATAGAAGTAAGGTGTTTTCGCTTCGAATTCCGCTGAACAGGTGTCTACCATTTTGTATATCCTACTTATACCGAGAGCTTTTCTTTTAACATACAGTTCATCTTCAGTTCCGTCGTTCATGATGTTGCAAATCTGAATATCACTGAAGCCAAGTCTTTTCGCATCTCTTAATATATCTTCCGGAATAGTATCAAGTTTATATTTGGCCAGCACCTTTTCCATGTCTACGATCTTCTGTATTTCATACAGGAACCAACGGTCTATTCCATTTGTAGCCTTTGAAATAGTGCCAACTGAAATGCCCGCCATCAGTGCGTCCTTGATTCTGAAAATTCTGTCCCACTTCGGCACTTTTATATATTCAAGGATCTCTTCTGCATGCATCAGGCTTTTACCGTAATAACCCAGGCCGACTGCGTTATTTTCAAGGCTCTGGCAGGCTTTCTGAATAGCTTCAGTAAAGCTGCGTCCAATAGCCATCACTTCTCCTACGCTTTTCATCTGCAAGCCAAGCGTATCATTCGCGCCTTTGAATTTATCAAAATTCCAGCGTGGAATTTTAACGATCACATAATCAAGCGCCGGCTCAAAGTATGCTGAAGTGTTTTTTGTAATCTGGTTTTCAAGATCATCAAGGTTGTATCCGATAGCCAGTTTAGCGGCAATTTTCGCGATTGGATAGCCTGTAGCTTTAGAAGCCAGCGCCGATGAGCGGCTTACACGCGGGTTGATCTCAATGGCGATTATTTCTTCTGTATCAGGATTAAGTGCAAACTGTACATTACAACCTCCGGCGAAATTTCCCAGGTCACGCATCATTCTTATAGCGGTATTCCTCATCAGCTGGTAGGCAGTATCTGATAATGTCATAGCCGGTGCTACTGTAATAGAATCACCGGTATGCACTCCCATAGGATCAAAATTTTCTACCGTACAGATGATCACCACATTATTGTTAGCGTCACGCAGCAGCTCAAGTTCGAATTCTTTCCATCCTAATACAGCTTTTTCCACCAGTACTTCATGGATAGGAGAGGCATTCAAGCCGCGGTTTAGAGCTTCATCAAGTTCATCCTTGTCATGCACAAACCCGCCACCGGTTCCTCCAAGGGTGAACGAAGGACGTATCACCAGGGGGAAACCAATATCCTGCGCAAATTCCTTTCCTTCGAGATACGAGTTAGCGGTTTTTGCTTTGGCTACCGGCACACCGAGCGCTATCATCCACTGGCGAAACTTTTCCCGGTCCTCCGCTTTATCTATCGCCTTAATATCAACACCTATCAGTCGTACTTTATATTTCTCCCATATGCCCAGATCTTCCGCTTCTTTTGCAAGGTTAAGTGCTGTTTGTCCGCCCATTGTTGGCAACACAGCATCTATCTGATTTTCTTCAAGGATCTGCTCAATACTTTCAACCGTCAACGGAAGAAGGTAAACCTTGTCTGCCATCATAGGATCTGTCATAATGGTGGCAGGGTTGCTGTTTATAAGAATTACTTTAATTCCTTCTTCACTTAAACTTCTGGCTGCCTGTGTTCCGGAATAGTCGAACTCACAAGCCTGGCCAATGATAATAGGTCCTGAACCAATTATTAAAACGGATTTGATTGAAGTGTCTTTTGGCATCTCTTACACAAGTGTTTTTTAAAAACAAATTGCGCAAAAGTAAAGCAAGGGAATAAATTTTCGGGAATTATTTATGAAAAGAAGCAAGCTCAATATCATCGAGCAAAACACCCCCGGACCGGGCTAGCTTTTTATGTTCTGCAAGCTGCTTTTTTTCTTCAAAGCGGTTTTTAATTTTGAAAACCCATTTGTTGCGTGCTTCAGAACCTTTGAACATATTGATAACCGTACCCACTGTAATGATGAATACCAAAAGCCATTTGTTGTTGAATTGCTTCATGGACCGGTTAGTTGAAAAGTTATATGTATAAGACAGAAAATCACGATAAAACGTTGTATAGAGATTAGAAAAAATCATACCATTTTAATTAGTTTTTAATGTATTCATGATTTCTTAATCCCAATCCGGGATAAAATTTCAATTCAATGTATTTTTACCGGAATCAATGCTGTCCGGATGCGACCTATGCTAACAGTTTTGCTGCTTTATGTAATCATATCGGTTAATGGCCAGCAATCATATCCGAAAGGTTATTTCCGAAATCCGCTAAATATTCCAATGAGCCTCAGCGGAAATTTCGGTGAGCTGCGGCCGAATCACTTTCACATGGGCATTGATATTAAAACCGCACAACGCGAAAATCTTCCGGTTTACGCCGCAGCAGATGGATATATTTCACGGATTAAAATAGAGCCCGGCGGTTTTGGACGCGCCATTTATATTACTCATCCCAATGGATACACAACATTGTATGCGCATCTTAACAATTTTGCCGCAAACATTGACGCGTTTGTAAAACAGCAGCAGTATGCGATTGAATCTTGGAAAATCGAGATTGCCGTGCCACCGCAGATGATGCCTGTTAAACAGGGTGATTTCATCGCTTACAGTGGCAATACCGGCGGGTCGCAGGCACCGCATGTGCATTTTGAGATCAGAAAAACTGAAAATGATGTAAACCTTAATCCATTACTGTTTGGTCTTCCGCTGAAAGACAATGTAAGACCGCGCATTATGAAGTTTGCTGTGTACGACCGTACAAAAAGCATCTATGAACAAACACCTAAAGTTGTAGCAGCCAAAGCTGCTGCAGGTAATTATATTACAACTCCTACCATTGTTAAAGTCGGATCGCCGCTTGTTTCATTTGCCATTACTGCTTTTGACTCGCACACGGGATCTTCGAACCTGAATGGTATTTACAGCGCTGCTTTATTTGTGAATGACTTTGAAGAAGAATCATTCAGGATGAATAATATCAGCTATAATGATACAAGGTACTTGAATGCGCATATTGATTACCGTTATAAAATGCTTGGCGGCTCATATCTGCAGCATTTGTCAGAATTGCCAGGATTTCTGAATTCAATTTATACGAATGGAAGCGGCAAGGGCGTAATAGATATCAGTGACGGAAATGTGTACGATGTGCTTGTAGTGGTGAAAGACGCATATGGAAATACATCGCAGCTCAAAACCAGGGTTCAGTTCGATCCTAAAGTGCCCCTCACTCCCCCAGTAACTGGAAAAAGTTTTTATCCCCTGATGCTGGAAGGTGCTGAAAATGACAATTGTGAATTTTTTATTGGCGAAAGGTGCCTCTATGATTCAGTGCATATTTCATACAGAAACACTGCATCAGGAAACCCGGATGTTATCAGTGACGTTCATACTATCGGCGCATCATACATTCCCTTACACGATTCTTTTCTTCTGAGAATACTCCCGGATCTGTCGTTTACTGAGGCAGACAGGCCATACACAGTAATGCAATGGACAAGTGGCAGTAAATCGGCCGTTCAGAAGGTTCAGTGGCAACAGATGTGGGCGTCCGCGCGTTTCCGTGATTTTGGTAACTTTCAGCTGGTACGCGATTCGACACCACCTGTTATTACAGTGTCGTTTTTAGACTGGGACGATCTGAGCCGCGCTACAAGGATTATATTCAACGTAAAAGATAACCTGCAGTCAGTTAAAAATGTTCGGGGCGAAGTGGACGGTAAATGGCTGAGATTTACGAACGATAAAAACAGGGCATTCATCTACCAGTTTGATGAAAAGTGCCTGAGTGGCCCCCATATCCTAACCATAAAAGCTGAAGATGAAGCAGGTAATAAAACGACAGTATCGTACAATTTTGTTCGCTGAATCAAATAAACTCTACCTCACCTACTTTGAACGATTGTTCAGTTGCCCCAATGGTCACCAGCTCGCCAAATGGTGTAATATGACTTATTTTTGCAATGAAGGAGATGTTTTGTTTTTTCAACTTTACTTCACTTCCCCTGCAATAGAGCAGAGAATTATATTCCGTCATAATTGATTCTGTCGATACAGTTTTAAGACGCTCAAACCGGTTTATGAGAAAAGCAAACAAAGTTTTCCCATGTTTAAGTGTGTCGTAATGTTCACCTGTGAGCATTTTGAAGGATACAGCTTTAGTGAGGTGGTCAGGAAATGATGTCTGATTAATATTGATGCCGGTGCCAACAACGGTCTGGTGCCAGTTCCTTCCCCTGTATAAGTTCTCAATCAGTATTCCCGCTGCCTTTCTGTCACCCGAATAAATATCATTGGGCCATTTAATAGACACATCCGGAATAGAACAATCTTTAATAAAATCATAACAACCCAGTGCCATGGCCGCTGAAAGCAAAAAAGGAAAAGTGAAAATATGGGATGAAATGCTGCCTGACAGGGTAAATACACTGCTCATGGTGATATTGTCGCCAGGGTTTGCGATCCAGGTTTTTCCCCGCTGACCTCTTCCATGAGTCTGCTCTATTGCAAAGAAACACGTAGGGTGCTTTACCATTCCGGCATGCAACTTTGCCATGGCATAGTTGTTGGTACTTTCAGTTATAGAGAGTATAATAAAAGGCCTTATGGGGGTATGATTGGCAAAGGTTTGTGGGAACAAATTACTATTTTTGAATATTAAGACCCCCAAATATATTCATTCACAAAAAATGTTTTGATTATTGGAACAATTGTCAATTTTAACTACCCGGCGTAAGAGGACAAGTGCAGGCAGGTTAACTAGAAATTCGAAGCTATTTAAATCCATCATAAACGCTATCCAGGAAAAAAAGGGGGAAAACATTATCTCACTCGATCTGCGAAAAATACCTGAAGCTGTAGCCGATTTTTTTATTATCTGTGAAGCTGGCAGCAGTACACAGGTGAAGGCTATTGCAGATTTTGTAGAATATCATACTAAGCAGGCCGTTAAAGAAGTTCCATACAGAACCGAAGGGCAGCATAGCGGCCAGTGGGTACTCATCGATTTCGTAAATGTGGTGGTGCATGTTATGCAGCCGGAAACAAGAAAGTTTTATAAGCTGGAAGACATGTGGCACGATGCGGAAGGTGAGGAACACACATCACAATAAGTATACTTTAAAAATCAAGAGCAGAAGCAAGATATATGGCACAAGACGATTCAAGGCAGAATGATAGGAACTTTTCCAGATTGCGGCCTAAAGACGATGGCAATGCTCCACGGAAAGGGCCGAAATTCAACTTATACTGGATTTGGGCAATCATTTTCGCGGTACTGGTAGGGTTCCAATTTTTCGGATCCTTAACTCCTGATGCAAAGCCCCTGGATTCAGAACAGGAGTTTCGCAATAATATGCTCGAAACCGGCGATGTGGCAAAGCTGGTTATCGTAACAAATAAAAATCTCGTAAGAGTTTACGTAAAGAAAGAAAGCTTACAAAAAGCCTACTTCAAAGAAAAAGTAAGCAAAGGCTGGCCTACAGTAAAACCTGAAGGTCCGCATTTCGAGTTCAAGGTTACCAAAGCCGATGAATTTGAAAAAAGGCTCGTTTCTTTTTTCGAAAAGAACCCTCAACTCGAAGTTCCATATACTCCTACCCAGGAAGGTGAATGGTTCGGGCCGCTCCTGAATTTCATGCTGCCTTTGTTGGTGATTGTACTCATCTGGATCATGCTTATGCGAAAGATGGGTGGCGGGGCTGCCGGTGGCAGTGGTCCGGGTGGTATTTTCAATATTGGCAAATCTCGCGCTACATTATTCGACAAAGGCACCAAAGTGAATATTACTTTTTCTGATGTTGCTGGCCTTGATGAAGCGAAAGTGGAAGTAATGGAAATCGTTGACTTCCTGAAGAATCCAAAAAAATATACTGCCCTGGGGGGTAAAATTCCCAAAGGTGCGTTGCTTGTAGGTCCCCCCGGAACAGGTAAAACCCTCCTTGCGAAAGCAATGGCCGGCGAAGCACAGGTTCCTTTCTTCTCTATGTCGGGCTCTGATTTCGTTGAGCTTTTCGTAGGCGTAGGAGCGAGTCGTGTCCGTGACCTTTTCAAACAGGCCCGTGAAAAATCTCCATGTATTATTTTCATTGATGAAATTGATGCGATAGGGCGTGCACGCGGAAAGAATGCGATAATGAGCAATGATGAAAGAGAAAGCACACTTAACCAGCTGCTCGTGGAAATGGATGGATTCAGCGGAGAGAGCGGTATCATTGTTCTGGCTGCTACAAACAGGCCTGATGTACTCGACACAGCATTGCTGCGGCCGGGCAGGTTCGACAGGCAAATATCGATTGATAAACCCGACCTCAAAGGAAGGGAACACATATTCAAGGTTCACCTTAAGCCTATAAAAATTTCAACCCGTGTTGACATTCACAAGCTTGCCGAGCAAACACCTGGCTTTGCAGGAGCAGATATCGCGAATATTTGTAATGAAGCTGCGCTGATCGCTGCAAGGAAAGGAAAAGAACATGTGGAAATGGAAGATTTTCAGGATGCGGTAGACAGGGTTATAGGTGGACTTGAAAAAAAGAACAAGATCATTTCTCCTGAAGAGAAAAAGATCATTGCCTACCATGAAGCCGGTCATGCAATCTGTGGCTGGTATCTGGAGCATGCATATCCGCTACTGAAAGTTACTATTGTTCCAAGAGGCGTCGCTGCTCTCGGGTATGCACAGTACACTCCACGTGAACAGTATCTGTACGACACCGACCAGCTCATGGATCAGATCTGCATGACACTCGGAGGAAGGGCAAGTGAAGAAATATTTTTCGGAAAAATATCTACCGGCGCACAGAACGACCTTCAGCAGATAACACGTACGGCATATTCAATGGTTACCGTTTATGGGATGAATGCAAGGGTAGGCAATGTGAGCTTTTATGACCCTGCTGCAGAAAATTCATTCACGAAACCATATTCAGAAGAAACTTCCAAGCTGATAGACCAGGAAGTAAGAAAGCTGATTGATGAAGCATACGAAAAAACCAAGGCCCTTCTTCGCGAAAAGAAGACCCAGGTTGAAAAGCTTGCTGAAGAATTACTTGTGAAAGAAGTGTTGTTCCAGAGTGATGTGGAAAAACTGATCGGCAAACGCCCGTTCCGAGAACAGAAAACGCTGGATGTAGACGATGAAATAAATGAACATCACGAAATAGGCGCAATAAGCGAAGGTGTGCCGCCATATGACAGCAATATCACCAATCATCCCGCAACACAATCGTGATGCAAGTTTCAGCAGCAAAAGAAAACATACTTAAAAAAATACGAAAGGCGTTGACTCAGACAACGCCTCTTCCTTTTCCTGCAAGTGAAGGAACAACAACCGTGTTCAAACCATCACTCCAGGACCTGGAAATTGAATTTGGCGAGCAGTTCTCAAAATTACTCGGAAAATTTGTTTACTGTACCGACATACAGGAACTGGAAGCGCAGCTTTCAACAATCGTTTCTCATAATAAATGGGACAAAATATTTTTCAGGGAGGAAGAAATGAGAAAGGTTTTCAGTAATTCTCTTTTCGGAAAAGCTTCCTACCCCGACCTGGCAACTGCTGATGCCGCCATTACCACCTGCGAAGCATTGGTTGCGAGAACAGGAAGCATAATCATGAGCTCTGCTCAAAAAAGCGGACGTACAACCAGCGTATATGCAGAAATCCACATTTGCATTGCATTTACCGACCAGCTTGTTTACGATGTAAAGGATGGTCTTCAGCTGATAAAGGAAAGATATGCTGGAAGAATGCCTTCACTCATTACATTCGCCACAGGACCCAGCCGTACAGCGGACATAGAAAAAACCCTTGTTGTCGGTGTGCATGGGCCAAAAGAAGTGTATGTTTTTTTGGTAGAGAGAAACCCGGAATAACAAACGTTATCGATAAATGACCGGCCAGAAAAAGATCTATTTCCTTTCTGATTTTCACCTTGGTGCACCTGATGCTGAATCAAGTCTTCAGCGTGAAAAAAAAATCGTGCAATTTCTCAATGAGGTCATGGCAGATGCATCAATGATCTTTATTGTCGGCGACATGTTCGACTTCTGGTATGAATACAGGAAAGTAGTTCCAAAAGGTCATGTTCGTTTACTGGGAAAGCTTGCAGAAATAACTGATTCAGGCATCCCTGTTCATTTTTTTGTTGGTAATCATGACATGTGGATGAAAGATTACCTTCAGAAAGAACTGAATATTCACACCTATTTTACACCGCAGGAATTTGACTTTGACGGTAAGAAATTCCTGGTAGGTCATGGAGACGGACTCGGTCCCGGCGACCATGGCTATAAGATGCTGAAAAAAGTTTTCCGGAACCCTTTTGCCCAATGGATGTTCGGTGTTCTTCCTCCTTATATGGGTATGGGCCTCGCAAACTATTTTAGTAAAAAAAGCCGTGAAGCAACGGGCAAGCACGAAGAATTTTTTCTTGGCGAGGAAAATGAATGGCTTATTACTTATTCAAAGGAAATTCTTGGCAATAAAGATTATGATTACCTGATTTTCGGACACCGGCATTTACCAATAGATTTCAGGCTTAACAACAGCAGGTATATTAACCTGGGCGACTGGATAACATATTTTACTTATGCAGTGTTCGACGGGCAACAACTCACCCTGAAATCACGTTATCCGGAAAATGAAAATAAGATCATCCGCAAATGATCACCAGGTTATTCATATTTTTTTCCTTCATGATATTCTCGTCAACATGCCTTTCGCAGTCTGACAGTGTTTTTCATTTTGTAAAGGATTACAGAGGTGGGATTACTGATTTTACTGTTGATAATCTCGGCAACTTTTATTTCGTTTATCAGAACGGTCAGCTCAAAAAATTAAGACCTGATGGCGATTCTCTTGCCGTATTTAACAATGTGAGGAAATTTGGAAAATTATATTCGCTAGATGTAAGCAATCCATTAAAAGTGCTATTGTATTTTAAAGGATTTAATACTGTGGTGATACTAGACCGTTTGCTAAATGAAAGATCCATCGTCGATCTGAGGAAGCACAATCTGATGCAGGTAAGGGCGATTGGTCAATCATATGACAATAACTTATGGGTATTTGATGAGCTGGAAGTAAAATTAAAAAAGATAGGCGATGATGGAAGGCTGATAGATCAGTCGAACGACTTCAGGCAGATGTTCGATTCTACTCCATCGCCATCAGTGATCGTGGACCAGGATAAGCTTGTTTATATGTATGATCAGGAAAAGGGCGTTTATACATTTGACTATTACGGCGGCTTCAAAAGCCGTATCCCTTTAACAGGCTGGAGAGATTTTACTGTTATAAATAATTCATTATTCGGCCGGGACGGCCTAAATCTGTACAGGTATGACGCGGTTACCATGGAGCTGCAGCGATTTGCACTACCGTCATTTATGAATGACGCACAAAAAATTGTGATCAGGCCGGGTGCTGTGTATCTGCTGAGGGATGGAGTGATTATGGTATATTCGTATGGTGTCAAAACTTTTTGATTTCAATATCCTGGATAACACCTTAGGTACCTATATTCTGATATCAGGTATCATCCTTCTTGCGATTTCTCTAAAAGACTATATTTCCCGGTTAATCGCTTCTCTTGTTTTCAGAATAGTAAAACGCATTGCGTATGGTGTGGACAGGCAAAGCTTTGTAAATCTTGTTGCACCGCCACTCGAGAACTTTTTTGTGATCCTTGTTACACTTATTGCGCTGGAAAAACTTAAATATCCGGCGCTGTTGAATTTTTCTATATACAAGGTTAGCCTGCACAGGGTTATTGAGATCATTGCGATGATCGTGATGATCGCTTCATTTATCTGGCTGCTATTACGCATTATTGATTTCATTGCGATCATACTCGAACAGAAAGCGAGTATGACAGAGTCGCAGACTGACAACCAGCTGATTGTTTTTTTCAAGGATTTTTTTAAAGTGATATTGGTGATCCTGGGCCTGCTTATGATCCTTAAGTTCGGCTTCAATTTCAAGATCACCAGTTTAATAACCGGGCTGAGTCTTGCCGGTGCGGCGGTGGCACTTGCTACCAGAGAGAGCATTGAAAACCTGATTGCTTCATTTATTATATTTTTCGACCGGCCTTTTTCCACAGGCGATCAGATCAAGGTGCAGAACATTACCGGAACAGTTGAAAGGATTGGTTTGAGAAGTACAAGGTTGAGAACTACTCAGAAATCATATGTTACCGTTCCGAACAAGCAGATGGTTGATACCATTATGGATAATATTTCAATGCAAACTCAGCGAAGGGCTATTGTTCAGCTGGAGGTGAGCTCACATACCACACCGCAACAAATACGGCAACTTATTACCAGGATTGAAGGACTGATGCAGCAGCGTAAGGACAGGATTGAAAATTATAGTGTGTTCATGTCGGATATAGTGAAGAACAGTTATGTTATCACTGTAGAGTTTTTTACTGCGCCGATACCGGTTGTTGATTTCAATTCAATGCGGCAGTTTATCAATATTTCGATTATTGAAGTGATGGAGGAGATGGAAATAAAGCTTGTCAGTAAGGAAGATGTAAATTAATCAATTGTGTTTTGCGTATTGCCCTTTGCCTTTTGCCTATAAAGATGCTTTCACCTCCAGCAAAAATCCCCTGATCTTTTGCAGAGACTGAATCATCGCAAAGCGTTCCTGCGATTTTTTATTGTTTTTAATAAAATCCCTTGCACCGTCGATTGTTAATTTTCTTCTTCGCAGAAGATCGTATATCAACTGAAGATTTTTTATATCTACGGGCCTGAAATGTCTGTCGCCCTTACGATTTTTTCTTGGCTTGATGATGTCAAATTCCGATTCCCAGAAGCGCAGCAGTGAAGCATTAACCTGAAACATCTGGGATACTTCGCCTATAGAGTAATATTGTTTCTGAAACAGTATCTCATCCTCGGGGATATTGACAAGATCAGCTTCTGCGGCGTATAATTTCTGCGACTTTCTTCCTCTTCCACCTGTTTTGTGAACTGGCGTAAAAGCAACAACAGGTTCTTCTGATACTTCAATTGATGAAGTATCTTTTTCAGTTATAATTTGGTTCATTGCCGGTTCGGGGTTTGATGGCTGAATAGTATTTGCGGGCGGTGTAAAGTCGAATGTTATCTGCGAAAAGTTTCTTTCCATTACCAGGGTATGATGGTGAAAAAAACGGCTTTAAAATGTTGTTGATACACAAAAACTATGCAGTAAAGATAAGCAGTTAAATAAGGCTTTTAGGGTTATATTTTGTATTTTTGCAGATACTCATTTTTGATAAAAAATAAGAGCCTACTATTCCACTATGAACGCAGATATTCAGGAAATTTTATCCCCCTCCACTACAGGTTACGGCGCTGACAGCATCCAGGTTCTCGAAGGTCTGGAAGCGGTGCGCAAACGTCCGGCAATGTACATTGGCGACATCAGTGAGAAGGGGCTTCATCACCTCGTATATGAAGTGGTTGACAACTCTATTGACGAAGCTCTTGCAGGTTACTGTTCGAACATAGTTGTTACTATTCATGAAGACAATTCAGTTTCTGTTGGTGACAATGGCCGTGGTATACCAACAGGCATGCACCAGAAAGAAAAGCGGAGTGCTCTTGAAGTAGTGATGACGGTTCTGCATGCGGGTGGTAAATTCGATAAGAACACATATAAAGTTTCAGGTGGCTTACATGGTGTGGGTGTGAGCTGCGTAAATGCACTCAGTTCAAAGCTGCATGTAACTGTATTTCGCGAGGGAAAAATATTTGAACAGGAATATGGTATTGGCTTTCCAAAATATCCGGTAAGGGAAATCGGCAAAACAGACAAAACAGGAACGCTTGTTCGTTTCTGGCCAGATACATCCATTTTTACAGCATCCGTTTACAAAAAAGATATACTTGAAAGCAGGCTCAGGGAGCTTTCATACCTGAACAAGGGCATCACCATAGAGATGAATGATCTGCGTGAAAAGGATGATGAAGGAAATATATACACGAAAACATTTTTTAGTGAAGGTGGCATCATTGAATTCGTTGAAATGCTGGATAAGAACGGAGGACGAAATTCACTGTTGCAAAAAGTGATCTTCGTTGAAGGGAAAGACGATAATACTAATGTAATGGTCGAGGTAGCGCTTTGCTATAACGACAGTTATTACGAGCACATCTACTCATACGTTAATAACATCAATACGATTGAAGGCGGTACCCATGTATCCGGTTTCAGAAGAGCGCTTACAAGGGTTTTCAAGAGTTATGGAGACAAGCAGGGACTTTTTGAAAAGGCCAAAGTAGAAATTGAAGGAGATGATTTTCGTGAAGGCCTCAGCAGTGTTATATCTGTGAAAGTTCCAGAACCACAATTTGAGGGGCAAACAAAAACGAAGCTTGGGAACAGTGAAGTAATGGGGGTGGTGGACAGCACTGTTTCAAGGGCTCTCGAGGCATATCTGGAAGAAAATCCAAGGGAAGCGAAGAACATCATTCAAAAAGTTGTTCTTGCCGCACAGGCGCGTGCAGCGGCGCGAAAAGCCAGGGAGCTTGTACAACGTAAAAGTGTATTAAGCGGAGGTGGTTTACCAGGAAAACTAGCAGACTGCTCTGAACGCGATCCTGAACGTTGTGAGCTTTATCTTGTTGAAGGTGATTCAGCCGGCGGTACTGCAAAACAGGGACGCGACAGAAGCTTCCAGGCAATACTTCCATTAAGAGGTAAGATCCTTAATGTTGAAAAGGCCATGGAACATAAGATCTACGAAAATGAAGAGATCAGGAATATGTACACTGCGTTGGGTGTTACCGTTGGAACCCCCGATGATCCAAAAGCTTTGAACATTAACAAGCTCAGGTATCATAAGCTTATTATCATGACAGATGCCGATGTTGACGGCAGCCATATTGCTACACTGATCCTTACTTTTATTTACAGGTATATGAAAGAGCTGGTAGAGCAGGGGTATGTGTATATCGCGCAACCGCCATTATATCTTGTGAAAAAGGGAAAAGAACAGGCTTATGCCTGGACGGAAGAACAAAGAAAAAACCTGGTTGAAAAATTTGCAAACGGAAAAGAAGATTCGGTGAATATCCAGCGATATAAAGGCTTAGGTGAAATGAACAGCGAGCAATTATGGGATACAACTATGAATCCGGGTACACGCACCCTGAAGCAGGTGAGCATCGATAGTGCCGCCGAAGCAGACCTGGTGTTCAGTATGCTGATGGGTGATGAAGTGGCACCAAGAAGGGAATTTATTGAATCACACGCTAAATATGCGAAATTGGATATTTAAGGCTATCTTTAAAACGGCTTTTTAGCCTTATTTCGACAAATACTAAACATTTACTGACCTAAAAAACTATCATAATCATGCCGGAAGTTACACTTACAGCTTATAACGTTAAGACGAAAGAGAAGAATGTACCCATCAAAGATGCCGTAATCACAAAGACTGCAAAAGGTGCTTACATGGCACAGGGAAATGATGGCAAGGGCAATAAGCTTACAACTCTCCTTGGCGAACAGAAGGCACTTGATGCTATAAAAGCCGGTATAGCGAAACAAGGTTGGTAATTACAGCCGGTTTAACTGCTAAGAATGAAGTGGGTGACCAGATGTGCCATCGCATTATTATTTCAGCTTTCTTCATTCCTGGCAACGGCCCAGGTTGATCATCCATATCATGTTAACGGAAATGCATTCCAGGAAACCTGTAATTGCTACACTTTAACCCCCGACGATTTCTTCATGTCGGGCTCAATGTGGAACATCAACAAGATCAGTCTTAACCAGCCCTTCGATTTCAAATTCAACCTTTTTCTTGGATGTGCCGATGGCGACGGTGCCGATGGAATCGCATTCGTACTCCAGCCAATCAGTACCAGCATAGGTGCCGCGGGCGGTGGATTAGGCTATGATGGCGTTAGTCCTTCCATCGGCGTACTGGTAGATACCTGGCAGAACTATGAAGATAATGACCCAGTTTATGATCATATCGCCATACATAAGAATGGCATAATCGATCACTCTCCCCTGACAGATGTCGCACAACCTATGGCCGCCCTCGCATCCGGAGGAAACATAGAGGATTGCCAGTGGCATACACTCAGGATCAGCTGGGATCCATCACTGAAATTGATCAAAACACAGATAGATGGAGTAGACCGTGTTCAGGCAACCATAGATATCGTTGCAGAAATTTTTAGTGGAGATCCGTTTGTGTTCTGGGGTTTTACAGCTGCAACCGGAGGGGCTAAAAACATCCAGAAAGTTTGTACTTCACTTAATCCCGGGTTTTCATTACCTGCAGATCAGACGACATGTTTTCCTGAATCAATAACATTTATTGATAGTTCTACTTCTTTTGGCACCATCGAAAAATGGTTCTGGGATTTTGGCGACGGCACAACATTCAATGAATCTTCACCTCCGGCTCATGTATATGCTACTCCTGGTAATTATGATGTTAAGCTTGCGATACTTGGTAATAACGAATGTATATCAGATACGTTTGTAAGGCGCATTATAATGGGTTCAGTGCCTGAAGTTCATTATTCCTATCCTACACCTGTATGCGAAGGCACTCCGGTAAATTTTATTGATTCATCGTATGTTGAATTCGGGACAATCAATCAATGGCACTGGAACATAGCAGGAACTACATATGAGGAGCGGCATCCTCCGCCATTAACCCTTTCGGGAGATAATCAAATCAGCCTTACTGTTGAAACAAAAGAAGGTTGTGTATCTGAAACTATTCAAGGGATGGTTACATCATATCCCGAACCTTCAGCCGATTTTCAAACGGGTGATATTTGTTTTGGAAAGCCTGCTGTATTAAAAGGGGTCAACCTGAAACCCGGTGTTGCAATAAATAAATGGTCGTGGGATATGGGAAACGGAACAAGCAGGATAAGTATAGAGCCTCTGCAGGAATACGTTTATCCGGATGGTGGCATTTATAATGTGCATCTCACTGCCTATTCAGATAAAGGCTGCCCCACATCAGCGATATCCAAACCGCTCAGGGTTTATAAAACTGATGCTTATGCAGGCAATGATACCATATTCGCAATCGGACAACCAATACAATTGAGTGGAGGAGGAGGCGAATTATACAAGTGGACACCGGCGACAGGCCTTAGCGCCGATAATATTTCCAATCCTGTGGTAACATTGGATCGTGATCAGGAATTTGTTATTACTGCTTATACTGACATCGGATGTGCAACAACTGATACAGTAAGATTTAAAGTATTTAAGGGCCCTGAGCTTTATGTGCCTTCTGCGTTTTCTCCGAATAACGACGGAGTGAATGATGTATTCAGATTTATTGCCGTTGGATTGAAATCTGTTGATTTATTTCAGGTGTACAACAGGTATGGCCAGTTAATTTATTCATCAACTGAAATAACAAAAGGATGGGATGGAAAATTAAATGGCTTAGATCAGCCTTCGTCTACATATGTATGGATGATAAAAGGAACCGATCTCGGCGGAGGGCTACATTTTAAAAGAGGAACTGTTACGCTTATCAGATAATTTAATTGATAAGGTTGCTCCCAAAATATTTTTGTACTGCTGCAGGTATTTTTATTCCCTCGCTTGTCTGGTTATTTTCCATAAGTGCTGCAACTATTCTTGGCAGCGCGAGTGAACTTCCGTTAAGAGAATGCACAAGCTGTGTTTTTCCATTTCCCTTAAACCTGATCTTCATCCTGTTTGTCTGAAAACTTTCAAAGTTGGAAACAGAGCTTACTTCCAGCCATTTATCCTGGGCAGCACTATATACTTCGAAGTCGTAGGTCAATGCAGATGTAAAGCTCATATCACCTCCGCATAATTTAAGAATCCTGTAAGGCAATTCAAGGGATTGTATCAACTTTTCAACATGCGCTACCATTTCTTCGAGAACATCATAACTTACTTCAGGGTTAACAAGCTGAACGAGCTCAACTTTATCAAACTGGTGCAAGCGGTTAAGGCCTCTTACATCCTTACCATAACTACCGGCTTCTCTTCTGAAACAAGGAGTGTATGCAGTCATTTTCACCGGCAGGTCAGACTCTTTGATGATTTCGTTTCGATAAATATTTGTTACTGGTACTTCTGCTGTAGGAATCATATAAAAATCATCGGCTGTCACGTGGTACATCTGCCCTTCTTTATCCGGCAGCTGCCCGGTTCCATACGCAGAATCGATATTCACCATAAATGGCGGAAGAAATTCAGTATAACCTGCAGCCGTGTTGAAGTCGAGAAAATACTGGATCAGTGCACGTTGAAATTTTGCACCTTTTCCTGTATAAAAAGGGAAGCCACTGCCGGTAACTTTATTACCCAGTTCAAAATCAATAAGACTGTACTTCTTCGCCAGATCCCAATGCGGCAGTGCACCTGGTTCAAGATGTGGTTTATTTCCTCCTTCTTTGATTATTACGTTATCAGCAGGAGTTTTACCGGGTGGAACTTTTTCAGATGGCAGATTAGGAAGTTTCACCAATACATCATCAAGTTTTTTTTCTAAAGCTGCGAGCTGTT
>DATLDR010000246.1:0-16158 GCA_035525775.1 Flavitalea sp.
CACAGCAGGAAGATGCATTATTCCAAAGGGAGCATTTCCCAGAACAGATTGAATATGCAACAACAATATCAATAAGAAAATTTAATAGTGATGACTGGCTTGCACAAACAATTGCTTACATAAACAACTCTGTTTCGCATGGCGCCAAAGCAGTTAAAATTTATAAAGTGATCGGCATGACGCTTCGTGATAAGCAGGGCAAGCTTGTGATGGTTGATGACCCCCGTTTGGATACTTTGTTTAATTACCTGGAACAACATCATATACCTGTGGTTGGACATCTCGGTGAGCCACGTAACTGCTGGCTACCCCTGGATAAAATGACCGTTAAAGGCGATGCTTCCTATTTTTCACAGCAGCCGGAGTATCACATGTATCTGCATCATGACCTGCCATCTTATGAAGACCAGATCAGAGCGAGAGACAATATGCTCGCTAAGCATCCGAAGCTCACGTTTGTTGGTGCACATCTCGGCAGCCTGGAATGGAATGTTGATTCACTTGCAGCACGGCTCGACAGATTTCCGAATATGGCCGTAGATATGGCGGCGCGTATTGTTCATTTTCAGGTTCAGGCAAAAGATAACTGGCAGAAGGTGCATGATTTTCTAATTAAATACAACGACCGGCTGCTGTATGCAACTGATTTGGTGATGGATGATAAAAATGCCAAGAATGCCCGTCATGCAGCAAATGAAACCTGGAGGAAGGACTGGATTTTTTTTACAACGAACGAAACGTTAACGTCAGTTGATTTTGACGGAAGTTTCAATGGCATGAAGCTGCCGAAGCAGGTTATTGACAACATCTATCATAAAAATGCTCAACGCTGGCTAGGAATATTCTGAAATATTTTTTTATTTTTAAAAGTTTCTTAATACCAATGATTATAGTTGATCAAGAAAAGATACAAGCTTCATCAGGTCGCCGTGTTTGTTAAATGAAATATTATTCGATTTAATATACTCTTTTACTTCAACTCCGTTTTTTGAAAAAAGAGTCAGCACATTTTTTTTGGTGGCAGCTGTAATCTGACTGGTACCTGTCTGAATATAATATGAAGTGGTGGTACTGAGAATCAACGTTTCATTGATATCAATATTATAGGAACGCTGGTAAGTATCAATTTTTTCAACAGATTCTATAGCACTGGCTGTGTTTGGTATCCCCATCGCTCCTATCTTTTGCTTGTCTCCTATCTTCATTTTTTCGTACGAATACAACTTCACTTTTCTGGACGACAAAAATTTAAGGCAAACCGGACTGTACACAAATACATCACCTGAAATATTTATATGCCCGATCGCCGCTTCATCCGCAATTGCCAGCGTATCATTTTTTTCATCTATAAATTCTACGGCGCCGGCTATTCTGTTATAATTCATCGGCCGCAAAAAACGCTGGCCGTTTTTATATTCAACCATTCCTTCTTTGAAGGAAGGGTATAAGTAAATGGCCTTCATGAAATTTTCCCAAACGTCATTTCCCGCTTTGATGTATATCCTTTCTGTTGTTTGAGAAAAACCTGAACTATAAAAAGCTGTTGTAGAAAAAAGCAACAATAGAATTTTGTTCATTTAATCAAATTACATAAAAAAGCCGAACCTGTTCAGGTCCGGCTTCTCCGGTCAGTGGTTAACGCTTGTTATTTCCTGTCATCATCATGAACCGCATCACTCACCTTGTCACCAACTTTTTCGGCGCCTTTTTCAATTTCGTTTCCCGCTTTTTTAACACCGTCCTTTGTTGCCTCCCATGCATTGTCAATGGCATGACCCGTTTTATCAAAGAAATTTCCTTCCTTGTTTACCACAACACCTTCTTGTATTTCAACTACTTTACCTTCTTTTTTTACGGTACGGTCGCGTTGAACAACAACACCATTATTTAATTTTATATCTTCTTTTGTTACTACCCATTCGCCATTTTTCATCACCATCACTTTATGATCCCTTACTGTTACATCTCCATCAGCCGGTGCATAAACATTTGTTTCTGCAGGAGGTGGAGGGGTTTGAACAACTGATGAGCTCGTATCTCTTGTATCTTCTTTGATACTGGTAGATTGATTGTCGTTACAAGCAAACACGGCTATAGAAATGATTGCTAACCCGAGAACTTTTTTCATAAATGATTGTTTAAGTTAATTGAATATTAAAGAGGGTACAGGGGCGATAGCTTATAAAATAACCATGCCAATATTTATCTTATCTGGCAATCAGTATATTACTTACCAAAACCTGATATTTGTGGTATATAGTGTAGATTTAAGAACATAAAATTGACTGCTTAAAATTCTTCAGATAAATGTTAATCAAAAAATTAACTGTAGCAACTGCGTTTTGCTTTTTACTATTTATAAACCAGCTTTTTTCTCAGTATTCACTGCCCAGGAGCACTCCGGAACAACAAGGTGTTTCTTCACAGGCGATTATTGATTTCCTTGATTCCGCAGTGAGCGGCAAAAATGAATTTCACAGTTTTATGTTCGTTCGTCATGGTAAAGTGATAGCAGAAGGATGGTGGAATCCATACCGGCAGGATATTAAGCATACAATGTATTCGCTGAGCAAAAGTTTTACCGCGACTGCAGTGGGACTAGCTGTTAAACAACGGAAATTAAAAGTTTCTCATAAAGTGATCTCATTTTTTCCTGATGAGCTGCCGGATACAGTAAGCCAGTACCTGCGTGAGATGACTGTGAAAGATCTTTTGACTATGTCTGCAGGCCAGGATCCGGATCCTACGAGGACAATAGTAAGCGATACTAATTGGATAAGATCATTTTTAGCATTGCCGGTACCTCATAAACCGGGCGCTCAATTTTTATACAATTCAATGGCTACTTATATGCTTTCGGCCATTGTACAAAAAGTTACAGGTCAAAAAGTTTTTGATTATCTGACACCAAAATTGTTTCAGCCGCTAGGCATTCAAAACGCCGACTGGGAAACGGATCTCCAGGGCATCAATACCGGCGGATGGGGTTTAAGAATCACTACCGAAGACATAGCGAAATTCGGCCAGCTATATTTGCAAAGAGGAAAATGGAAACGCAGAAGAATTCTATCGAAGATATGGATAAAGGAAGCAACTTCTTCAAAAATCATCCAGCACCCCGATCTGCCAAAAGAAACAAGGGATAAAAGCGACTGGGAACAGGGATATTGTTACCAGATGTGGCGTTGCAGGAATAATGCATACAGGGGTGATGGCGCCTATGGCCAGTTCTGTATAATTATGCCCGATCAGGATGCGGTGATCGCTATCACTTCCGAAACAACAGACATGCAGAATGAATTAAATGCCGTATGGAAATTTTTGCTGCCCGCGATGAAGAAGAAAAAACAGAAACCAAATAATGATCTTGTTCAGCAACTTAAGGTGCAATTGAGATCTCTTGCTTTACCTGTTCCTGGTAATAGCAACACCTCAGACATGGTTTCAGTTATTAATGGAAAGAACTTTGTAATGCAGCCTAATGATAAAAATATTGAAAGTGTGTCTTTTCAATTTTCTGATAACCTTTACACTGTTAACATCAAAAGTGATACTGCTGCACATTCCATATTATTTGCCCCCGCTAAATGGCACGAAGGTGAAACTACAAGACAGGGGCCATACCTTGTATCATCTGCAAAAAATAAGTTACAGGGTTTACCACCCTTTAAAGTTGCAGGAGAATATAACTGGAGAGACGAAAATAAACTGGAGCTCATCTTAAGATATATTGAAAGTCCGCATACAGAAACATTAGTTTGTTATTTTGACGACAACAAATTAAAAATCGAAATAAAAAACAGTATATCCACCCAGCCGGTAACATTAACCGGAGAGGTAAAATAATATTTAATCCCCTATGCGCTATACACAGCAACTGCTATTCATATTATTGTTTCTTTTGGTGCATTTAATGGGAGCTGCACAAAAACCCTTGCACGTATGGGAGATGCAGGAAATATCTTTTACTGCAAAAAACAATTATAAGAATCCATATACGGATGTAAAAATGTGGGTGGAATTGTCCGGGCCTGATTTCAATAAAAAAGTTTTTGGATTTTGGGATGGGGGTAACACTTTTAAAGTTCGGATGGTTGCCATGAAACCTGGTGAATGGAAATGGAAAAGCGGATCAAGCACTAACGATGCCGGATTAACAAATATAACAGGATCATTTAATGCAATTGAATGGACGGAAAATGAAATAAAAGAAAATGAACTAAGGCATGGATTTATTCGCGCATCCGCGAACAGGCACGCGTTGATTCATGCAGACAGTACACCCTATCTCGCGATTGGTGACACATGGTTTGGTTTAAGTGCAAAAAGGTATAAGTGGTACGATGATGATAAGGAACGGCCAATCGGCCCTGCTGCAGGTTTCAAAGATTTTGTACGTCTCAGGAAATCGCAGGGATTTAACTGGATCAATATCATTGCAGCATTTCCTAACTGGAAAACGGATGATAAATCCTGGTTATTGCGAATGCAAGACAGTGCCCGTACAACAGTACGCAGCGCATGGATGGAATTCGGCAATGGCAGTGCTAAAAATATGGACAATGAAGGCGGCCGCCCGTTCTTTTATCCTGGTAAAGTGCCAGGCTATGAAAATTATTTTCCCGACATGGACCGTATCAATCCCGAATACTTTAAATATCTGGATAGAAAGATCGCCTACCTGAATGAAAACGGGTTTGTGCCATTCATTGAAGCATCGCGTCGCGATGCAAGTATGTTATGGAGTAAATACTACGAGTGGCCGGGATCTTATACAAGGTTTGTACAATATATCTATTCACGGTACCAGGCATACAATACCGTGCTGGGTCCCGTGCACCTTGACATAATAGATCTTACTATCAGTCCTGATGAATATACCGCAGCATTTAAACAAATGGAGAAAGATTACGGTCCTGTACCATTTGAAAATTTACTTTCAGCAAATGCAAATCCTTCAACACTTGAAAATTGGGGCGACAGTTCATGGATCACAATGCACCAGATAGGTAACAAAAGGGAACATAATTTTTACTGGTACCTGACAGAGATATTCAATGCAAAGAACACCGCTCCTGCGTTGAATGGTGAACCTTATTATGCGGGTTACAGCGACCCTCGTGGGCTTGGCGCAGTTAATTATACACTTGGTGCTAAAGGAGGAACTGATAAAGACAACGCCATTGTTCGTTCCGGCGCCTACGGATGTTTTTTATCGGGCGGCTTTGCTGGTCATGTATATGGTGCGGAAGGAATCTGGGGTGGTGACATTGAAGATGCAGCACCCGTAAAAATGTGGGATGCATTTACCTGGAAATCTGCTGATGAAATGCGTCATCTGAAAACATTTGCGTTTAGTATTGGAAAGAAATACCAGGAACTGGAACCACAGACAGACCTTATAACTCCTAACAAAACACATAATGTATTGAGTTATGAAGGGTGGTCATACTGTGCTCGTACTCCGGACCGCAACAACTTTCTTATCTATTTTGAGAGAGGAACTACGCTTTCAGAAGTTCGCGGCGCTCAGTTAAACAGCGTTTATGCAGCACAGTGGTTTAATCCAAGAACCGGCGAATGGATAAACACCGGTAACGGAAGAGTATCTTCTTCAAAGATCGGTATCATCAAACTTCCGCATTTACCTGATGACATGGATTGGGGTTTGAAGCTTGTGTACGAGGGACCTGTTGATAATACAGCTGTAGGCGCAAAAGCAGTTACATCACAATCGGCAGTAAACGATGACGTGAAAAGAAGGTGGATCATCGGATTGGTGATTGGCGGGTTGTTCCTTTTATCTTATTTGCTCAGCAGATCAGGTAAGAATGAATCGTAGAACAAATTTAAAAGTCTATTTTCAATTGTGGATCCGATTTGTCGGGCGCAGCGATCAAGTCGTTAAATCTGGACACTGAAATTCCCAGTAACCGGATTCCACGTGGCGGTGGTAAAGTATTTTCAAGTAATTGCTTTGATGTGTTTGAAATAGTTTCAGCATCAAATAAAGGTTCGCTGAACGATCTGCTTCTTGTGATCAATTTAAAGTTGCTGTATTTTATTTTTAAAGTAATTGTTCTTCCTTTCAGCTGGTGTTTGTTTAACCGGGCTGCAACAACCACTGCGATCCTGTCTATTTCACTGTGCAATTGTTCTTCATCATACAGGTCTTCCGGAAATGTATCTTCTGCACCAACAGATTGCGTTTCTCTGAATGGTTCAACAGGCCGGTCATCTATCCCTCTTACTATCTGGAAAAAAAATCTTCCTGTTTTTCCGAAGTGATTCACGAGTTGCTGCTCATTAAAATTTTTCATGTCGGCACCGGTAAATATGCCAAGGCTTTTCATTTTTTCAGCGGTAACTTTCCCTACTCCATAAAATTTTTCTACCGGCAGTTTATCCATGAACTCAGTTATCCTTGAAGGACCAATGAAGGTGAGTCCGTCGGGCTTTTTCATTCCGGATGCGATTTTCGCAACAAACTTATTGATGGAAATGCCTGCAGATGCTGTAAGCTTTAATTCATCTTTGATGGCTGACCTGATGTTTTCAGCAATAGTGATTGCAGAACCGATGTTCAGTTTGTCTTCAGTTACATCTAGGTACGCTTCATCAAGGGACAGCGGTTCAATGAGGTCGGTGTAACGGTGAAAGATATTACGAATTTCGCTGCTTACTTCTTTATATACATCGAATCTGGGTTTAATAAAAATGATCTGCGGACAAAGCAGCAAAGCTTTCTTGCTGGGCATCGCTGATCTTACTCCAAACGCCCTTGCTTCATAACTCGCGGTTGCCACAACACCACCACGACCTTCAGGCGATCCACCAACTGCAATTGGCTTGCCACGGAGACCGGGATTGTCGCGCTGTTCAACAGATGCGTAAAACGCGTCCATGTCAATATGAATAATTTTACGGGAGGTATTCACGACGGTAAAAAAAACTTTAATTTCAATAAATAAACCCTGTTATGTTTGCGCCTTGATAAATATACCTACGATTATGATGACAGGATTTTTGCCATTATCTTATCTCTGGTAATAAAAGTGACGAAAATTTATAAAAAATGATCCTCATCATTCTTGGGCTGATAATACTGGTTATCGGTACTTTTTTCTTAAAACACGATGCAAGATTCTACAGGTTCACAGGTATATTCAGAATAGCGGGTATTATAATTATCCTCATAGGTGTTCTTTCTGCTTGCATCATGCAGGTGGATGCGGGTGAAGTAGGTGTCAAAAAATTGTTCGGGAAAGTACAGAAGGATGTTTTAGGAAGCGGCCTTCATTTTATCAATCCTTTGCTGGAAGTGCAGAAGCTGGATATTAAAACACAGAATTATACTATGAGTGGTGTGAATGATGAAGGATTAAAAAGAGGTGATGATGCGATCAGGGTTTTGACCGCAGATGGTTTAGAAGTAACGATCGACCTATCTGTTCTCTATAAACTGAATAGTATAGATGCGCCTATGCTATTACAGCAGACCGGCGCTGATTATGAAGATAAAATCGTTCGGCCGATAACGCGCACACGGATACGCGACAATGCGGTTTATTATGAAGCAGTTGCTTTGTATTCTACAAAGCGTGATGAGTTTCAGCAAAGGATCTTCCGGAGTATCGAAGGAGATTTTAATAAAAGAGGCCTGACGCTGGAAAATCTTCTTATCCGCAACATTACCTTACCTGCTTCTGTACGCACTACTATTGAACAAAAGATAAATGCAGAGCAGGAAGCGCAGAAAATGCAGTTCGTACTCCAGAAGGAAAAACAGGAAGCTGAACGCAAACGGGTAGAAGCCCAGGGAATTTCGGATTACCAGCGGATCATCAGTGAAAGTCTTACTGACAGGCAATTACAATACGAAAGCATTAAGGCGCAGCTTGAAATCGCTAAGTCAGCCAATGCAAAAGTGATTTTTTTGGGTAAGGGAAATACACCTGTGATAGTGGATAGCAAGTAATCGAAATATCAATAAAGATTCAGGGCGAATGTTGTTAAGGTTGCCATGGAGCCAAAAATTACGGCTATCACCCAACAAAAGTGTACACCTGGCATTGAATTCAGATCAATTTTTTTAAAAAAATTAAAATTATGCAGCACATCAGGTGTATGGTATGTCTTTTCTAGACTAACGGGGCTTTGTTATGAAGAATTATAGTCGGGATATTCTGGATCTGGTATCTTTTTCTTATTCACGGGCTACACAGCATAATGGACCTATCGACGGGTCAGCAACTAAAGAGACTAAGGCATTTTTCAATAATTTAAGGCAATTGCAAAAATCAGACACTCATCGGACATGCACGAGAGTACGGGCATGGCTGGCACGGTCAGGTGTACTGTTCAGATGTGAATTCCGTTACGGTTCACATCCGCGGTGAGCTATATATTCAAATTATTTATTAAATGGTAACTTAAATTAACTTGAATTTTATCATAAACCGGGAAATTTTTCTAAAAAAGAGTAAATAATACAAATAATTGTTAAAAACATCGTCACGGTGTTAAAATCTTTTATACTTTAGGCGGCTGAAAAATCGCACCCATTTGCGAAACCAAATTGTAACTAACGATGCTTGAACTTCTTAAGAAAGTCTTCATATCTACGTTTCCGAATCAACATTCGACACCAAAACAAACACATATACGTATATGCACAACTCTCGAAAACAAATACGGCAGCCGGTGCCAGGGACATCGGTTGATGATTGCCAAAAACTAAAAATCTAACGAACAAGTAAACTATTATGAAGAAACTAAACGTAGTATTAGTTCTCGTGCTGTTACTGGTTGCGGGTATTCCTGCAGCCTTTGCACAGAGCCGCACGGTTACGGGAAAAATTTCCGATGCCAGCGGCGCACCCATACAGGGAGCGAACGTTCTTGTGAAAGGCACTAACATTGGCGCAACAACCAATGCTGAAGGTGTGTATACTATCAGCGTACCATCAGGTTCAAATACCCTGATAGTTTCTTACGTTGGACATGCATCACAGGAACTTAATTTAGGAGGCCGCACAAATGTGAATGTATCACTTACAGAAGATTCAGGGGAACTTGAAAGAGTAGTGGTAACGGCTCTCGGTATTGAAAAAAGCCAGAAAGCGCTGGGATTTTCGCAAACAACGGTTAACGGTGAAAATTTCACCCAGGCCCGTGAAATCAGCACTGCCAATGCACTTGCAGGGCGTGTTGCCGGTGTGAACGTTTCCAAGATCGCTTCAGGCCCGGGCGGTTCATCACGTGTTGTAATCCGCGGTGCTAAAACACTCGGTTCAACATTAAACCAGCCATTGTATGTTGTTGATGGAGTTCCCATTGATAACAGCAATTTCGGTCAGGCTGGTATCTGGGGTGGTGCTGACCAGGGAGATGGAATGAACAGTATCAACCCTGATGATATTGCTTCAATGACAGTATTGAAAGGAGCGAGTGCTGCAGCTCTTTACGGATCAAGAGCAGCAAATGGTGTTATCCTTATTACCACTAAAAAAGGTACAAACCGTAAGGGTGTGGGTATTGAAGTGAATTCAAACTATGTGTTTGAAAAAGTTCAAAACCTCACTGATTTCCAGCATAGCTACGGAAATGGTGGTTATTCAGGTGCAGATCTTGAAACCTCAGTAGCAAAAACTCCAGGTTCAATTGAAGAACACTGGAACAACTGGTGGGGTCTTCAGGCTTGGGGTCCTAAATTCGATGGCAGCCCAACTGTGCAGTGGGATGGTATTACCAGGCCATATTCTTATGCAGGTGACAACTGGGATCGATTTTACAAAACCGGTAGCACTTTCACGAACAGCGTAGCATTAACAGGTGGCAGCGAAACTCAGAGTTTCAGGTTCTCGGCTTCTAACCTTAAGAATATAGGTGTAATTCCTAACTCAGGTTTTGACAGGGTTAACCTTTCATTGTCAGCTAACGCAAAGTTTGCTAAGAAGCTTACTTTCAGCTCTAAGGTGATGTACTCAAATGAAAAGGTTAAAAACAGACCAAACATTTCCGACTCACCAGGAAACGGAATTTTATCTATTTATTATATTCCGGGCGATGTCAATGTACTTGACATGATCGGAGATCCTAACAAGCCAGGTGCTGTTCCTTCTATTGAAGATCAGCAGAAAAAAGGTATCAGGATATTTGATAACAAACCTCCGGGAGAAGAATTCCAGGTTTCTAATAACCTGTGGACACAAAACCCATATTGGGCAGCTTATCAGCAGATCAATTCTGACCAGCGCGACCGCGTTATCGCCACTAGCGAACTCAGATATGATATCACAGACTTCCTTTATTTAAGCGGTCAGGCAGGTATGGACTGGTTCACCAAGAGAGGTACTCAGCTAACTCCCCAGGGTACAGGACATAACCGTGGTGGCAGTATGTCGGAAAATGAAGTACGCACACGCGAAATCAACTACCAGTACATGCTGGGTTTCAACAAAACCTTCAGCGCGTTCGGTGTTAATGCTTTTGTTGGTGGTAACAGAATGCGCCGTTTAAGTGAATCAATTGCTGCTAACGGTTCTGGCTTCAACACTCCGTTGTTCCCTGCAATCAACAATGCCAATCAAAGAAACTTTGATTATGGCTATGGTAAATCAGGTATCAATTCACTGTTCGGATCAGTTGAGCTTTCTTATAACAATTACCTGTTCATCACAGGAACTGCCCGTCAGGACTGGTTCTCTGTGCTGAATCCAAAGGATAACAGTATTCTCTATCCTTCTATAGGTGCAAGCTTCGTGTTCACAGATGCAATTCAAACTTTGCCTTCATTCATTAGCTATGGTAAAGTGAGAGCATCATGGGCACAGGTAGGTAACGTAAGTTCAGTAAATCCTTACCAGACAACATTGTTGTATGGCGCAGGAAACACTCACGTTGGACGACCTCTTGGCGGATTTACTTCAGGCGAAAACTTTCCGAACCCCGATCTGAAACCATTCACCTCTACAGAAAGCGAATTTGGTTTAGACGTACGGTTCTTCAATAATCGTTTAGGAGTGGATCTTACTTATTACAGTCAGAAAACTACTGATGATATCCTCGATGCAAACATTTCACAAACATCCGGATTCAGAACTACAACCGTTAACCTTGGTCAGATCACAAACAAGGGAGTTGAACTCTTGTTGACCGGTACTCCCATTAAGAGCGAGATACAGTGGGATATCTCTCTGAACTTTGCGAAGAACAAAAGCAACGTGGTATCTCTGATCGAAGGTCAGACTGAAGTTATTGGTGAAGAGCCAAGAACAAGAACGGTTTTCATCAAACATATCATCGGGCATCCTTATGGTATGATCACAGGACAGACCCAGCTGCGTGACCCTGCAACAGGACTTCTTGTATATGACGCTAGTGGTACCCCTTTAACTGACGGAAGCTACCAGATCCTTGGAAATGGTGTTCCTGACTTTACAGGTGGCTTGAACAACTCATTTACATTTAAGAACATAAATCTCTCTTTCCTGATCGACTTCAAATCAGGTGGTGATATTTATTCTGGTACTAACGTGAGAATGACCCAGTCAGGATTCACAAAACAAACACTGCTTGGACGCGCTGGTGAAGCACCGCTTGTTGTAACAGGTGTAACTGATGATGGAGCCGGCGGATATAAACCTTTCTCTAAAACACTCACTCCCGGTGAAGCCCAGAACTACTGGAGCAATCTTGGTGACAGAGCGGCAGAGAAATTTGTTTATGATGCATCATTCATAAAACTGAGGCAGATCACTCTTGGATACAATCTGTCTAAGAAAATACTCAGCAGAACACCTATACAGAATCTGATGGTTTCTTTTGTTGCACGTAACCTGGCTATTCTTAAAAAGAATACACCGAACATCGATCCAGAGTCCAGCTACACAAGTTCAAACTCACAGGGTCTTGATTACTTCGGGTTCCCGGCTACACGTACATTTGGATTTAACGTAAGGGCAACCTTTTAAAAACCATTTAAAGAAACAGTATGAAATATCTAAAAAAAGTAATTCTAGCCTGCGCGATTGGAGTAGGTGTTGGTGCTGGATGTAACACGGATGAACTCCACAATCTCAACATCAATCCACAGGCACTTAATACAATTGATCTAAACTTCCTGTTCACCTCAGCACAGCTGGGGGCTGCATCAGGTGGATCAAGAGGAGACAATCGTTATATCGACTGGAGAACAAACATCAGAATGTGCGGCTATGCTATACAGCATCTCGCAGCCAGCGGTGGAGAACCCGGCGATAAATACATTGATGACGCAGAAACATCCAGCGCTCCTTTCGAATTTATCTACAGTGATCAGTTAAAGAACATTGGTGAAATTCTTAAACAATCAGGTCCTGGTGGCTTTGCTGAAGGTAAGAATGTCAACATGGTTCAGGCCGCCCGAATTCTCAGGGCTTTCCTGTTCCATCGCTTAACTGATTATTACGGTAGTGTTCCTTATTTTGAAACAATGAAGGCAGGAGAAAAATTGTTCTTCCCTCATTATGACAAACAAAAGGATATCTATACCGACCTGCTGAAGGAACTTGATGAAGCTACCGCTTCATTAACTACAGCCGATCCTGCTGATGGTTTCTCGGGCGCCGACCTTTATTACAGTGGTGACATATCCAAATGGAGAAAATGGGGTTATTCATTGATGCTCAGGCTTGCAATGCGCGTGTCTAATGTAGACCAGGCCATGGCAAACACTTATGTTGCCAAAGCTGTTGCCGGAGGAGTATTTACCAGCAACGATGACAATGTTGTTGTTCCCATGGACGTAGGTCCAAGTTTGTGGACTAACCAGAATGGTATTTCACGTGCATTCTTTCCAGGTGATGGTGGACAGTCAACCATCATGAGTAAAACGCTTATCGATTATCTGAAAGGGCCAAACACCGGTTCTACATCTGATGATGATCCAAGACTCATGATTTACACTGCCGGTATCGGAATGTGGAATACTGTACCGGATGATGCTGATGCCATCAATGGATGGGTTCCAACAAATGACGATCCCCTTGATCAGAAAGGTATGCCTAATGGTAAGAACCAGACCCAGCTCGAAGCAATTGAAGGCGTATCACCTCTTGATTTGAATGCAACTTATTCAAAGATCAACCCCAGGTTGCTTGATAAGTTTGAGCCTTATATGCTGATGAACTATGGTGAAGTTGAACTTCTGCTTGCTGAAGCAGCTGCAAGAGGTATTGGCGGTGTAGATGCGGCTTCTGCTGAAACTCACTACAATGCGGGTGTAAGGGCTTCCATGCAGATGTGGACTTTATACGATGCAACATTTGTTGTAAGTGATGCGGCTGTGGATGCATGGCTCGCGGTCAATCCTTACTCCGGTGTAGAAGATATATACACACAGCTTTGGGTGAACAAATTCCTTAACTGGTGGGATGCATGGTCTGATTGGAGAAGAACAGGGTTCCCGGTTCTTGTTCCAACTAATGCTCCAGGTAACGTTACAGGGGGTGTAATTCCACAGAAGCTTAAATATCCAAACGCAGAAGTTGCAGGCAATCCAAACTTCAATGGTGCAAGTGCAAACGACTACACAACTAAGGTTTGGTGGGCTGGTGGTCCTGAATAAATCAAGGATTTTAGTTTATAATGCAATAACGAAGAAAGCCCCTGGTAAAACAGGGGCTTTTTGATTTTGTATCTTCATGTTATGCCACGCTCTTTATTACTTCTTTTTAAACAGTAATACCTTGGCGTTATTTCTTGCCACCAGCAATTCATTATTGATCAAAGCAGCATCACGAACTTCTCCTTCTACCTTGATACCTGCGTCTGCCGGAGCAACATATTTAAATATTCTGTTTTCATATTGCTTAAGTAAAACTCCCCTGCTTGCATTGTGCCTTCCTGCCTGAGGCTTAAGCGCATAAAAATTTCCTCCTAGCCATATATCTTTTTTACCGTCAGCATCCATGTCAGCCACTACAATACCAAATACAGGCGACAGCTGTGACTCCTGCGGTAATGCCTGAAGCTCTGCATTGCCATTATTATTCCACAAAACAGATGTATGCATATTTTCTGCCTGGTATCGTAATGCATTACTACGCTGCTCCGGTGAAAAAAGTGATTCATAAGTTTTATTGCCATAATCTTCATACTTAAGAATCTGTTTTTTCAGCGCAGGTAATTGTGACGTAATCTCAGGTTTTGTGGCAAATGGATAAGCAATGCTATCCAGCGGAGGATACCAGTTCATGATGAATTCGCTTTTGCCATTCTTGTCAAAGTCATTCACGAACATGGTCAAAGGTCTTTCAGTTGATGCATTGAATTTTGTATTGAGTCCCCAATTGCCTACAACATAGTCATCGTCGCCATCACCATCGAGATCCGCTGCTTCGATCCTTGTCCACCATCCGGTACTGTTAGGGATTATCTTGTGATTGTCGAATGTGCCGTTCTCATTATAAAATAGATGAATCGCCATCCAATCGCCTACAACAATAAGATCTTTATCACCATCGCGGTCTACATCAGACCATACTGCATCGGTTACCATACCAATATCTGCCAGCTGCTGTGGCGCTATATCTGTCCATATTCCCTTATCATTCACCAGCAGATAAGAACGCGGAGGCAATCCATAGTTTCCTGGAACGTTCCTCGCTCCGATGAACAGGTCATCATCGCCATCGTTATCAATGTCACCAGCTTCTACAGTCGAAAAGTTTCCGATAACTGGTGGAATTGCATTGGGGGCAGGCATAAAAGTTCCACTGCCATTATTCAGGTATAGCCGTATCAGAAAGTTTGCCCTGTTCATGCCCGCTTCATTGCCACCAGAGCCAATAACAAGATCTGCGTCGCCATCCTTATCATAATCGATGAGTGTGCCGCAAGTGCTTTCAAATGATTTATCATTAAGGAATGCAGGGTTGGGATGGAACCTGAAATGTCCTCCGGGTTGCTGAATAAAAAGTTTGCATGGATCACCGGCAGCTCCCAGTAAAATGAAATCTTCAAGGTTGTCTTTATTTACATCGCCTTTTATTATTCTTGGTCCTTCGGTTGACAACATTCTTACCAATAGAATTTCATCATTGAAATCGTTGTAACGGTCTTCATGATGAACAGCATCACCATCAATCAGGTTATCCTGTTCTGTAAACAATGGTGAAATATTCCGGATCGACTTGTGTGATGGCATGACCGCCTCACTGTTTTTTAGCGTAATCGTCTGATCAGCTTTTATACTGGTAAGCATCTGCGTTTTTCCATCCGGCCATGTAACGATCAATGAATCTACAATTGCATTCTTACCAATGCCAAATAAAAGTAATGGTTCAATACTGCTTTGAAATCCGCGTGTGTTGAAATTCTGCAGTACACGTATACTGTCTTTCATGATAAGCTTTACCTCTGCACCAATACCGAACCTGTTTTTATCCGTGCCGGAAAATTTTATTTTGAGATAATGATTCTCCGGATGTTGATTTGCATCGTTCCTGTAAACAAAACATTTGGCATTAAGGTTATTGACAACAAGATCTTCATCGCCATCGTTGTCGAGATCGCCGTATGCAGCTCCATTGCTATAAGATGTTTGAGGCAACCCCAGTTCAGAAGCATTGTTATGAAACATCAGGTTGCCAGAATTGGAGAACGCATAATTCTGCAATGGCTTTGCAGGAATACCAGATATAAATTTTCTGTAGTCGAATTTTGCTTTTGAATTTATATTGTAACCTTTTACTTCATTAGCAAGAAATTCGTGAAAATCCATCGACATAATATCTTTGAGGATCCCATTGCTCACGAAAATGTCTTTATTGCCATCATTTTCAAAATCAAATATCAAAGCGCCCCAGCTCCAGTCTGTAGAAGCTACACCGCAAAGAAGAGCGATCTCCTGAAACTGTGCATTTCCATCGTTTAAGTGCAGGCAATTCTGAGTGATCTGGTAATGATAATTCGCGCGGTACTTAAGATCCTCAAGGTGATAAGGGTCAAAAGCCATAGTTGTTTTGAGCCGGTAGTTGTCACCGGGCAACATATCTGTTGTAAAAATTTCAGGATAACCATCGTTATTTAAATCGGCGATGTCGGCACCCATGCTTGAAGTGGAACAATAGTTAATACGTGAAGGAAGCTCTTCAGAAAATTTACCATTACCCT
>DATLDR010000265.1:0-2732 GCA_035525775.1 Flavitalea sp.
GCCCACTGCAGTTACTTCCTGTCCAATCCCATCTCCTGGAACAACAAGGATATGTTTCTTTGCCATCTAAGTTTTTTAAAATTAAATTTTACCAATAAATCTGTAGCCGGAAATAAGCTATCAGACTACAATATGTGATTCAACATTTTTTGCGTTGCCTTAATCGCCGAAACAGTTTGATCGCTGTCGAGGCCATGTGTTTTAAATTCTTTCGAATTGTATGACCATGTAATTACTGTTTCACAAAGGGCATCTGATTTACCGCCCGGTGGAATGCGAACAGCGTAATTTGTCAACACAGGTAACTCCATATTTTTTTGAGCATATACCCTTCTTAAAGCATTCATAAACGCATCATATTGCCCATCACCCTGTGCATGCTCTTCAATAATTTCATCATCAACAGCAATCCGCAAAGTGACAGATGGCCGCAGATCTTTTGAGTGAGTGAGTACATAATTCTCGATCCGCACTCTTTCTGCACTTGCATTGCTATCAAGAATATCTGAAATAATGTAAGGTAGATCGGCCTGTGTAACAACCTCCTTACGATCACCTAATTCAATGATCCGTTGCGTTACTTTTTTAAGATCTTCATCTGAAAGCTGAATACCCAATTGGTGTAAATTATTTTCAATATTTGCCTTACCACTCATTTTACCCAAAGCATATTTGCGCTCTCTGCCAAACCTTTCGGGCATCAGGTCATTAAAATATAATTTATTCTTTTTATCACCGTCAGCGTGAATGCCTGCAGTTTGTGTGAAGACATTTTCTCCAACTACCGGCTTATTATCTGGTATCCGGAAACCTGAAAAAGCTTCAATCAGCTTGCTTACGGTATAGAGAGATTTTTCTTCCACTGATGTTTTCACATCTTTCATATAATCGTTCAATACCGCAATAGAACTGGCCAGTGTAGCGTTCCCGGCTCGTTCTCCCATCCCGTTAATAGTAACATGAATTCCTTTTACACCAGCTTTTACTGCTTCAAGTACATTGGCTGTTGCAAGATCATAATCGTTGTGTGCATGAAAATCAAAATGAACGTTGGGATATCTTTTAATAATTTCATCCAGGTATGAATACACTTCTGAGGGAATAAGGACTCCAAGTGTATCGGGAAGTAAGATGCGTTTTATTGGCTGATGCTGCAAAAAATCAAGGTACTCCATTACATACTCTTTGGAATTGCGCATACCGTTGCTCCAATCCTCGAGGTACACGTTGGATTCAAGTCCTTCTTTATGCGCAAGCGAAAGAGCAGCAGCCACATCTTTAAAATGTTCCGCTGGCTTTTTTTTGAGCTGATGTGTAAGATGATTCAATGAGCCTTTCGTAAGCAGATTCATCACCTTCGCTCCCGCTTTTTTCATCCACTCAACTGATGTGCCGCCATCCACAAATGTGAGCACTTCAATTCTATCAAGCAAGTTATTAGCTGCACCCCATTTTGTAATTTTTTGAACTGCTTCCAGTTCACCTTCGGATACCCGGGCAGAAGCCACTTCAATTCTATCAACCTTAACTTCGGTCAACAATAATTGAGCTATGGTCAACTTTTCAGATGCAGAAAATGAAACGCCACTGGTTTGTTCACCATCACGAAGAGTGGTATCCATTATCTCGATAAATCTCTTCGAAGATGTTACCTGTTTATTGACCAGATGCTCTTGTACAGTTATTTCTTTTGTTTGCATTTCCATCGATAACCGGAAATTAAATTAAAATTTTAGATTCCGTTTTAAGAATTGTTACGCTTAATCATGGGCGGCAAAAATACCAATTCAACCCCGGATTTAAAAGGCAGACATTTCTCCTGCAAAAAGGATGGGCTTCTATAAATGAAATGGGCGCAGGTTAATCAAATAGCGGAAACCTAAAGGCTTTGCAAACTTTCAATAAGGTCTGTCGTTCATCGGCCATATGCCTGCTTTCGTCGAAAATTATTTTTCATATATATAGATGATGTTAGCTTGGTATATGCTAAAACTTAACTAATGGAATACGATAATGACCGTCCGATCCAGCGGCAGCACAAGACTGAGATCTTGTCCTGGATAATGGTTTTTCTTTTTTACCCTCTGATTAATTTCTTTACGCTATTCTACGGGCACATAATATTCTTACCAATACTGTTCGGCATTAATGTGCTGATCTTTCCGTTATACATTCTGTATTCGAAAGTAATTGTTCCTGCCTTTCTGTTCAGGAAGCGTTATATATATTTTACTTTTTCCACACTGGCATTTTTTATAGTTATTCAGCTTCTATTGATGCTATTGTATTCGTTTTTCCCTTATGATCAAAACGCTTTAGGTAGCCTGCAAATGCTACAGAAATTTTTCAGTTATTCCCCGGTTACAATTGTTCGTGAGAGTTTATGGTTTTTAGTATATGGTTTGTTTGCAATTCAAATTGCCTTCCTAAAAAAGACATTAGACGAAGGATCTGTCGTTGCTTACCTTGAGAAAGAGAATGCTGCTTTCAAATTGAAATATTTACGGTCACAACTAAATCCGCATTTTCTTTTTAACACACTTAATAGTATATATTCTCTTAGCCTGCAAAAATCTGATAAGGCGCCGGAAATGGTGGTGAAGCTGGCTGACCTCATGCGCTATATGATATACGATTGCAACGAAGACCGCGTGCCTCTGAGCAAGGAAATTGAATTCATCAGGAATTACATAGACATTGAAAAAATAAGACATAAAGCAGACGTGCGCTTT
>DATLDR010000274.1:0-38762 GCA_035525775.1 Flavitalea sp.
AGATGTTCGCTGTAATATTTCGATAATAATGGAAGAGAATTTTTATTGCATTCAAGGATAGAGAAGTGCAGTTGCAGTTCTGTAGCAGAAGCTTTGATCATTTCAACAGGATTTATGGAGTTGTTCAATACCATCCCAACACGGGCGGATATAAATTTATCAACATATATTAACAAATCAATGGTATATCTACGAGTGGTGGGGATGAAAATATACGATAGTAAGAAGGCATAGTTTTAGTACCCTATTATACAACTAAAATCAATTAATATGGATAATATGGTTAAAAATGGCATCAGCCGCGTGGCAGAAAACGGAGAACACAGGGAAGGCGGACTTGCGCGTCCAATAGAAGAAGTAACAGCAAAATTGCCATCGGATACATATCTGTGGGCTGCATTAACATCAATGGCGGTGTCCCTGACACTTAAGATCATGGGCAGAAAGCATACAGCATTGTTTATCGGGCAGTGGGCAGCACCATTCCTCTTATTCGGAGTATATAATAAGATAGTTAAGGTAGCGGGGCACGACAAGGAAGATTAGTTTAAAACCCATTTGTGATTGAGTGAATTCATTGGCATTTGCCTTATTAATGATCACAAATTAATTTACACCATCCCGGCGGGTTGCAGATTGTATGCAGCCTGAGGGCATGGTGTTTTTTTATCCCGTACTCCCGGAAAAAGTTTCCCCGTTTATACGTCGCGATGTAATTAAAACGGTGGTCATCCAGAAAAATATAAATTAACTGTGAATTTGAAATTGCTGTAAATTAACCTTGCTTAAGATAGTTTAATGAAACAACGATAATCAGCCCAATGCCACAGACAAAAATCTCAAAGCATCTGGTAATATATCCTGATGATGATTCAGATGACATCAGTTTTGTAGAAGAATCTTTTTCGCCGGATGGAACGGTTCAAAAAAATACCAATAGTTTCTTAATTACTTCCTCTGCAGAATATGATAAGTTGTTCACAGAGAAAAACCTTGCTGGGTTTGTAACAAAGCCGCTTGATAACCTCCAGGAGAAATATATTACTGACTGCTTCATTGAACATTGCACCGGTGAAATACAAAAAACTGTTTGAAAGTTATTATAAATGATCCTGTGCGCGTAACACTAATTAATTTGCTCTGAAAATCAAATTCAATGAAAATACATTTCGTTCTTGTATTTTTTTTAATCGCTCAGCATGTAAATGCCCAGACACCTTTTAATGGTGTTGAAAATAATCTTGGCAATCTGTTCAGGACTTCGAATGCAGTTACACGCTCAATTTCACCGGAAAACCGCACAGGCGAACCAGGTAAAGGGGGAATGGCGGATCCTAAAACAGACAGCGGCAAGAAAAACGTTGCCAATGCCGCGGCAGCTGCAAAGGAATTAGGCAAAGGGTGGAAAGTAAATCCATTTCTTGAAATCGGAGCCGGTGAAACTATCACTCTCGCTGATATTGAGGGTCCCGGTGCCATACAGCATATATGGATGACACCTACAGCGAACTGGCGGTTTTCTATATTGAGAATTTACTGGGATGATGAGAAAGAACCATCGGTAGAAGTGCCTTTAGGTGATTTCTTTGGGATGGCTTTTAATGAATATGCTTCATTGAATTCTCTGGCAGTTACCGTTAACCCTGGAAGTGCGTTCAACTGTTATTGGGTGATGCCTTTCAGAAAACGGTGCCGGATAACAATGCAGAGTTTGTACACTAATCCAAGTGATATTGTACGGATATATTACCAGATTGATTATGCACTGACAGAAATTCCAGGCGATGCTGCTTACCTGCACGCGCAGTTCCGCCGTTCAAATCCTACAAAAGGATCCATTCATACGCTGCTGGATGGAGTGAAGGGTAAGGGCCAGTATGTTGGTACTTACCTCGCATGGACGGTTCACAACAGCGCATGGTGGGGGGAAGGAGAGATCAAATTCTTTATGGATGGTGACGGACAATACCCCACTATCAATGGCACCGGTACGGAAGATTATTTTTGTGGCTCTTACAACTTCGAGAACAGGAAAACAAAACAATACCAGGAATTTTCAACACCGTATGCAGGCCTCCACCAGGTAATAAGACCCGATGGATTATATAATGCCAATACCAGTTTTGGAATGTACAGATGGCATATTCAGGATCCTATACGATTTAAGTCAGACCTGAAGGTGACCATCCAGGATCTGGGCTGGCGACACGATTGGCGATATTATCCGCAGCAATCCGATATCAGTTCTGTTTCCTTCTGGTACCAGACTGAGCCGCATGCTACATTTCCAAAGCTGCCATCTAAAAATGAGCTGGAGATTCCTAAGTGGTAAACATTTTATTTTATCAGGTGGCCGTTGAAGCCGAGTGCCACTAGTTTTTCAAAAGCATTCCAAACGTTATCAGGAATTTCCTGGTGAATCTGAAAACCTTTAGCAGGGTATTCCTTTATACGCTGGAGATCGCCCGCCATGATTTCGATTACTCTGTCTATTGGGATCTCTTCTATAGGATAATCTTCAAAAGAGATTTGTGGCGAGGTGATCACTATATCTTTATGCGGCCAGTGCTTTTTGACAGTCGCATAGCTGCGTCTTTCCATGTATGGCTTTTGAACGACAATAAAAGAATGAGGGTTGACCCCTTTTTCTTTCAGCAATTTTTCAGTAAAAAGAATATTCTCACCCGTGTTGGTTGATTTGTTTTCGATCAAAATTGCGGAGGGTGGCACACCCATTTTTACTGCAATTGCAGCAAACTGGTCGGCTTCCGGTTCGGTCCATAGCCCGGATGTGAAATTGCCTAAGCCGCCGGAACAGACAAGCACAGGAGCCCATCCGTCGACGTACAATTGCGCGGCACGTTCGCCAACACGAAGGTCATGACTTCCCAGTGCGAGGATAGCATCAGCTTTAATAAGCTGATGGCCCATATGATGATAATTCCATAAAATTTTTCCCAGTGAAAGGATCTCCGGTGTGAGTTGTTTATCATTTGTTTTCAACAGATGCATAAGTGCAATTATAAAATAAAATATCAAAGACAAAGGACTACATTTGCAACATCGTTACAAAAGTGAAAAACAGAAGTCACATATCTGCCTTCGGTTTAGTGCTGCTGATGCTGCTGAGCATTATGCCTAAAATACTTCTGCATGATGTTTTTGCGGATCATAGTGACGTAACGTCGTGCAACGATTCAAGTGTTTATGGACCGTGCATACATCAACAGGGATATAATTGCCAGCAGACTGATCTGGTAGTTCCGGGTGCGTATACACCAACAGATTTCTCAGTAGTAATCATTTCCTGTTTTTTCATTGACCCCGTTGTTTTATTCTCCATAACAATACGTGATAATTTTTATAAAGTTTCCCCGGGCAGGAGTCCTCCCCTTCAAGTATAGTTTTTGATTAATCATTTTTATTCAATCAATTATTATATATGACGAAGCTCGTAGCAATCGCTGCTTTATTATTTACTTCACAATTTGTTTTTTCTCAGACGAAAATCAAAACACAACTTTCAGGAAAAGTAACTGATGCGAAAACCGGTGAAGCATTACAAGGCGCATCAGTCGTGATAGCAGATTCAAGATTAGGGACCACCACTAACGGTCAGGGAATATATACGTTCAACAATCTTGCTGTAGGGCATGCGATTATAGAAGTATCCTATTCAGGTTTTGAAACTGTTGTGGACCATGTAGACATTGGCAGGATCAATCAACAGAATTTCCAGTTGAAGAGATCAGTAAGAGAATATGAAGGTGTAACTGTAACTGGTGTTGCTGGTGCGAGCAGTATCCGAAAAACACCAATTCCAATAACAAGGATCAATAAAAGTGAATTGCTGATTACACCATCAACCAATATCATTGACGCGCTCAGCAGGCAACCCGGCGTATCACAGCTATCGACTGGTCCTGCAATTTCAAAACCGGTGATCAGGGGACTTGGTTATAACCGCCTGGTTACAATAAATGATGGGGTAAGGCAGGAAGGCCAGCAATGGGGCGATGAACACGGAATTGAAATAGACGAGAACAGTGTAAGCCGGGTTGAAATCCTGAAAGGTCCCGCTTCGCTGATTTATGGCAGCGATGCTATTGCAGGAGTCATTAATATCATTACTACAAGTCCGCTTCCAAATAACACATTCAGCGGAAATATTCTTACCAGTTATCAAACAAATAATCAACAGCGGTCATTGTTTGCAAATTTCGGCGGCAACAGTAACGGGTTTAACTGGAATGCCTGGGGAGACCTTACAAAGGCTGATGACTATAAAAACAAATACGATGGTAAAGTGTTTAATTCTGGCTTTAACAATAAGAATGGCGGTGGATACATTGGGTATAATGGTGCGTGGGGATTCAGTCATCTTATCTTCAGCAGCTTCAACCAGAAACTCGGTGTAATAGAAGGAGAAAGAAACCCTGATGGAAGGTTTATTGAAGCAACACCCACTCAGCACATCAATCATAACAAGATCATTTCTGATAATCTTTTTTCTGTTGGTCGCGGCAAAATAAAATTGAATCTTGCGTGGCAAAGAAGTCAGCGACGAGAATTTCAAAGTGCAGATAATACAAATGAACCGGTATTGTATTTTGACCTGGGTACATTTAATTATAGTGCTTCGTACCAGTTTGGTGACAGGAATGGATTTATTACATCTGTTGGTGTAAATGGGATGAAGCAGCAGAATAAAAATTATGGTGTTGAAAAACTGATTCCTGAATATGATATGTTTGATATCGGCGCCTTTATCTACAGTCAGAAAACTATTGGTAAAGCTACTGTCAGTGGTGGTATGCGCTATGACAACAGGGTGCTGAATGTAAAAGAGCTGATGGAGAACAGTGCCGTTAAATTCCAGGGTTTTTCTAGAAAATTTTCAAATATATCGGGTAGCCTTGGTGTAAGTTATTCGCCTGCGGAAAATGTAACCTTAAAATTGAATGCTGCCCGCGGTTTCAGGGCACCTGCTGTTCCGGACCTTGCATCGAACGGCGCACATGAAGGAACTAACCGGTATGAGTACGGTGATAATGGTATTAAATCGGAAACAACCTTACAGGGAGATATTGGCGCAGAGATAAGTTCTGAGCATGTACTGTTTACCATTAATACTTTTTATAATCATATTGACAATTTCATTTTTTACAGCAAGCTCGCCGGTGCATCAGGTGGTGATTCACTTGTTATTGTTGATGGAACTATGATACCTGCATTTAAGTTCGGAC
This sequence comes from Flavitalea sp., assembly GCA_035525775.1. Lineage (GTDB taxonomy): Bacteria > Bacteroidota > Bacteroidia > Chitinophagales > Chitinophagaceae > Flavitalea. The sequence goes on from DATLDR010000274.1 coordinate 5,247, forward strand.
AGCATACAACCAACCTCCCGGGGTTCGAAGCAATGATCGACATTCATCCTCATCCGCTCGACTGGCTTCACTGGGAGAATACTTTTTCCTATGTACGCGGGAAATTTACAGAGCCGGTAGGTGAAACCAAAAATGTTCCTTTTATACCAGCAGCCAAATGGACAAGTGAAATAAGGACTGAATTATTTGCCCGGGCAAAAACATTTAAGCACACTATTTTCACAATTGAAACAGAAGATTATTTAAAACAGGATTCCCCTTTTACTTCTTTCGGAACAGAAACAGCTACACCTGGATATTTACTGGTGAATGCAGGATTGAGTACAAGCATATATCATCACAAAACAAAACTGTTCAGTATTTATCTGCTTGGAAATAACCTTACAGATAAAACTTACCAGAATCATCTGAGCAGGCTTAAATATACCGGAGTGAATGAAGTTTCAGGAAGAACTGGAGTTTTCAATATGGGAAGAAATGTGATGATAAAACTTAATGTTAATATTTAAAACCGATACGAAAAATTTTAACTTACAGATATAAAGAAGGAAGTGATATTCCAATTACATTAAAGAATGGTAAATTGTAGGAACAAGCTAAGGGGAAAGCTGTGCGGGAGAGATGTAAAGGATGCGCCAGGATTACAGTAGTGGCTTTGTAACGGGTGTATGGCTTAATTTTGTTCATGCCCGATAGTATAGAGATCGTTGACTACAAGCCTGAATATGCTAAAGCATGGCACGACCTGAATCTCGCATGGATTTCCGAAATTTATGTTGTGGAAGATGACGACAGGGCGGTACTCACTGATCCGGAAACACATCTTTTGAAAAACGGCGGCGCAATTATCATCGCCTTATTTAATGGAGTACCAGTAGGCACCTGTGCGCTGCGAAGAATAAACACCGACCTTTTTGAAATGTGTAAAATGACGGTTGACAAAAGCATGAGAGGCCGCAATATCGGACGACTGCTGGGAGAAGCCATCATTGAAAAGGCAAGCCGGATAGGCGCTAAGATAATCGAGCTTTATTCAAACAGAAAGGGTTCGGAACTAGCCATCGAAATGTACAAGAAGCTGGGATTTATTGAGATTCCGCTTACCGGTGCCGTTTATGCCAGGGCGGACATTAAGATGCAGCTGATGTTATGATTCTTCAATTGTAACTAATATACATGCAAAGGCAATCACTGCTTATCCTGCTGATTATTCTGCACGTTACAGCTGTAACTGCACAGGACAGTGCTATTACAAAAGTTCGTGCTAAATACAACAATGTGAATGGTCTTCACCGCACATTGTTTGGTGAAAACTACCGGAAAGAATGGTCAGTTGATACAAAACTACCTTACATTAAAATTTCAATGATTGCAGGAGGTCTGAAGCCACTCCGATTAGGTGGCGGTCACCAGACGCTTTCTTTGAGGCTTGCTGATGCAAATGGCGAGGAGTGGGTTTTACGTGGCATAGTAAAAGATCCGTCTGTGCTATTGCCTCCTGAATTACGTGAAACTTTTGCAAAGGATCTGCTTGATGATGCAATGTCAGCGCAGCATCCGTTTTCTTCACTTGTTGTACAGGATCTTGCACAGGCTGCGGGTATTCCACATGCTGAGCCGATAATAGGAATCGTTCAGAATGACGAAATGCTTGGTGAGTTCAATAAACAGTTTGAGGGAAAGGTTTGTCTGCTTGAAAAACGTGAGCCATTCGGTCAATCAGATAATACGCAGAAGATGCTTGCCGAACTGGATAATGATAATGATAATCATGTCGACTACAAAGCATTTGTGAAAGCAGCGCTGCTCGACCTGTTAATTGGCGACTGGGACAGGCATGCCGACCAGTGGCGATGGGTGGATATTCAGAAGGGAAAAGAAAAATTATATGTAGGCGTTCCACGTGACCGCGACCAGGCACTTTATGTGAACCAGGGGGTGGCGCCGTGGTATGCTTCACTTCCATGGGTGGTTCCTGATCTTCAGGGATTCAGTCCGGCAATTAAACATGTGAAATTTTCCCTGATGCGGCACTCTTTTCTGGGTGCTACAGTTTCTTCACATATTTCTGAAGAAGCATGGATGAAGATCACGAACGACTTTGTGAAATCAATATCAGATAATGTTATTGATAACGCGATGAAACGATTGCCTGAAAGTTCATATGGTATCCGTGCGAATGAACTGGCAGGCGCATTAAAGGTGAGAAGAGATAAACTTCCTTCGGCCATGAGAAAATATTACAGATTCGTACACAAGACCGCAGAAGTAAAGCTGAGCAATAAAAATGAATTGATACAGCTGAAAGATTCTGCAAATAACCTGCTGGTACAGGTAAATAAATTGAAAAAGAATGGCGGCGCGGGGGAATTGCTGATGAGTTCTGTATTTAAACCTTCGGTAACAAAAGAATTCAGATTGTATACAGGCAGAGGTGATGATAGCATTGTAATAAATCAATCATCACCAATAAGGATCAGGCTAATCGGGGAAGAAGGAAATAAAATGTATAATGTGATTGATGCGGGGAAAAAGATCAAAGTATATAATAAAAGTTCGGGAACTTTCTATTCCGGAAAATCAAATATGCTTTCAAAGCATATATCTGATGATACAAGCAATACGAATTTCATCGCTGCCAACAGGTACAATATATGGAAACCTTTAATAGGGTTTGCAATTAACCGTGATGATGGATTTCAGCTCGGTGTGGGATCTCAATATACACACCAGGCATTCAGAAAATATCCTTATGCCAGTCTTAACCGCTTCATGCTGTATTATGCATTTGCGACGTCTGCATTTAAAATCAAATATACTGGTGAGTGGCTGAGGGTAATTGGCAAAACCGATATCATAGCCAACGCAGATCTTTTTGCACCGGAGAACACCCAGAACTTCTTCGGTCATGGCAACGAAACACCATTTGGAAAGGTGGGTGATTATAGAAGATTTTACCGCTCCCGGTTTAATTTTTACCAGCTGACGCCTGCTTTCAGATGGAGAAACCAAAAGACAGGTGTGATGTTCAGCGCGGGTCCATCCATACAGCATTATTCGCTGGACAGTTCAGATAATTATGGAAGAAATATTCTGACTGGCGTAGTAAGAACATATGATAGTCTCACACTAGGTGATGCTAAAACACATGCAGGCGTGGTATTGAATTTTACCGTGAATAAGAAAGATATATTGGTCATTACGAGGAAAGGATATTTTTTCAATGTGAAAATACAGGCATTCGGAGGATTAAATAATAAAGCAAAATCATTTGGTCAGATCATCCCGGAATTTTCAGTGTATCAGAAATTAAATGAGAAGGGAACGATTATTCTTTCTGATAGGATAGGCGGTGGTATAACTGTGGGTAAACCGGCATTTTATCAGTCTTTATTTATAGGCGGGCAAGGAAATCTGCTGGGTTACAGGCAATACAGATTTGCGGGTGAACACATGTTGTACAACAATTTCGAATTGAGAATGAAAATCGCGAATTTTACAGGCTACATTATACCAGGACAATTCGGTTTAATTGGATTTTTCGATATCGGAAGGGTATGGGTTGATGTCGAAAAATCAAATGAGTGGCACAATGGTATTGGCGGCGGACTCTACTTTGCTCCCGCGCAACTGGTGGTGATCAATGTTGTTGCCGGTTATTCCACTGAAGGTTGGTTGCCCTATGTGACGATGGGATTAAGACTTTAATAATTCATTATGCAAATGAGGAACCTTAATTTATTGTACGGCAAATTCTCATCTGCTTAATAAATTCACTGGCAGAATAATTTCATACTGGTTTGGAGCAAGGCCCAGTATTTTATTGTCAAGCAACCTGCTGTAACGTATACCAACACTTAAGGGTAACTGGTTCCACCATTTTGTATCAAAATATAATTCAGTCCCTAATGTACTGAAAGGATAGGCAATGCCTGTACGAAGGCTTTTTACTTTGGAGTAATCATAAAATGCATTTCCTCTCAACCTCAACAGGTAAATGATGTTGCCGAAACCCAGGTCGGGATAGGCAATTGGAAAATGATAATTGACACCAACTTTCCACATCCGCGGGAAATCAATAGCGGTATATCCGCGTGATATGGGAAAGCTATTAGAAAAATTATATTGCTGTAATGTGTCGCGTTGCTGATAAGATGCCTGCAATACTAAACTGTGCGTGGGAGTAAAACCCGGAAAATAAATTGCCGTATTGAGCAACAGCTGGTGTGCAGTATAAGTATTGATAATATGCCTGTAACGGGCAAATATCGATTGGGCAAAGCGGGGAAATATATTCTGTCGTTCGCGTATCTGCTGATTGTTTGCGCTTACGGACCATTCTTCATAATTGAATCGCTTATCATTAAAGTTTTGCTTTGAAGTACCGGTGTAGTATACCTGCTTGGTGTTGAAAGTGCCTGAAAGATTAAGATGCTGTAAAAATGTTCCGCCTGCAAATGATAAAGGGATGCTGATCCCTGCAAGAGCATTAACTTCATTCCACCTGATCACCCGCGAAGAATCTGTAAATGATCTATCGAAAGTATATGTGCCTCCGGCTGAAATTACAGGATACCACCTGGCATACGAGAAAACAGCGCCTGTTTGCTTGAATTTTTCATTTCTGTTATAAGTAAAATATAATTCTGTCTGCAAGGTGTTCAGAACATTCTGGCCGATGAGTGAATATGAATATTCCGGATCGCTGATGTAAGGTCGCCAGCTGTGAAAATTAATAAGATGGAATGAAGGTGAATATTTCTCAATAGGGTGGTACCTATAACCAGTGTCTGATATCAAATCTCCTGGTTGCTCGAGTTTGTGTAACGGATAAAAATTATTTTCCCCTTTAATCAATTCAATTTGGTTGAATTTGCCACTACCATTGAAAAGGTGATAACCGGCAGAAGTAAAAGTGCTCCAGATATATTTCCCATTGTTTATGGCAAGCTGGTAATCTCCGGTTGAATGGTTTTGCGCATCAGCATCAAACCGCATTGTTTTTCCACTTACTGCAATGAATAATTTATCATGACCGCCTTCTGTCATGGTGAAAGAAACAGTATCGTTCCTGACCTGTGGGAATGATATTACATTCATGGTGAAAGGAGTGAGCCATTCAGCATTACCGGTAGTCACATTAAACACTCCAAGTGCCATTTCACCGTTTTGATTCCTTACAGGTGAAACGATTTTATTTTTGAAAAATTTGGGATACGTGAAAACATAATTATTGGGATTGGCCATTGATTGCAATACATTTCCATTGATAGCATCCACGATATCAAGGTGGTTGGAACCGGATATTTGTGAATTGACAGCAACAATTTTTGAACCATCAGGTGATATATCAGGTGAAAGGTATCTTGTTTTACGCGTGATCTTTTTTTCATCGCCGGTGGCGGCATCAACTACTTTAATTACCTCGTAATTTTTCCAACTCCATCTCGGGTGGGGTTCATATGCAGCGTAAACAATTCTTCCGTTGCTGAATGAAAAATAATTATCCGTAGATACACTTTTCAGTTTTATTCTTTTTTCTTTACCTGTAACAATGTTTCTTGTATAAAAAGCAGCTATTCTTTTAAAATCGCTCTTTACGAAAATAACGGTATTCGAATCACTCCAATACGGATACTCTTCATTCGCCTGCAGATGACGGTGTTTTCTTCCATAATCAGAAGGAGGGTCACTTTTTCCTGCATCATTCATGTGGAAAAAATCCATTGCTTCTTTAGTGAAGGATGTTAAAGTTTGCCCAGAATATTTTTTAAATGATTTTTGAAAAGGATAAAACAATCCATTAAAAGCTGCCGCATCGCCGGTCACCTTTCTCCATATGTCCGTTCCATATTTTTCGTAGCCATAACTCACCAGCATGTATCCAAGCTGGTAATGATTAGGAACTAGGTCCCGGTAAGAACCATTTCGTAATTTCATCCACGAATAATTTTTTCCTGACGTCCAAAGCGATCTGTAATCATTAAAAAAATATGGAAGACGGCCTCGTCCCTGGTTGCTCAGTAATGTTTCCTGGTATACCGCATCTCCTTCGTAGAACCAGTCCGGGATGGAGAGACTGTTGGCAAATGCCTGGCCCTCCTGACCGAATACAAAATAGAAAGCTTTTGATAAGCCCTTTCTGAAATTGCTGTATTGCTGCACATGACGGTATTCATGCAATGCCAGCAATTTGTGCCAGGGAAGGCTGCCCAGTTCAAAACTGTTTTGTTGCGGTGTAAGAAAAAATTCAGAACGAAATGGTCCGAGAGAAACATAACCATTGGCTGTAGTTGGCAGGGGCTGAAGAACAATATTTATTTTTTCAGTGCGGTCGCCGATTGTTTTTCGTGTTGATGAGGCAAGATCATGAATAAGAGTCGAAACGTCTATCGCCTCCTTTTCTGATCCCAGAGGAAAAATGATCCTTGCTGTATCGGAATTGATTTGTTTCCATTTAAGCGAAGGGGGATTGCCTCCAAATTGCTGGGCCCTGGCATAAATCGAAATAGCCAATGCAATAAGCAGCAATAACTTCTTCTTTTCCACAATTCCTGAAAGTATCATTTTTTAAAGTATCTTCCAATTCTACAGTATGGATACCCCACAAAAGCCTTTCGAACCAGACTACCTTATTCGTTTATTGCATGCGCAATACCCTCAGCGTACAGATGTTTTAAGAGCATTGCAATTGTGTTCAGGCGGGTATTGGGAAACAAGCGATTATATTTATTTTCTCCGCTCACATGTTTCTGATCAGCCAGTCAAAGAAAGCCGGGTTGTTGAGAAGTTAATACTTGAAGATCATTCTGAAAGAAGCATTGTTCTTGAAGTTGTGGCTGATGGAAGGATCGCGGGAATCGGTTATGTAACAAGGTAATGAATGAATAAGCTTTTTGCTATTGTATTGTTGTTTGCAGTTAATTTCTTATCTGCACAACATGCGCAGGTTTATCCCACTAACTGGTGGGCAGGAATGAAGTGGCACAATGTACAGTTGCTCATTCATGGTGAAAGCAGCCTTGCTGATGAAAATGTTAAAATTACTTACCCTGGTATTTCCATTACAAAAATTCACCGGCTTGAAAACCCAAAATATCTGGCAATAGATGTATCTGTTTCTCCAATAGCAAAGCCCGGTACTGTAACAATAGAATTTTATAAGAATGGCAACAAAAACTCCGTAAAGTGGCCGCTAAAAGCAAGGAGGAGAGGAATAGGCAAAGCATATGGACAGGGTATTTACTCATCCGACTTTATCTATTTCCTGATGCCTGACAGGTTCAGCAATGGTGACGCTGCCAATGATAAACTTGTCGGAATGCTCGACGAGTCGCTGAACCGTGATTCAATTTTTTACAGGCATGGTGGCGATCTGCAGGGAGTTATCAATCATCTGGATTACTTTCAAAGTCTCGGGGTTACGGCATTGTGGCTCACTCCTGTTTTCGAGAACAATATGCCCGACCGTACCGAACACGGATATGCGATCACAAATCATTATAAAGTTGAGCCGAGATTCGGTGGAGACACCGCTTACCTGCGGCTGAGCAATGAGCTGCATAAAAGGGGAATGAAACTGATCATGGATGCAGTGTACAATCATATGGGACTGCAGCATTTCCTGATGCAGGATCCGCCAATGAAAAGCTGGGTGCATCAATGGCCCGTATTTACAAAACCTAATTATAAAGAACAAACACACTTTGATCCATATGCTTCAGAAGCCGATAAAAGAAAAATGGCCGATGGATGGTTCACGGAACAAATGCCCGACCTTAACCAGGGTAATCCTTATGTTGCAAATTTTTTGATTCAGCATGCTTTATGGTGCGTTGAACAATTTGGAGTAGACGGATGGAGAATCGATACTTATATATATGTTGACATGCCTTTCATGAACCGCTGCAACAAAGCGCTAATTGACGAATATCCACAAATGACAATGGTTGGAGAATCGTGGGTGGATGCTACTTCGAACCAGGCATTTTTCACAAGAAATAATTATAATACAGCATTTAAATCAAACCTGCCGGGCACTATTGATTTTCAGACACTGTTTCATGGCATAAAGCCTGCTTTGACTGAACCCGTAAATGGTGTTATGCAATTGTACCAGACGTTGTCGAATGACTTCCTGTATAAAAACCCGATGGCTAATTTTATTTTTTTGGACAATCACGACATGAGCCGGTTTTTTTCAGTAGTGAATGAAGATGTGAGAAAACAAAAGATGGGAGTACAGTGGCTGCTGACTGAAAGGGGTATTCCGCAAATGTATTATGGTACTGAAGTGCTGATGAAAGGAATAAGCAATCCTGATGGCCTTGTGCGCCTTGATTTTCCCGGTGGCTGGGAAGGTGATAAAAAAAATGCTTTTACAGGTACAGGGTTAACGGGAAATGAAAAGTCGGTTCAGGATCTAATTAAACGGCTTGCAAATTTTAGAAAAACATCGGGTGCTTTAAAAGCTGGTAAGCTTATGCATTTTATTCCTGAAGAAGGATTGTATATTTATTTTCGTTACAACAGCAATCAAACGATCATGTGCGTGATGAATACTTCGGAAAGCGTTAAATCAATTGACTTCAGCAGGTATGCAGAACGCACCGGTGGTTTTAAAAGCGCGCAGAATGTTATTACGGGTGAAACAATAAATATATCAGATAAGGCTACCGTTAATGGTATTGAAATGCTGGTCCTTGAATTAAAGAAATAATTACTGATTCTTTTTTAACGGATCAACTTTACCGGTGTATGAAATACCTTGCCTGTTCTGACAATCAACATGCAGTGTACCGTAACCCTTTTTTGAAATGTTAAGATTGATCAGCTGCACATCGCCTGCATTTTTTGGTTTTATTCGAATTATCCATCCTCCTTTCTTTTCTTCCGTAACCTTATATGAAAATTCAGTGCATGTAAAGTTGATTCCACCATCGGTGTTCCCGATGGTAGCTACATAAGCTCTGCCAAAGTAAGGAAGGTAAGCAAGGATGGAGTCTTTGTTTACTGTAAAGTCGTACTCGCTTGTGAGCTGTCTTGTGCTGCCATTTGAAGGTAAAACAGTGCGTGCTTTGAATATATATTGTTTTGATTCAATCGCATCCTTTATAGAAGATGTTTTATCGCTTTGGGCCATGGTTGCCGTAAGGGAAAACAGCGACATGATTAAAAAGCTGATCATGGATTTCATGTAATGTTTTTATGTAATGATCAAATGATCAATATCTGTACCACAGCAAAATAAAATTGAATAGCGAAACCTGTAAAATGAAATAGTGTAAAATATCAGTGAGAACTGACAAACTTCAATCCGATGATCGAAGCTATAAGTGTTCCTGTAAATATCATCCTCCATATGTCGGTGGACTCGCCAAAAAAAATTATACCCATTAAAACGGTACCTACAGCTCCGATGCCGGTCCATACTGCATAAGCTGTACCAATCGGTAAAGTTTGCGATGCCTTATATAGCAAAACCATACTAATGGTGAGGCAGAAGAGAAAACCTGCGAACCAGAGTGTTGAAGGTTGTCCGGATGTTTCTTTTGTTTTAGCCAGGCAGTATGCAAAACCTGCTTCGAATAACCCTGCGATAATCAGTATGATCCAGTTCATAAGAAAAATTTAATGGCATGATTTTGTTCTGCCAGATATGCTTTATTAATACTACTAAATTCTGGTATATGAAGAAAGAAAAAATAAGCAAGCAGATGTATATTGACTGGTATTCTGTGGCACCGGGCGTATGGAGGATTAAAGATGTGTTTGTGAATATATACCTGGTCCATAATCCTTCGAATAATAAATGGGTGCTAGTGGATACAGGTTTAAAATCTTCAGCAGCTAAAATCAAAAAGGTGGCCAGTCATTTATTTTGGCCGGAAACAACCCCATCCGCCATTATTCTAACGCATGCTCATTTCGATCATACCGGATCTTTGCGTAAGCTGGCAGAAGAATGGGATGTGCCGGTGTATGCTCATAGTCTTGAAAAGCCATACCTCACAGGTGTTTCATCTTATCCACCTCCTGATCCGTCTGTAGGCGGCGGGTTGATGTCACTGCTTTCATTTACCTATCCAAAAGGACCTATTGATATATCAGACAGGCTGGTGATGCTGCCTGAAGATGGAACAATTCCAGAATTGCCGGAGTGGAAATATTATCATACACCAGGGCATGCACCCGGTCATATCAGTTTATTCAGGCAACGGGACAGGCTGCTGCTTGCCGGCGATGCATTTGTAACAACGTGCCAGGAATCTGCTTTTTCCGTGCTATTACAGAAGAAGGAACTGCATGGCCCTCCAAAATATTTTACTTACAACTGGGCATCATCTGAACGAAGCGTAAAGATGCTTGCAGATCTGGAACCCGAAATAGCGGCTACAGGTCATGGCAAGCCAATGGCGGGTCATGAGCTGAGGAAAGGCTTACACCACCTGGCTGATCATTTCCAGGAGCTGGCTGTGCCGTCTTCGGGCAGGTATGTGAATGACCCGGCACTGGTAAACCATGAGGGAGTTCAATTTATACCACCATCTGCTAACATGAAGCTGATATTAACCGTTGCCGGCATAACTACCGCAGCATTAGTAGGTTTCCTGGTAGCAAAGAACAGGAGAAAATTATCTCTTTGATGGGTATAAAAATGTGCTCACCCATAAAGTTTGTAGAAATGAAGAATCATTTTAATTAAAATATGAATACAGCAAAAATTATCAGGCACAGGCATAAGTATCATCATTATTTAAACGATGATCTGAAGGATATAAAAGAGGAGACTTATTTTAAAATAATTTTTTCTGACCCCGCTGAGCTGATTGCGTTTGAAAAGTGGTGTCAGGATAATGGCGGCGATTATGATTACGATAAGGATAACAGTTGCCAGCGTGGTCATTTGCCCAAGATCGAAATTTTTAAAGAAGAAATTTGCTGGTGCGACATAATGGGATATTACCTTTTGCATGTAGCAGGCTATTCATTTAATTCTACCATCCATCCATATAAGGGTGAGGTTTACATAAAATGATATATTTGGGTGAATGAAACGCGCGCTCTCTGTAATTCTTTTCCTGCTTTCAGGAGAAATAATTTTTTGCCAGCATTACAATAAAGAAAACAATAAATACTATTTAACAACCCAAGGCGCATCTCATCTGGCCAGCCTTCCTTTGAAATGCATCACACAACAGTTTCCTTATAAAACGGGTGTGGTTTTTAGTGACTCATCTTTAATAAAAAGTCCCCAAAAATATCATCCCGCATTTTATGGCTGTTTCGACTGGCATTCAAGTGTACATGGCCACTGGATGCTGATCAGGCTGTTGAAAGAATTTCCCAATCTTCCGCAGGCGGATACAATCAGGGCGCTGCTGCGCTCCCAATTATCTGCGTTGAATATTCAGGGAGAGATATTAATATTCAAATCAAAAGATAACAGAACTTTTGAAAGAACTTATGGCTGGGCGTGGATACTGCTGATGCAAAAAGAATTGCTGGAATGGGATGATCCACTTGGCAAAGAACTGTCAGAAAATCTTAAACCACTTTCCCATCTCTTTTCGGAGCTATATATTGAATTTCTAGGAAAGCTCTTGTACCCGCTGCGGGTAGGCGAGCATTCTAATCTTGCTTTTGGGTTAAGGTTGGCCTGGGATTATGCGGTAGCTGCAGGTGATGATTCATTAAAGAAAAGTATAAAAAATATTGCGTTACGTTTTTATAAGAATGATATGAATTGTCCTATCAGCTGGGAACCTGGTGGTACCGATTTCTTAAGTCCCTGCCTGGAAGAAGCTGACCTGATGTGGCGGATTCTTTCTCCATCACAATATGAAATTTGGTTGAAGAAGTTTCTTCCTTCTTTATTCAAGCCAGCAATACAGTTGAAACCCGGCGATGTTAAAGACCGTTCGGATGGAAGGCTTGTGCACCTCGATGGATTGAATTTCAGTCGAGCGTGGTGCCTGTATGGAATTGCCGGGCATGTAAAAGCAAATAAGCAAAAGATAACAGCACTGGCAAATATTCATATGGCGGCTGCGCTTCACCACGTGGCAAACGGCGATTATATGGGTGAGCACTGGCTCGCTTCATTTGCTGTGTATGCACTGACCATGTATAAATAGTATGATATGAAATATAAAGTACCTGATTCCACAAGAATCGGCCATTCGCACCTAAAAGTTTCAGACTTAAAAAGGGCACTTACCTTTTACCAGGATATTCTTGGTTTTGAAATTACGCAGTGGTACGGTGATTCAGCTGTTTTTTTATCTGCCGGTGGCTATCATCATCATATAGGTCTCAACACATGGTACAGTAAAGGTGCCGGTGCAGCACCCCGTAACGCGTGCGGATTGTTTCATACAGCTATTCTTTATTCAACAAGGAAAGCGCTGGCCGTAGCTCTTCAGCAAATTCTGAAAGCAAATTATCCGATAACCGGTGCATCCGATCATGGAGTGTCGGAAGCTATTTATCTTGATGATCCGGATGGAAATGGAGTCGAAATATATTGGGATAAACCCAAAAGTCAATGGCCTGTAGATTCAGCGGGAAAGTTGAAGATGGTGACCGAAGCGCTGGATCTGGAAGATCTGCTTAAGGAGGCGAAAGTTTAAAATTATCTGTGGGTGTATTTTGTTTTTAGTTAGTTTAGCGCAATTTTAACTGCGCTTACCCATGATAGTTAAAATTGTATTAATGCTGAATGCATCTGTATGCCTCTTAATATCCTCTAGTGCACAAATTGTTTCAGATTCTGCTATTTCCATTCTTGAGAAGGTTGTCATCAATCATGAATTGCAGACTTATAAGGTAAATGATCCATCGGCATCTTTAAGAATCGCTACTTCATTGAAAAGTTTTCCGCAGAATATACAGGTAGTAACATCAAAGACTATTGATGACCAGCAGATCATTGACATGGCTGATGGTGTTGTTAGAAATGTAAGCGGAGCAGCTGCTTCCATCCACGAGAGCTGGGGTAACTATGCAAATATAACGATGAGGGGAGGCAGCATTACTTCGTTCAGAAATGGTATGAATGTAAAAATGCCCTGGGGGCCACTTACAGAAGACATGAGTATGGTGGATAGAATTGAATTTGTGAAAGGTCCTGCAACATTTATGTATTCGAATGGTGAAGGTTCAGGGTTATACAATGTTGTAACAAAAAAGCCCACAGGAAAAAATTCGAATGAAGTGAGACTTACGTATGGAAGTTTTGACCTCACGAGGATAGCAGTTGATATTGATGGCACGCTTAACAAACATAGTACACTACTCGCACGGTTGAATGTAATGGGTAAGTGCATGAAGTCGCACAGGCAATTCGACTTTAATAACCGTTTTGCTGTTGCGCCTGTAATAACTTTTCGTCCTGATGATAAAACATTGCTTACTGCAGAATATAATTTTCAGCATGTGAAAATGGCTGCTCTTGGCGCTGCTTATTTGTTCTCATTAAAAATGGGCGATTTGCCACGCAACAATTCTATGCTGGAGCCTAATCTTGAACCTACATTTATCAATGACCATCATTTATTCGTTACAACGGATCACCGCTTCTCTGAGTATTTTAAAATAAATGCGCAGGTAGCATGGATGAAGTTGAATCAGACAGGTTCTTCTGTTTGGCCTGCATTCCCGGTTGGACTTCAAAACGATGGTAGTCTTACAAGAAGCATTTCCAACTGGGATGCGCTAAGTGAGATAATACAAGGGCAAATTCATATCATCAGTAAATTCTCCACCGGAATCATCGACCATCATTTACTCGGTGGAGTTGATATGTCGTACAATCGTTATTATGCAGACTTTTACCAATTGTTTAATATTAGCGGTTATGATGAAGAAGAAAATAGTGTTCCTTTTAATATCTATTCACCTGTGCATGGGATGATTGCTGAAGATGCACTTCCCCAATTTGACAGAAGAATATCATTGAAACAACGGGGGTATTATAGACCTTCACAAAAAGGAAGCGGCTTGTACGTGCACGACGAAATTCATTTTTGTGGCGATAAACTCCGATTGACCATTGCCGGAAGATATACGGGATTGATACAACGTAATGATGATGTATATTCAAATGATAAGCGATTAACTCCCAGACTTGCGATCAGTTATAATTTACCGAATGCTACAACGGCTTATATATTATATGACTGTTCATTCACAGGTCAGCCAGGTGTTGACAGCTCAATGAATGTATTTAAACCATTAACAGCAACGAACATTGAAGGTGGATTAAAAAGACACTGGCTACAGGATAAGATGAACTTCATCATTTCTATATACCGGCTTACCAGGAGCAATATGATTATTATACTACCAGGTTTTGGAAATAAAGCAGTACAAACAAAACAGACAAAAACCCAAGGAATTGAATTCGATATCAAGGGAGATATGTCCAGGCATATTGCCGTTATTGCAAATTATTCATACACTGTTTGCAGCATTACAAAAAGTTCAGATCAATCAAATAGCGGCAATGAAGCGGACCTTTTAGGGTCTGCAAAACACATTGCGAATGCGTGGATCAATTACAGAATCGCTGATCAATGGAATGTGTCGTTAGGGTACCAATGGCAGGGACGCAGACTGAGTCATCTTCCGGATTATCACCGTGCAGATGCAAATGTTTCTTTCAGAATGAAACATTTAACGATCGCTTTAAATGCAAATAACCTGTTGAATAGTTACCTGTATGCAGGGGCGCCTTTTGAGTTCAATAACGACATCAGCAGCTCTGAGTATTATTTTCAGGTTGAACCCGGAATAAATTTCAGGGCCTGCGTGGCTTACCGTTTTTGACATGATTGCTTTGCTCGGATTTTTTGAATGCCTTGATCACATCCCAGTATTCCTTACCATACGATACTAAAATTTCTGAATTCGCCGGTATATCTCTTTTCGCTTCTATATATACTTTCACGCCATCTTCTACATAATCCGAGTTGTTCGTGATTCCTTTTACTTTATTCATCCCTCGCGCATCATTGGCATACCGCGCGATGGCTTTCTCGCGATGCAATGCATCAATTACATAAGTTCGTTTAACATAATAAATGTACCCGTTACCACCGTTCTGGTGGTCAGCGTCTTTCCAGCTGGTGATTTTTCCTTTATATTCAACTATACGTGTTCCTTTGGGAATAAACCTGGATGTAAATAAGCCTTTTCCTGCTCCTGGTAAGGTGGAACGTTTTACCTTCAAATACTTTTCTAACAGTGCCATCCTTTTTCAATGCTTTAATACTCTGACCCTTTTTCCGGCGGCGAAGATAGGCGTTAAGCATCACACAGCATGACAGCTGATAGCATGTAAACGCCTATTTTTAAAAGACAGTATTAAGTAAACAAACAATTATGCCAGAAGTAATAGGGAAACACCAATTCAAGCATGTAAGTTACTTATGGGATGATGCAAAAGCCGCTTCATTAGGCGATGACCAGGTTGCATTGCTCATCTACCGGTCTAACCTGCTTGGCGCTGATCTAAGGCTCACCAATTATGGTGGAGGTAACACTTCATGCAAGTTGATGGAGAAGGATCCGCTTACCGGTAAAGAAACTGAAGTGATGTGGGTGAAGGGTTCCGGCGGTGACCTGGGAACTTTAAAGAAAAGCGGTCTTGCTGCCTTATATACTGACCGGTTAAGAGAATTAAAAAATGTTTACCGGGGTCTACAGCATGAAGATGAAATGGTCGAGCTGTTCAACCATTGCATTTTCGATCTTTCATCCAAAGCCCCTTCAATAGATACACCTTTACATGGGTTTCTTCCATTCAGGCATATTGATCATCTGCATCCTGATGCGGCAATTGCCATAGCAGCAGCGAAGGATGGTAAAAAGATCACAGAAGAATTATTTAATGGAACTATAGGATGGGTTGAATGGCAAAGGCCGGGATTTGAGTTGGGATTACAAATGAAAAGATGTCTTGATGAAAATCCGGCCATACGTGGTATAATGCTCGGGTCGCACGGCCTGTTCACCTGGGGCGATACTGCTTTCGAATCTTATATGAATACTCTCGAGGTGATTGAACGCTGTGCGAGTTACGTTGAAGACCATACCAGCAGAACAAAAGTATTTGGAGGGGAGAAAACAAAGGCGTTACCGAAAGACGAGCGCCTGAAGAAAGCTGCATCTATAGCACCTGTTTTACGTGGATTATGTTCCTCAAAAATCAGGATGGTCGGGCATTATACAGATGATGAAACAGTAATGGAATTCATCAACTCTAATGATCTTGAAAGACTCGCTCCGATGGGCACCAGTTGCCCGGATCATTTTTTACGTACCAAGATCAGTCCGCTTGTTTTAAATTTAAATTCTGGCGACAGCATTGATAATGCAGATGAACTGAAGCATCAAATAACGCCACAATTTGAAGCGTACAGGAAAATGTATGCAGCATATTATGAAAGTTGCAGGCATGCTGATAGTCCTGCTATGCGAGATGCAAATCCGGTGGTGATCATTTATCCAGGAGTAGGTATGTTCACATTTGCGAAGGATAAGCAGACAGCCCGTGTAGCCTCAGAATTTTATACAAATGCTATCAACGTTATGCGCGGTGCGGAAGCAATTTCAGAATACACATCATTGCCCCGTCAGGAAGCATTCAATATCGAATACTGGCTGCTTGAAGAAGCCAAGTTACAGCGCATGCCTAAACCTAAGGCACTTACCGGAAGAATAGCGCTGGTTACAGGCAGTGGCGGAGGTATCGGAAAAGCAATAGCGAAAAAATTTGCCGAAGAAGGCGCTTGTGTTATACTGAATGATATTGACGGGAAGCGACTCACGGGAGCAACAGATGAGTTCAGTAAAGTATTCGGTAAGGATAATGTTGCAGGTGTATTTTTAGATGTGACGAATGAAGAAAGCACAGGCAAAGCTTTCGTCGACGCCAGTTTGTTATTTGGTGGTATTGACATAATAGTAAATAATGCCGGAATAAGCATTTCAAAATCATTGACGGATCACACTACGGAAGACTGGAACAGGCTGTATGATATTTTGGTAAAAGGCCAGTTCCTTGTATCGAAAGGGGCTGTTGAGATCATGAAGAAACAAGCGATGGGCGGAGACATTATTAATATAGTTTCAAAAAATGCAGTGTTTGCCGGTCCTAATAATGCCGGATATGGTTCCGCGAAAGCTGCACAGGCACATTTGAGTCGTTTGCTTGCAGCTGAGCTTGGTGAATTTAATATAAGGGTTAATATGGTGAATCCGGATGCGGTAATTGCAGATTCGAATATCTGGGCCGGAGGATGGGCAGAAGGGAGAGCAAAAGCCTACGGAATCAAGGTAGAGGAACTTCCTTCATTTTATGCTAAACGAACGTTGTTGAATGAGAGCATACTGCCGGAAGATATTGCCAATGCTTGTTATGTTTTTGTATCGGGATTGCTAAATAAATCGACAGGCAACAGTCTGAATGTTGATGGAGGAGTAGCAACCGCATTTTTAAGATAAAATATAAAAATCTGCCCCATGCACTTTGCCTATAAAGAACCCCTTCTTATCAGTACAAACGGATTCTTGATCTTTTCTCTGCTGTTCTCAAGGATGAGCCGTGCTGCGGTTTCACCCATTTTTGTATGGTCAGTAGTTATTACAGTTATACCATCAAGCACAATTTCTTTTAATGGACTGTCATTATAAGAGATGATGCCAACATCTTTACCAATCTCAAGATTGCTTTCGCGCGACTTTTTTATCACATTGCAAAGGTCACTTTCTTCAATCACTATATATGCCTCCCGCGGGTTGATCTGAGTATTTTCATTAATCTCTTCCAGCACTTCACATTTAAAAGTATTCTGCATGCAAAACTTTTTGAATCCCTGTATGATCTCGGGTGAATATTTACTTACTCCGGGATACACTAGGAATAATCTTTCATATTTAGAAAGCAGGTCAAGACCCTGGTCTAATGCTTCTGCAATGTCGTTCTGAAAATCCTGGTATACCGCAGCCGAATGAATATCTGATAAAGGAATATTTTTATCAAGAATGATCAGCTTGTCGGTGGGAATTTTTTTAATAATATTAATCGCTTCTGCCGGGTTATCATAAAAGTGTGGCATCACCACAAAATAATCGTAGTTGTTAATATTGTTAGTGATATGCTCACTGAACAATGCAGTATTAAAGTGATGTATCTTGATATCTACAACTGCATTTTTGCCAAGAGCATTTACAAAACCATTATAGATCTGTTTTTTATAGTTACTTATTTTACTGAAGAGTAAAAGAACTTTATACGCTACGTCGAGGTTCGTATTATTTACATAATAGCCTTTACCTTTTACTGAAGTGATTACTCCTCTTTCATGCAGAATGTTATATGCTTTCTGCACGGTGTCCCGGGCGAGGAAATATTCGTTACTGAGTTCGTTGATCGAATAAATTCTGTCACCCATTTTATAATTGCCCCTGCGGATCGCATTGGTGATGGATTCCACAATCTGCAGGTACATAGGGATTTTTTTATCTGGACTAATATCGAGCTGAGCGTTCACTTTGCAAATTTATATTAATTCATCCGGCAGCAGAAATGAAGGGAAATTCTGATAGCAGACAGGCCTTGTAAATCGATAAATAGATTCTGTGCCTACTGAAGTAAACTTGCTGTCGGTAGTAGCAGGATAAGGGCCACCATGCATCATTGCTCTGGTCACCTCAACACCTGTAGGCACATTGTTGATGATGAGCCTTCCTGCTTTTAATTCAAGCAGCCGTATCAGATCTTTATTACTTTTAAGATCGTTTTCGGTGCCCCATACCGTTGCTGTAAGCTGGCCTGGTAGAGATGCAGCTATTTTCATCATTTCAGGTTTATCTTTCGCGGTCACCTGGATTGAACTTGGTCCAAACATTTCTTCTGACAGCTGGTGATCATTTAAAAAAGATTCCCCAGAAGCGATAAACACGTGCGCATGTGCATTTTCTTTTTTATCATCTTGTGCTACCGCAGCAACCACCACTTCTTTTTTTGCGGAAACTTCTTTCATACTTTTTTCAAAATTGTTTAAAATTGATTTTGTAAGCATCGGTGCTGATGGTGATTCCCTGATAGCTTTTGAAAATTCATCGTAGAATTTATTCAACCCGACCGTTTCCTGTGCCACCATTATTCCGGGATTCGTACAGAACTGTCCAGCACTGACAGTGTTGGAACCAGCAAGTAATTTTGCTATCTCTTCTCCTTTTTGCTCGAGAATTTCAGGGAGAATAAAAACGGGATTTGTGCTGCCCATTTCAGCATACACAGGTATTGGTTCTTCCCTGCGTGCACATGCATCATAAAGTGCCCTGCCACCTTTAAATGAACCGGTAAATCCTACTGCTTTTATCAGAGGGTGCATCACCAAACGAAGACCTGTTTCGTTTGAAGCTCCCTGAACCATGGTGAACACTCCATCTGGTAATTCTGAAGATGTTACGGCATCTGTAATAATTTTTGAAACTGCCTCTGATGTTTCAGGATGGCCGGGATTTGCCTTGTATACAACTGTGCATCCTGCAGCTAGCGCGGCTACTGTGTCTCCTCCGCATACTGAATATGCAAAGGGGAAGTTGCTGGCACCAAATACAGCAACAGGTCCAAGAGGTAGTTGCATTTGTCTTACATCCGGTTTAGGAAATGGTTTTCTTTCAGGTTGCGCAGTATCGATTATGGCTCGCACCCATGAGCCTTCACGGAGCAGTTCAGCAAATAAACGTAACTGGTTGATGGTTCTGGTAATTTCTGTTTGCAATCTGTCGTTAGGTAAGGATGTTTCTTTACTTGCGGTTTCAGATAACTGATCTCTATGCTGGTCAATTTTGTCGGCAATCAGTTGCAGAAATGATATTTTGATTGAAGGTTTGATTAAGCGGTAAACTAAAAAAGCCTCATTTGCCCTGGCGACTGCATTGTCTATTTCTTTGAGTGGAGTATCCATTTTTATTTTTTTAGAAGATGAAATTAATTCATTAAGCGCTTTGAACGCATTGACAAAATCATAGCCTGTATATTTGCCTATGAAATTTTCGCAATGGATCGGCATTGTGGCTGCAGTTATGCTTATCCTGTCTGGTTTTATGAACTGGACCTGGTACCCGGATATACACAAATATTTTACCGGGTTCTACTCTGAAAACAATATTTATGGCCGACCAGGCAAGATATTCATCTACCTGGCAATAGCCGCCATGATATTTTTTGCGGTGCCAAAGATATGGGCTAAGCGCTGGAATGTGCTCATATGCACGATCATCATTGCTTTTGCGATCAAAACATTTATTCTTTATACATCCTGTTACAGAGGAGTGTGCCCTGTAAAACAGGAAGGTATATGGATAATGCTTGTGAGCGCATCACTTATTTTACTTTGTGCACTGCTCCCAGATATGAAGCTGAAGGAATCATCACCTGAATAATTTCCCAATAAAAAACGCGGCACATGCAGCAACTGCCCCCGTTACGCACACCCTTACGGCGTTCGTCCATCCATTTGATCCGTTGAGCTTACTTTCCCAGTAGCCCGCTATGAAAAGAACTGCAATGGTGACAATTGCTGAAAAGCACAGTGCTATCATGGGATCATTGTGAAAGAAATAAGGCAGAGTGGCAACCATACCGCCTGAAAAATATCCACCACCAATGGTGACCGCGGATACAACGGGGTTTTCGCTTCCCGCATATTTCCTGCTTTCAAAAAAGCCACCGATGGTCATGGTCATTGCACCGGCGAGTGATGCCACAAGGCAGGCAATGATCACAGATGATGAGTTAATAACGAGACCGCTTAGACCTGCTGCAAGCGCAAGCGGTATGGTTAATCCGTCAACCAATCCAATGCATATGTTCCGGGTAAAAATGTTTTTTTTCAATTAATGATGATTACTGAAAGCTTCAATGCTTTCTTTGATGATGTTCACTGCTTCTATTACCTGCTGTTCATTTATAATTAAAGGCGGGGCCAACCGGATCTTGTCTCCGTGAGTTGGTTTGGCGAGTAATCCTTTTTGTTTCATAAGCAGGCAAATCTCCCATGCTGCATGATTATCATAATGATCTATTCCAATTGCATTCAACAATCCTTTTCCACGTACCTCCGCTATGAGCGGTGAATTTATTTTATTCAGCTGGTCTCTCATCAATTTTCCCATGGCCTGTGCATTGGTACAAAGCGCTTCATCTGTCAATACCTGTAATGCAGTAATGGCTACTGCTGCAGCAAGTGGATTTCCGCCATATGTAGAACCATGCTCTCCTGGTTTAATTGTAAGCATTATTTCATCATCGGCAAGCACAACAGATACAGGCATCATTCCCCCACTTAATGCCTTGCCCAGTATAAGAATATCTGCTTTTACATTTTCATGATCTATGCAGAGCATTTTGCCGGTTCTGCACAAACCCGTTTGTATTTCATCGGCAATGAACAATACATTAGCATCCTCGCAAAGTTTTTTTGCTGAGGTCAGGTAACCATCATCCGGAATGATCACACCAGCTTCACCCTGTATGGGCTCCACCAAAAATCCTGCGACATTATTATCTTTCAATGCATTTTCGAGTGCCTCCAGATCATTGTAAGGAATGATCTCGAAGCCCTGCATCAAGGGTCCGAACCGTGAATAGGATGATGCATCACTGCTGAAAGAAATTACCATTCCTGTGCGCCCGTGAAAATTATTTTCGCAAACAATTATTTTAGCCTTATCAGGCTCTGTTTTCTTTACATCGTATGCCCACCGCCGGCAAAGCTTCACTGCTGTTTCCACAGCTTCCACTCCTGTGTTCATCACTAATGCCTTATCGTATCCAAAAAGCGTGGTAATATACTTTTCAAATTCACCGAGCCGGTTGTTATAAAAAGCCCGTGAGGTGAGTGTTAGCCGTGATGCCTGCTGAATAAAACTGTCAACTATTTTAGGATGACAATGTCCCTGGTTCACCGCAGAGTAGCCGCTGAGGAAGTCAAAATATTTATTTCCTTCCACATCGTACACATGTACTCCTTCACCTTTTTCCAACACAACAGGAATAGGATGATAATTATGTGCACCGTGCTTTTCTTCCAGTGCATAATAATATTCAGGGTTGGACATGGAAGAGAAGTTAAAAGTTAAAAGTTAAAAGTTAAAAGTTAAAGGTTAAAAGTTAAAGGTTAAAAGTGAAAGGTGAAAAGTGAAAAGTTGAAAGCGCTAAGGTTCGTCAGTGATGAAGCAAATCGAGATTCGATTTGAGAACTTGCGTTATGTGTTCGTGATGAAGAATAAATTGAGATTTACGCGAAGTTACATATTTATCTTATGATGTTGTAATTCCGATAATCAAACAGCCTTTTGCCGGTAACATTTTCTATCCAGTGAAGGATCCGTCCTTTGAGTGTAAATTTCTTACACGAAATATCGTGTTCAAATGCCCAGTTCTTTTCGGAAATGCGTTGCTTCATTACCCCGGGATGTGAATAAGTGAAACGCGTGAGCGAATCAATATCAGAATAATCGAAATGATCGGTTTCCTCTTTCGATATTCTGGATGCCATGCTATCGCTGCGATACAATTTTTCAAAGCCAAGCACTTTTTTCATCTGGTGTTGCGGATGCCGTACCCATCCGTAATGATATACGTATGCATCGATTTCAGCAACATTCAGTTTTCTTCCATTCTTTCTGAATCCCTGAGCATCTCTGTAAGAATGTATGTTGCCATCTTTCCGGACGATCCTTATTTCATGACTGTACCACTTTCTTGTATCGCCTACATAATCATAGCTGCCATAAAAATGCAGGTACCTGAACAATAGCCCTTCAATGTTTTTATCGTCCTTATACTTTTCCATGGCATAAAGTATCGCATCGTAATATTTTTCATGGATCACTTCATCTGCCTGGATGTAAAAACACCAGTCAGCATCATCAGCTATCTTTTTATATGCTTTATCTGTTTCTGCGGCAAGAACACGGCCGCCTGCTATCAGTGATTCATCCCATGTAGAATGAAATACTTTTATTTTTTCGGGATCAATATCATGTATCAGATTTTCAGTAGCGTCGTCGGAGTTGCCTACATTCACAATCACTTCATCGCATAAAGGAAGGATCGAGCTGATGGCTTCCTTAACTGGGTAATCAAATTTTATAGCATTTCGTATGAATGTAAAACCTACGACTTTCAAAGCGATTGATTTAAAATATAAACCGTTGATTTTCCACCAGCCAGCAAATTTGCAATTTTTTTGCTGTTGTGGAAAATTCCATACAGGCTGCTGCCTGTACCGGTCATTGATGCAAATACAGCACCTTCATCATATAATTCATCTTTGATCTGTTTCAATACCGGGTGATTTTTAAAAACAGGTTCTTCGAATTTATTCACCACGTGATATCTCCATTCTACTATTGGTAAGCTGATCAACTGGATTAACGAAGGCCTTTCCTTAGCGGTGATAATTATTTCTTTAAAAACTTCAGCCGTACTGATGTGTATCCCCGGGTTTACAATCACAAAATAATAATCTTTCAACGCAACACTGATCTCTTCCATGATCTCACCCCGGCCTGTCGCATAACAGGGCTTATTCATGATAAAGAAAGGACAATCGCTGCCGAGCTGCAATGCGTAGCTTAGTAATTTTTCAGTCGTGAGGTTAAGTTTAAGTTCTTCATTCAATAATATAAGTGTGAATGCTCCGTCTGCTGAACCTCCGCCCAGCCCCCCTCCAACAGGAATGGCTTTATGAAGATGCATTCTAACAGGTGGGATAAGAGGATAATCTTTTTTAACCAGCTCCCAAGCTTTTGTGCATAGATTCGATGAAACATCACCAGGAATATTGGTGCCGGTAACAATAAGCTCAAATGCAGGTTGTTCTTTTTTCCCGGAGCAGATGGTTATTTCCGCAGCATCTCTCAGGGGAACAGGATAGAAAATGGTTTCTATATCATGATAGCCGTCGGCGCGTTTGCCGGCTACACGCAGGCCCAGGTTAATTTTACAATTTGGGAAAAGGACCAATTATATTAGCGTGATTTTTTTCTGCTGTTTATCTCGTCGCGGATGGCAATAGCTCTAAGATAATCTTCCTGTTCCAGCACTTCGTTCAGAAGATGATTCAGTTCTTCAACTGAAAGTGCGCGAAGGTCATCAGAGCCACGGGAAGTTTCTGTGGTAACTGCCTCGCGGGCAATTTTCTTTTTGCCTGAAGAATCTTCCATGAGGATGCCGGCACTTTCCAGTATGTTATCGTAGGTATAGATAGGGCAACCGAATCTTACTGCCAGGGCAAGAGCGTCTGAAGTGCGGGAATCGATTTCTACCGTATCATGTTCACTAACACAAAGCAGCTTGGAGTAAAATATACCTTCCTGGAGGTCACAGATGATGATTTCCTGAAGATCAATATTGAATGCGTTCATGAAATTCTTCATCAGATCGTGGGTTAAAGGCCGGCTCGGGTGCATTTTTTCCAGCGCAACTGCAATCGCCTGGGCTTCAAAACCTCCTATAACGATAGGTAGACGGCGTAAACCGTTAACCTCCCCTAAAACGACTGCGTATGAATGTGTTTGGGTTATACTATGCGACAATGCCACTATTTCCAACTCTATTTTCTTCATAAAACTCTGATTCCTGTTTTACGCCGCAATATTCCGGGTGGGTGATTTTTTATTTGATAATAACCACAAACGTACAAGATTTTATTGAAAAAGCAGGGAGGCTAAAGAGCCTTTGCTGCTTCAATCAATTTAGGCACAACATCAAATGCATCACCTACAATTCCGTAATCTGCTGCTTTAAAAAAAGGCGCCTCGGGATCTTTGTTGATCACTACAATCACTTTACTTCTGTTTACTCCGGCAAGGTGTTGTATCGCTCCGGATATGGCTATGGCCATGTATAAATTTGGAGCAATGGCCAGACCGGTTTGTCCCACATGCTCATGATGAGGACGCCAGCCTGCGTCCGCTACTGCACGGCTGCACGCTGTTGCGGCATGTAACACAGAGGCCAGCTCTTCAATCATTTTCCAGTTTTCAGGGCCTTTCAATCCACGTCCACCACTCACCACTCTTTCCGCTTCACTTAAAGGGATCTCACCCTGTATTTTATTTACTGCAACTACTTTCGTCTGAGCCGTTTGAATTTTTGTATTGAACGGCACAACTTGTGCGCTTCCGCCCGTACTTTCTGCTTGAAACGAGTTTGGGTTCAACGTAATAATTCTCACATCCGTATTAACAGTTACATTGGCAAAAGCCTTTCCTGAAAATACAGTTTTCTTCACCGTGAAGCCATCTGAAGTATCAGGTAGCGCAACAGCGCCGGCAACCAGTCCTGCTTTTAACCGTGCAGACAGCCGTGGTGCGATCGCTTTGCCATGCAGATTATTGGAAAATATAATCACCTTTGCGCCGATCGATTGGGCAACATCAGCGATGATATTCGTGTATACCTGGCCGTCAGGATGGTTAAGTGAAGCATCGGCTACATGATGAATTTTTGTTACACCATATTTACCCAGGGAGGCAACGTCATCACCAATAGTTCCAAGTAGCACTCCTTCAGCAGTTGTGCCGAGCTGCACTGCGAGCCTTGCACCATAAGTAATTACCTCAGGTGTGGTTTTCTTAATGGTATTATCAGACTGGTCGAGGAATATTAAAACGGGCATATGAATAAAATTTGTCAGAGTGAATAAATCAAATCACTTTAGCTTCTTCTCGCAGCAACCTGATCAACTCGGCAGGATTGTCGGCAGGCACCAGTTTAACACCCGATTTTGGTGGTGGTGTTTCGAAAGACCTGATACTGGTAAGAGGTTCCACCTTTACGGGTTCACTCACTTTAAGCGGTTTGGTGCGGGCACCCATTATGCCCTTCATATTAGGAATACGTTGTTCGGCCATACCTTTCTGGCAGCTGACTACCAACGGCAGGGATGCCTCCACAGTTTCTTCACCTCCTTCTATTTCACGAACTACTGTAGCGGCAGAGCCATTGAGGTCAAACTTTATGGCCAAACTTAAAAAAGGAAATCCAAGCAGCTCTGCCACCATTCCCCCAACGGATGAGCTGTTATAATCAATGGTCTCTTTCCCCGTGAATACGAGGTCGTAATTACCCTGCCTGGCAATTTCTGCAATCTGCGATGAAATGTAAAAACTGTCCTGTCCTGTTGCATTGATACGGTAAGCTTCATCACCTCCCAGGGCGAGCGCTTTGCGGATGACCGGTTCTGTATCCGCACCACCAACGGTTATTAAATGGATGACTACAGAGGGATCTTTTTCTCTCAATTCAATAGCACGAACCAGCGCATACCATTCGTCGTACGGATTGATGATCCATTGCACACCGGCTTCAGCGAATTTCGTATTGTTATCGGTGAAGGCTATTTTTGCCGTGGTGTCCGGAGTTTTACTTATACAAACCAGAATCTTCATAATGAATGTGGTTAAAAGTTGTTTATGCAACTATGGAGGCCCTGCAAACCAAAAGAATTTTCATCAAAAAAACAAGTTTTGAACCGGGTACAATAAATATCCGGTGCATTAAAATCAAGAATCAGGATGCTGCTTACGCGCTTTGTACACAATATAGTGGAGAAAAAACTCTTCAATGCCAGTGATCGTTTATTGCTTGCAGTGAGCGGAGGTGTGGATTCTATAGTGCTGTGTGATTTGTGCAAAAGCGCCGGTTACAATTTTGAAATCGCACATGTGAATTTTCAGCTGAGAGCGGAAGACAGTGTGCTGGATGAATGTTTCGTAAAAGGTGTCGCCGATCATTACCGGGTACCTTTTCATATAAAAAAATTTGATACGCTTGCTTTTGCTGAGCAGCATAAAATATCAGTGCAGGTGGCTGCAAGGCAACTGAGATACCAATGGTTCTACGAATTGCTGGAAAACGATCTGCGGTATGTGGTCACTGCACATCATGCAGATGATAATATCGAAACAGTACTCATGAACTTTTTCCGGGGCACCGGCATTACAGGTTTGAGAGGCATGCTTGAAAAGCATGACGATATCGTAAGACCCTTACTTATTGCTTCTAAAAAAGAAATTCTTGACTATGCAAAAGAAAAAAAACTCAGCTGGCGCGAGGATAGATCAAATGCATCCGATAAATATTCAAGAAATTATTTCCGCAATGCTGTGATCCCGATGGTATACAGGGTATTTCCGGAGGCAGAAGCAAATCTTGCCAATAACATTTTACGCTTCAGAGAGATTGGTCAGCTGTATATGCAGGCTGTTGAATTACAGAAGAAGAAATTGCTGGAGGTGAGAGGCAATGAGGTGCATATACCGGTGCTCAAATTAAGAAAAACATCACCGCTTAATACGATATTATTTGAAGTGATCAAAGATTTCGGATTTACGCCACATCAGCTGAATGATGTTATTCGACTACTTGATGCAGAGCAAAACAGTTTTGTTCAATCAGGCACACATCGTATTATCAGGAACAGGAACTGGCTGATCATTGCTCCTATGGAAAATGAAAAAGCATTGAATATTGTTATTGAAGCAGGTCAGCATGAAGTAATTTTTCCAGCAGGTCGCCTTAAAATCGAAAACGTTATAACTGACCATATTCATTTTTCCAATGATGCGCTTGTTGCCAAACTTGATGAAAAAGCTATGAAGTTTCCGCTGTTGTTAAGAAAGTGGAAAGCCGGCGATTACTTTTATCCGCTGGGTATGAAAAAAAAGAAAAAAATTTCGCGATTTTTAATTGATCATAAACTTTCCAGGACAGATAAGGAGAAAATATATGTTCTTGAATCCGGCAGACGAATCTGCTGGGTGGTTGGGATGAGAATTGACGAAAGGTTTAAAATCACCGCATCCTCCAATGCGGTACTTAAATTTACAATTGTTCCTTAGCCGCTGATGTACATGTTCACTTTATATATGAATTCCTGAATCGTGTTATATTTTCCGGTTACATAACCTGTAACGATCAGGAAAGCGATTCCAAACAATGCTCCCCATATATGCGCTGAATGATTGATGTTGTCATTACCCTTTCTATCCATCCATGCGGAGATAAGCAGATAAACAGGACCGAAAACAAAACCAGGAATGCCGATTGGAATAAACATCAGGTAGATCTTATTTGTAGGATCAAGTAAAATGCCTGCAAAAATTACCGCAGACACAGCTCCTGACGCGCCAAGACTCCTGTAATAATTATTGTCTTTATTTTTTGAATAAGTGGGTAGAAGGCTCGCAGCAAGTGCCATGACATACATCAGCAGGTAGAGGAACTTGCCTGCATCTCCAAAAATATAAGCAAATGCAGTTTCAACAAACTGGCCGAAAAAATATAACGATATCAAGTTGAAAAAAAGATGACCGTAATCTGCATGGATAAATCCACAGGTGATAAAACGGTAATACTGACGGTTGTTGGTAACTGCTGGCGGATAGAAGATAAGGTCGTTCATTATTTTAGGACTGTTGAACGCTGACAGAGAAATAAGAACAGTAATGATGATAATGATCACCGTTATAGACATCTAGAACTTTTTTATAAAGATAGGGTGAAAGAAAAGAAATCAGCTGTGATGATATTTTTCATTGCGCAGAATGGTACATGCCCGGTAAATCTGTTCAGCAAGAATAAGTCGCACAAGCTGATGTGGAAATGTAAGAGGAGATAACGACCATGTATAGTTGGCGCGCTTCAACACTGCATCGTCTGTACCATAAGCGCCACCGATAAGGAAGATCAGGTTCTTCACACTATCGTTGGCGCGCAGCTGAATAAACGTTGACAGCTGTATTGAATTCAATTGTTTTCCTTTTTCATCAAGTACAATTAAATTATCCTGCTGTTCCAGCATTTTAAGCACAACTTCGCCTTCTTTCCGTTTAAGATCCTGTTCGGTGTACCGTGAAGCATTTTTTATGGAAGGAATAATTTTCCAGGATACAGAAAAGTAATTATTTATACGTTTTGTAAAATCGGAAATGCCTGCATCAACATAATGTTCATGACTCTTTCCGATCGTCCACATTTGGATCTGCATTTGGCAAAATACGACAAAACCCCCTTGACGGGGGTTTCTGAATATCCTTTGATAAGATTCAACAAGTCGCTTATACTCCTGAGCCACGGATCAATCTTAACACTATCGCAATAACTGCGATAACGAGCAAGATGTGAATAAGACCTCCGGCATTGTAGCCTAAAAATCCTATTGCCCATGCGATTATAAGAATTACTGCGATTAAGTACAGAATGTTTCCCATGACATTACTTTTTTTATTTAATGATAGGTGTTACGCCTTTGTACATTTAAAAATGCTTGCCATCATGCTGTTACAATGGCAAATAAATATTTTAAATTTTTATTGGGGAATGTTTTCTACACTTTGCCTGAATTCTTTTATTGGGCTAAATTTTGCCTGATGGCATGAAATACCACATCATGAAACCTCCTGAAAATGTTGGTACGTTTATTAAAGCATGAATTTGATTATCAACTAATAAGTATTAATGAGTAAAACAATAATTGTATCAAACAGGTTGCCGGTGAAATTGGTGGAGAACAATGGCATACATTCATTGATTCCGAGTGAAGGGGGTTTAGCTACCGGGTTGGGTTCAATTTACCAGCAATCCGGAAACGTATGGGTAGGGTGGCCCGGACTGGAAATAAACGATGAAGAGACCCGGTCACGCATTACCAATGAACTGGACAGTAAAAATCTGAAACCTGTTTTCCTTACACAGGATGAAATCAATCAATATTATGAAGGCTTTTCTAATGAAGTGCTTTGGCCGGTATTTCACTATATGCCTACGTATGCGCGATATCAGCAATCTTATTGGGATTGCTACCTGCAGGTAAATAAAAAATTCAGGGATATTATTCTGGATATTGCTGAACCGGGCGATATATTATGGATACATGATTATCAGTTATTGTTGTTGCCAGGTCTTATTCGTTCGGTATTGCCTGATATAACTATTGGCTTCTTTCAGCATATTCCGTTTCCTTCATATGAATTATTCCGTCTTATTCCATGGCGGATCGAAATCCTTGAGGGAATGCTGGGTGCGGACCTGATAGGTTTTCACACTTTTGATGATGCTAGGCATCTGGTACAATCAGCTCGAAGGCTGATGCCCAATGTCAATTCATCTTCCAATGACATTAATTTCAATAACAGGAGCATCATTACAGATAGCTTTCCGATGGGTATCGACAGCCGGAAGTTTTACGACCTGGTAGAAACTGATATCGTTCAGGAACACCTTAGGATATTCGATAAAACTGTGAATGACAATAAAGTTATTTTATCTATTGACCGCCTTGATTACACTAAAGGTATATTGCAGCGGTTACAGGCTTTTGAACTTTTTCTGCAACAGAATCCTGATTACGTTAAAAAGATTGTATTGTATATGATCATTGTGCCTTCGCGCGATACTGTTCCGCAATACCGCGAACTAAGGGATGAGATCGACAAATTTGCAGGAAGCATCAATGCACGGTACCGCACAATAGAATGGCAACCTGTAGTTTATTTTTACAGATCGTTTTCCGTTGATGAATTATCTGCGCTATATGCAAAGGCCCACATTTGCCTTGTTACACCTATGAGAGACGGAATGAACCTGGTATGCAAAGAATTTGTGGCCAGCAGGCATAATGACGATGGCGTTCTTATACTAAGTGAAATGGCAGGTGCATCTAAAGAACTTGTAGATGCATTGATTGTGAATCCGAATGATATCGTATCAATTGCGAATGCTATCCTGGAGGCTCTGAATATGCCTTTACAGGAACAATCCAGACGAATGAAAATGATGAAAGAAATAGTAATGAAATTCAACATTTCGCACTGGGTGAAATTATTTATGAACAGGCTTACTGAAGTGAAGCATATGCAGCAATCGATGTATGCAAAACGTATTAACAGTTCAACACGGTTCAATATCAGGAAACAATACGGTACTACAAAGAACCGTGTTATTTTTCTTGATTATGATGGCACACTCGTAGGATTCAAATCAAGCATTGAGCTTGCATCACCGGATGAAGATCTTAATCAATTGCTAAAGCGGCTTTCAGCTGACCCTGGTAACCGGCTTGTACTTGTTAGTGGAAGGACTCCTACATTTCTTGAAAAATGGTTCGGTGAATTGGATATTGATATCATCGCTGAACATGGTGCCTGGAACAAAACGGCCAGTAAAAAGTGGATCAGTATTCCCGGACTTAATTCTTCATGGAAAAAAGAATTTCTTCCTGTAATGGAATCTTTTGCCGACCGAACAGCGGGAGCATTTATAGAAGAGAAAGATTTTTCTCTCGTATGGCATTACAGAAAGGTTGAAGAAAGCCTGGGCGAGCTGAGAGCAAATGAACTCATCAACACTTTACGGTATCTCGTAGAAGATAAAGGTTTGCAGTTGCTGCCCGGAAATAAAGTTGTTGAGATAAAGAATATTGAAATCAACAAAGGCAAAGCAGTGCTCACGTTTCTGCAGGATACTAAATATGATTTCATCATGGCAATTGGTGATGATCATACAGATGAGGATATTTTCAAAGCATTGCCTCCGGATGCTGTTACCATAAAAGTTGGAAGTCATGTTTCCGCCGCCTCTTATTACACGGGCAATTATATTGATGTGCGCAACCTGCTGCGGGAACTATCGAATTATAATAGCATGGCAAAAGATGCTGAAATGAACCTTAAAGAAAAATAGGAGTATCCAGCTTCATTGCAATACGGTACGCGGCATTCATAAGTCCTACATGACTGTAAGCCTGTGGAAAGTTCCCCCATTGGCTGCCTGTTTCCTCATCAACATCTTCACTGAATAATAAAAGATGATTTGAATATTGCAGCAGGTTCTCAAATTCACGTATAGCATCATCAATGCGTCCTACGCAGGCCAGTGCTTCAACGTACCAGAAGGCACAGATAAGAAAAGTTGTTTTAGGTTTTCCAAAATCATCTGAGTGAAGATACCGGTAAAATAATCCTTTAGGCGTGCGTAACTCTTTTTCAAGCGCTGCAAGATGGTCCCTTGCTTTTTCAGAAGCCGGGTCAATGAAATTCATCATGATCAGCTGCAGTGTTGAGGCATCGAGATGTGAGCTTCCTTTGGCATGTGTGTACACTTTACGTACAGGATCATAACAGCTTTCAATGTGTTCTGCAGCCTTTTCTTTTAAAATCACTGCACGCTGCAATAAGCTGTCATCTCCAATCAGCCTGGCCATTCTTTCTGCAGCATGGCATCCGGCCCATTGAAAAAGATTACTGTATGCATGAAAGTGAGCCATATTTCTGAATTCCCAGATCCCTGCATCTTTTTCATCTATCGTTTTTTCAATTTTACTGAGCACAGTGTCGATCCATCTCGCCGAATCTTTTCTCTCACGGAATACAAACCTGTGATCTGTATACAGTGGCAACAGTGAAATAAGTACCTGTCCATAGATATCATTCTGAATATGCTCATATGCCTGGTTACCGATGCGCACAGGCTGGTTGCCGAGATATCCGCTTAACTGGGGCAGTATCTGTTCCGTTAAATGTCTTTCTCCTGTAATGCCATATAAAGGCTGGTATCGTGATTCTTCGGAAAAACATATATCGGTAACATAATGGAAATACTTTTCCATCTCTTCAAAATGACCTATATGGTTAAGCGAAGTAATAACATAATAAGTGTCACGCAGCCAGCAAAATCGGTAATCCCAGTTTCTGCCGCTTCCATCAAATTCAGGGAGGCTGGTTGTACTGGCGGCTACAATAGCGCCGGTATCTTCATATTGATGGATCTTCAGACAAAGTGCGGCGCGTATCACAAAAGGCTGATGAAAACGTACGATAGAGGAGTGTTTGATCCATGTGCGCCAGTATGCGGTGGTTTCTCTCAAAAATGATTCAGCCGTACTTTCCAGGGGTGCTTCAAGTGGCGAACCATATGTAAGCAGCAGGTATTTTGTTTCATTCAGAATGAAGTAATGTCCCTCGATAATATAACTGATCGGGATATTCGTAGTAAGCCGTATTTTTTCCGGACCACCGAGATATTCTAAGTGATTGCTTCCCCGGGATGGTTCAAGTTGCCTGTCTGCATATTCATATACAGGTTTGCAATTGATCCTTATTCTTGGCAAACCATCCAATGGTTCTATTTTGCGAATAATCATCAGTGGCTTGAAAAACCTGTCAAATTGCTTGAAGCGGGGAGCAAAATCGGTGATACGGTATTTACCATCTGCAGAGGTAATTTCCGTACAAAGTATATTTGTATTCTCGCGATAATATTGTTTAGAAGTGTATTCTGTTGAAGGAAGAATTGAAAATTCGCCGCCTTTTTCTTTATCCAAAAGACCTCCGAAAACGAAAGAGCTATCGAATCGCGGCCAGCAGAGCCATGTAATATTTGTATTGATGTTTACGTGGGCCAGGTAGGAGCAGTTTCCTATCAATCCA